>REEG01000198.1 GCA_007695195.1 Gemmatimonadales bacterium | reverse complement strand
CAGCGCCCGGGGGCGCCCGAGGGGTGCGGCTGGCTGGCCGTGGACAACCCCGACCCCTGCATCTCCGGCCGCATCGCCTACGGGGTGACGTGGTCCTTCCTGCGCTGGCTCTCGGACCATTTCGCCCATGAGGTCGGTGGGGAGCGGGAACTGCAGCGGCGAATCATCCAGTCGCCCCGCAGCGGTTTCGCCACCCTCCAGGAGGCGCTTGGCCAGGACGTGCGCCCCCTCATGGCCTACTGGGCCGCCAGCCTCTACACCGACGGCCGGGTCAGCGGCGGAGATCCCCTCCTCCAGTTCCCGTCGTGGGACCTTCGGGGGGTGGAGGAGCGCCTCATCGAAGAGGCTCGACTCAGCCCGCGCAGGAACGACTTCGTCTCCTTCGAACGGGAGACCACGGTGGCCGCCGGCTCCACCCTCTACCACCTGGTTGGAAGCTTTTCCGGCCACGAGCCCTTCGCCGTCGAGGCCCGCAGCGCCGCCGATGGAAACCTCCCGGGCTTCATGCAGTTCTGGGTGGTGCGTATCCGATGATTCCGCCCCGCGGAACGCCACCACTCCGATGTGGTCGTGCGGTCTTCCTACTTTTCCTGGCGCTCCCCATCTTGCTCTGGGGCTGTGGAGGCGACGGTGCGGATCCGTCGGGAGACGCCGGGGTTGAAGCTTCGGCCTCCGACACTTCCCGGGGGTCCTCCGGCGTGGTTCTGCAGCCGCGCGGGGAGAGAACAGAGGACCCAACCATCCCCTCCGAACCTCAGGACCCGGCATCGCCGCCCATGGAAATCGACACCCTACCCCTACCCGACACCTTGCCGACTCCCGGAGCCGACCATCCCACCCCCATCCCGGAGCAGGACACCGGGAGTCCGGCCGCCCAGGTGGACACGGTCACCGGCGTCGTGGACGTCACCGGAACCGGTGCCGCCCCCACGGCGGTGGTCCGACCAGAGGAGGGTGGTGAGCTGGGACTCACGGGAGAGAGGGCCCGGGAGCTCCGGTCCCTGGCGGGGGGGACGGTGCAGGTGTGGGGTCGGCGGGCCGCCACGCCGGTGGGACCGGGTCTCGAGGTCCTGGACTACCGCCTCCTGGAGATGGAAGGTCGATCTCCACGGGTCGGTGTCCTGGAGCAGGGTGGTCCAGGTGAATGGGCCCTCCGGGACCGGGACTCGGATGAGACCCATCCCCTGCTTGGAATGCCCTCCACCGGGATCGGTGAGGGCCTACTCGTCTGGGTCGTGGGCACTGAGGATGCCCAGGGCCGGATCATTGTGGAATTCCACGGCGTCATTCAGGTGGACCCGGCATGATGGAGTCATTGTTGGGCCTGGCTGCCTTCGTGGCTCTCAGCTTCCTGGCCAGCGCCTCCGGGGCCTTCTTTCGACCGGGTGAGTGGTACTACGAGGTGATTCGAAAGCCCTCGTGGAATCCGCCCTCCTGGCTCTTCCCCCCGGTCTGGACGCTCCTGTTCATCATGATGTCGGTGGCGGCCTGGCTCGTCTGGCTCCGCACCGGGGTCATGGGAGGGCTCCTTCCGCTGGGACTCTTCGTGGTGCAGTTGGGGCTGAACTCCCTCTGGTCGTACCTCTTTTTCGGCCGCGAGAACCTGAAGGCCGCCTTCTGGGAGGCGCTTCTCCTCTTTGCCGCCGTATTCGCCACCACCGTGGCCTTCTGGGACGTCCGGCCGCTGGCCGGCGCCCTCATGGTCCCCTACGTCCTCTGGGTTGGGTTTGCGGCCTTCCTCACCTGGACCATCTGGCGCCTGAACCTGGATCCGTCATGAGTGCACTCACCTCGAAGGAGCGGGCCCGACTCCGCTCCCAGGCCCACCCCCTCAAGCCCATCCTGCAGGTGGGCACCGACGGGATCAGTCGGGCCTTCGCCCGCTCCCTGGACGAAGCCTTCAACACCCGGGAACTCCTCAAGGTGAAGGTACTGGACACCTCCGACCTTTCGGCAAAGGAGGCTGCGGCTGCGGTGGGTTCAGAGGTGGACGGCGTCGAGGTGGTCCAGGTCATCGGTCGGACCCTGGTCCTCTATCGCCCCTTCCCCGAAGACGAGGGGAAGGGACGATAGAGGTAGGACCGGGCCTTCTACCGGTCCGAGGCTTCCCCGTCCCGGTCCGCCGCCGGCCGCTCCAGGAGCCAGTGTTCGAACCAGCTCCGGGTCCGCTCCTGGCTATCCGCCGCCAGCCACGGCTCGCGGATGCCGTGGGCGCTCCGGGGATAGAGGACGAATTCCGACGGCACCCCCAGCTTCTGGAGCGCTCCGTACCACTGCTCGCCCTCGCCCAGGGGCGTCCGGTAGTCCTCTTCCCCGTGGATCACCAGGGTGGGAGCCGTCACATTCTCCACATAGCTGATGGGTGACAGGGCCCGGAAGAGCTCCCGCTCTTCGAAGGAAGCCCCGCCGAAGGGGAGGTGGGGAAGGTTGGAATCCGTGGTCTTGGCCAGGCTCTCCCACTGGGAGATGGAGGCCCGGGTCACCGCCGCGGCGAAGAGGTCGGTGCGGGCGGTGAGCCAGTTGGTCATGTACCCGCCGTAGCTTCCACCCATGACCCCGAGACGGGTGGCGTCAATGTCCGGATGGGCCTCCAGGACGGCCTGCACCCCGGTGATGAAGTCCTCCTCATCGATCTTCCCCCACCCGGCATGGATGGCCTGCTTGAAGTCGTTTCCGTACGTAGTGGAGCCCCGGGGGTTGGGGTAGAAGACGTAGAACCCGTTTCCGGAGAGGACCTGGAAGAGCGCCGTGAAGGTGGTCCGATAGGCCGAGTGGGGTCCGCCGTGGATGCTCAGGACCATGGGGTGGCTCCCACCCTCGGCGTGATTCATGGGCGGAATCACCCACCCGTCCACTTCGGTCCCGTCGGCCACCGTCCAGGCGATGCGCTGCGCCGGCTGGATGGCCACCTCCGACATCAAGGCGTCGTTGAAGGAGCTGACCCGCAGCTCGGCGCTCCCATCCATGCGGGCCACATGGGCCTCTCCCGGGCTGGTGGGATCCTGCGCCACGTAGGCCATGAACCGGTCGTCGGCTGTGACCGACAACGATCCCAGGGTCCGCTCGCCATGGGTCACCGCCTCAACCGGACCGCCCGCCGCCGGGACCTGGAAGAGGTGGGTATTCCCCCGGACACCGGTAACGAAGCGCACCGTGCTCCCGTCCACCGACCAGGAGGGCGCGCCGGGATCGTAGATCCAGTCGGCGGTGAGGTTGCGGGGTTCACTGGAAGCCGTCCCGTCGGCCCCCAGCGACACCACCTTGAGTTCGGTGGCATCGTACCAGGTGGGGGTATGGTGGAAGGCCAGCCACCGTCCGTCCGGTGAAACGGCCGGAGCCCCGAAGCCCCCTTCTCCATCCAGGACGCGGCGCGGATCCCCTCCGTCCGCCGACACCCGGTAGATTCGGCCGGTAGGGTGGAAGCTCAGCTCGTCATCCTGCTCCGGGTTCACCGTGAAGACGAACCCCTCCGAATCCGGCGTCCAGGAGACCGACGAGACGGTGAGGGGCAGGTCCGTCACCTGACGCGCCTCGCCTCCCTCCGCCGGCACCACGAAGATCTGATTCCGGGGGCGAAGCTCCGGGTGCGGGAGCCAGTTCCGCTGCCCGTCCCGCTTGTAGCGGCGATTGGTCACCACGTGGCCGTCGAACCGGTCCGCGTGCAGCGTTCGGGTGATGGCGTTGGGCGCCACGGTCCCGTTACCGGCCCGGTCCCCGTTGGTCTCCGGTGCCTTGAGGAAGGCGATGTGGCGTCCATCGGGAGACCAGATGGGGGTGCCTTCCACCCCTTCGATGCGGAAGGCTTCACCCCCGGCGGCGCCGATCCGGAGAAACCAGACCGTGTGGTTGTCCTCGCCGCGACGGGAGGTGAAGGAGAGGAGCGATCCATCCGGCGACCAGCGTGGAGAGGTGGCGTTCCGGGTGGGATCGGTGAAGCGCACCGGCTCGCCCACGGGCCGCCCTTCTTCCAGCTCCTGCATCCAGATGGAGCTCCGGCGGTCGTTCTGCTCTTCACGGATCTCGGTGGCCACGAAGGCCAGGAAGCGGCCGTCGGGGGAGATCTCCGTATCCCCCACATTCACCATCCGGTAGGAATCTTCCGGAGTGAGTGCCCGACGCTCCTGGGCATCCAGTTCCACCGCGCCCAGGGGAAGGGTGAGGAGGAGGGTGAGCACCGGCGCGCCCCAGAACGATGTTCGGGAGCGGAACCGCGGAAGCGGAAGGGACGAACGGATTGTCGGGCGCATAGGGGGGCCTCCGAGGGGGGCGATCCAGGGTCGTACGGCAGGCACCACGACTTCGCTCAGATCGGGTGCCCGGGGACGTCCGACCAAGATGCGTGCCCACATGGGCCCCGGCAACTCCGCCCATGGCGGGCCGCCGGTAGATCCCCGAGCCCGCCACCGCCTGGTCCTCGCTGCCGTGCCAACGGCTCCGGCCCCCGACAGATCCCTTCCCTACGACCCCACCGCCCCCATGAGCCGCCGCAGCTCCGCTTCCGCCGCCCGGGCTTCGAACTCCGACTCCAGCAGCCGGATCCCCCCCCGGGTCAACGCCTCCTGTACCTCCCGGAGCTCCAGCGACGAGATGGCCCCCAGGCGGAACTGCTCCAGCGCCGTCTCCACATTCCGCCGAGCCAGCTCCAGGTTCTCCCGCTCCAGCGCCACCAACTCCAACCGATCCGCGTACCGGGCCCACTCCACCTCCACCTCCGCCTCGATACGGGATTCCACATCCCGGAGGGTGATCTCGGCGCTCCGGGTCCGGAGGCGGGCCGCCTCTCCCCGCCGGTTCCGGTCGAAGCCGTCGAAGAGGTCGAAGCTGAAGGAGAGCCCCAGGGAGTAGTCGAAGCCCTGCACCGCCTGCTGGAACCCGCTCTCCGAGGTGAGGTCGGTATAGTCGAACCCGGCCCGGAGGTCCAGGGACGGGAACCAGTCGGCCCGGGCCTCCCGCTCGCCGGAGAGCGCCGCCTGAAGGCCGGCTCGAGCGCCCTCCGCGGCCGGACTCCGGGAGCGGGCGAGTCGGAGCACCGTTTCCCGCTCGAGCCCCGTATCCACCGGAATGTCGGCGCGAACCGAGAACGGCGTAGCCGGCGGGCGTCCCACCAGTCGATTGAACCCCGTCCGCGCTTCCACCACCCCGCTCCGGGCCCGGATGAGCTGGGCCTGATCGGCGTTCCGGTCCACCTGGGCCTGCCGCACCGCCACCTCCGACCCGGCCCCCACCTCTTCCCGCACCCGGGCGATGCGGAGGCGCTCGTGGGAGAGCTCCACCGCTTCGGCGAAGACCTGCAGCTCCGCCTCCCGGCGGGCCAGGTCGTAGTAGGCCACCACCACGTCGGTGAGGATGCGCTCCTGCACCTGATCCAGGGCGAAAGTTTCGCCTACCTCCAGGGCCCGGAGACGATCCAGCTCGGCCAACCGTCCACCGCCGTCGAAGGCCCGCCAGGTGAGGGCCGCGCCTCCACCCCACTGGCTCGACGAGGCCCCTCGAAGCTCGCGGGGGTCCTGGTTCAGGAAGGTCTGCTCCACATAGGTGGTGGTGGTGCTCCGGCTCCCCTGCACCGAGAGACGGGGCAGCAGCCCCACTGCCCCGAGCCCCACCTGGTTGGAGGCCTGTTCCACCTCGGCCCGGGCCAGTTGGATGAGGGGGCTTCCCTCTCGGGCCAGCGCCAGCGCCTCGTCCAGGGTCAGGAGTGGGCCCGCGGTGGGTTCGGCGGTCGTCTGGGCTCCAACGCCGGGGGCCGCCACGGCCAGGAGAGCGCCCAGGGCCAGGACCACCTTCCACCCCAAGCGCCTCATGCCCGCACCTTCCGGGAACTCAGGTAGGAATACATGGCCGGCACCACGAAAAGGGTGAGGAAGGTCCCGATGGCGAGCCCTCCGATGACGGCGATCCCCATGGGCATGCGGCTCTCGGCCCCCGACCCCAGCGCCAGCGCCAGGGGAAGGATCCCCAGGGCGGTGGAGATGCTGGTCATGAGCACGGGACGGAAGCGGGCGGCGGCCCCCTCCCGGATGGCGTCCAGAACGTCGAGACCGGCGTCCTTGCGCTGGTTGGCGAACTCCACGATGAGGATGCCGTTCTTGGTGACGAGGCCGATGAGCATGACCATCCCGATCTGGCTGAAGATGTTCAGCGTCTGGCCGAAGTACCAGAGCGAGAAGAGGGCGCCCACCAGCGCCAGGGGCACGGTGAACATGATGATGAGGGGATCGCGGAAGCTCTCGAACTGGGCGGCCAGGATCAGGAAGACCAGGACCAGCGCCAGGATGAAGACGAAGAGGACGCCCTCCGAGCCCTCCTGGAAGTCCCGGGAAGCCCCGGTGAGGCTCGTGTTGAAGCGGTCGTCCAGCACCCGGTCCGCCACCCCCTGCATGGCCTGGATCCCGTCTCCCATGACGAACCCCGGCGCCAGCCCCGCCGACACCGTGGCCGAGGCGAAGCGGTCGAACCGGTAGAGCTGGGGCGGCGCCACCGTCTCCCTGAGCGTCACCAGGTTGTCGATCTGCAAAGGGGCGCCGTTGGATGTTCGCACATAGAGGGAACGCAGATCCGTCGGTGTCCGGCGACGATCCATCTCCACCTCGGTGATGACGTCGTACTGCTGGCCGTTCATGACAAAGAAGCCGGTGCGCTGCTCGCTCAGCGCCAACTGGAGCGTCCGCCCCACCTCGGCGGTGGAGATCCCCAGATCCCGGGCCCGCTGCCGATCCACCTCCACCAGGAGTTCGGGGCTGTCGAAGGTGAGATCCACATCCACCACCGAGAAGGCCGACTGGGACCGGGCCTCATCCAGGAACTCGGGGAGCTTCTCGGCCAGATCTTCCAGGGTGGGTGCCTGGAGCACGAACTGCACCGGGAGCCCGCGTCCCCCACCTCCGCCGGTGCGGATGCTCTGGTCCTGGATCACGAAGGCCTGCACCCCCCGCACCTCTCCCAACCTCCGGGAGAGGGCGGCGGCGATCTCCTGCTGACTCCGGTCCCGCTCCGAGGCGTCCACCAGCGCCAGGCGGATGAAGCCCGAGTTCACCGCCGACGCGGCGCCGAACCCGGGCGAGGTGACGGACACGATGGCGCGGTGCTCCGGGACCTCCTCCTCGATGAGCTCCGACAGGGCGTCCATGTGCCGGTCCATGTAGGCGAAGGTGGCGCCCTCGGGCCCTGACACCGGGATCTGCATGGCCCCCCGGTCTTCGGTGGGCGCCAGCTCCTGGGGCAGGGCGTCGAAGAGGAGGTAGCCCAGCCCGAAGCAGGCGGCCAGCACTGCGAAGGCCATCCACCGCCGGGCCAGGAAGCCGTCCAGCATCCGCCGGTACCCTTCCGTGAGCCCATCGAAGAACCCCTGGGTTCGGCGGTGGAACCAGGGCTGCCGCTCCCGCTTCTTCAGGAGACGGGAGCAGAGCATGGGGGTGAGGGTGAGAGCTACGAAGGACGAGACCACCACCGCCCCCGCCAGGGTCAGGCCGAACTCGCTGAAGAGCTGTCCGGTGAGCCCCCCCAGGAAGATGATGGGGAGGAAGACCGCCACCAGCGCCAGGGTGGTGGAGACGATGGCGAAGAAGATCTCCCGGGTGCCCTCGATACTCCCCAGGGTGGTGTCTTCGCCGGCCTCGATCTTGGAATAGATGTTCTCCACCACCACGATGGCGTCGTCCACCACGATCCCGATGGCCAGCACAATGGCCAGGAGGGTCAGGACGTTGATGGTGAATCCAAGGGCGAACATGACGAAGAACCCGCCCAGGAGCGCCACGGGGATGGCGATGACCGGCACTACCGTGGTTCGCCAGTCCCTCAGGAAGAGGAAGATGACGAGGGTCACCAGGAGGAGTGCCAGGAGAACGGTCTGCTGCACCTCGCCGATGGAGGCCCGGATGAACTCGGTGATGTCGAAGCCGATGGCGGTCTGGACATCGTCGGGAAGGTCGGCGCGGATCTGCTCCAGTCGCTGGTAGAACTCGTCGGCGATGGCCACGTTGTTGGCGCCGGGGAGGGGACGGAGGACCACCCCCACCATGGGTACCCCTTCCCGCTTCAGCACCGTCCGCTCATTCTGGGCCGCCAACTCGGCCCGACCCACGTCCCGGAGCCGCACCACCTGACCATTCTCCTGCCGGAGGATGACGTTCTCGAACTCCTCTGCGGTCTGGAGGCGGGTCAGCGTCCGGATGGTGAGCTGCAGGTCATCTCCTTCGAGGCTCCCCGAGGGCAACTCCACATTCTCCCGGTCCAGCGCCTCCTGCACCTCCGCCAGGGAAAGGCGGTGGGCCGCCAGACGCTGGGGATCCAGGCGGAGGCGCATGGCGTAGCGGCGGGCACCCCAGACATCGACGCGGCTCACCCCCGAGATGGTCTGGAACCGTTCGGCGAAGCGGGTCTCGGCGATCTCCGTGAGCTCCAGGAGGTCTCGCCGGTCGCTGAAGACGTTGAGGAAGACGATGGGCGACTCGTCGTCCGATGCCTTGGACACCTGGGGCGGATCCACGTCGGGCGGAAGGCGCCCCAGCACCCGGTTCACCCGGTCCCGGACGTCGTTGGCGGCCCGGTCCAGGTCTTCGTCCAGATCGAACTCCACCTGGATGGTGGAACGCCCTTCCCGGGTGGTGGAGGTGAGGGAGCGTATCCCCTCCACCCCGTTCACCGACTCTTCCAGGGGCTCGGTGATCTGGGACTCGATGACGCTGGCGTTGGCGCCGGGATAGTTGGTGGTGACGGTGATGATGGGGGCGTCCACGGACGGAAACTCCCGCACCCCCAGGAAGGTGAAGGAGACAATGCCGAAGATGACGATGACCAGCGACATGACTGTGGCCAGGACGGGCCGCCGGACGCTCAGTTCGTAGAGCTTCATGGGGCCTCCCCATCAGCCCCCGGGAGCCCCGCCGCCGGGTCGTCATCCAGGAGGGTCCCCGGCGTCTCCTCATCCGGGTCGGGGCGGGTCACCTCGCCCACCTCCACCTCCCGGCCGGGTCGGAGCTGCTGGAAGCCTGTGACGATGACCGAGTCGCCGGGCGAGAGCCCGTCCACCACCTGCACACTCTCCCGGGTCCGGACTCCGAGGCGCACCGGGACCACCTGGGCCTCTCCGCCCCGAAAGACGAAGACCCGCGGCCCGTCCAGATCGGGGCGCACGGCGATGGAGGGAACGGAGAGGGCCGCATCGAACTCTTCCAGGATCACCTCCACGGAGGCGAAGGAGCCTGGAAAGAGGGCACCGTCGGGGTTTGGGGTGCGGGCCCGGATCCGGAGGGTCCGGGTCGATTCCTCGAGACCCGGCTCCACGGCGTAGATGACGGCTTCGTAGTCCCGTTCCGACCCCTCGGCCCGGAAGAGCACCCGCTGGCCCGAGGCGACGCGAGGCGCGAAGCGGGCCGGAACGGAGAACTCCAGGCGGAGGGGGTCCAGAACCTGGACGGTGGTGATGCGGGTGTCCGGCGAGATGAGGCTGCCGGGGCTCACCTCCCGGAATCCCACCCGGCCCCGGAAGGGGGCACGCAGCTCCGTCTTCTCGATGTCGGCCCGGACCAGCTCCTTGTCCGCCTCCAGGACCTCCAGTTCGGCACGGGTCTCTTCCAGCTCCTCGGCCGATACGCCGCCCTCGGCCAGGAGTCGCGACTGGCGGAACTCCCGCTGCTCCAGGAGGCGACCCCGCGCTTCCAACGCCTGGAGGCGCGCCTGCAGGTCCCGGTCGTTCACCCTGGCCAGGAGGGCCCCGGCCTCCACCATTCCACCTTCCTCGAAGGCCACTTCCACCAGGCGCCCGCCCACCTCGGCACGGAGGTCCACCGACTCTTCCGCCATGAGCGAGCCCGTGGCCAGGGTCCGATCCAGGAGGGGGTTTGGTTCCACCACGTAGAGATCCACCACCAGGGCGCCTCCGCCGGGCCCGCCGCCGGGTCCGCCCGGTCCGCCCGGTCCTGCGCCCTCGTCGCCACCCCCCAACGAGAGCTTGGGGAGGGCCAGGAGGAAGGCCACCAGCAGAACACCGGAGACGACCAGGAGGGTCTTCAGCTTGGAATTCACAACCGTCTCCGGGCCGGAGCAGGATTTCTCGACAAGACGACCCCCACGAGGGACGGCCCCACGAAGAAGACGACGAGGGGCGGAATGGACATGGTAGCCCCCGTTTTTCCCTTGCGCCGCGAGTAAAGTTCCGGAGTCGATGGCACCCTTCGGCCACTCGGTGGTACCCACGAATCCGGTGGGAACCGTGGGCGATCCCCGGTAGGAGCCGAGGGCGATCCTTGGATTCCCGCCGTCAACGATGCACGTTGCACGAGGGCGCCCCGATGTCGGGCTCGTCCCGTTTCAGATTCAGTCATATGGAGGAAGACGTATGGAGACGATGGTACTGAAGGAAGGAGTCCATGTGGGAAGTGGCGGTCGCGAGCGCCCTCCCTTCAAGGTGAAGGACCTCTCGCTCCATACGCTGGGACGCGATGAGATCCGGCTGGCCGAGCACGAGATGCCCGGACTCATGGCCCTCCGGGAAGAGTACGCGGGCCAGGCCCCCCTGGCGGGAGCCCGGATCATGGGGTCGCTGCACATGACGGTGCAGACCGCCGTGCTCATCGAGACGCTGCGGGAGCTGGGAGCCGATGTGCGCTGGGTCTCGTGCAACATCTTTTCCACCCAGGACCACTCCGCGGCGGCGGTGGTGGTGGGCCCCGACGGTACGCCTGAGGAGCCCAAGGGCGTCCCGGTCTACGCCTGGAAGGGCGAGACGCTGGAAGAGTACTGGTGGTGCACCGAGCAGGCCCTGACCTGGCCCGACGGCGGCGGCCCCAACCTCCTCCTGGACGACGGCGGCGACGCCACCCTCCTGGTCCACAAGGGCAAGGAGTTTGAGGACGCCGGCGCCATCCCCGAGTTCGATGAGGAGAAGGATTCGGAGGAGTGGGGTGAGATCCTGAAGCTCCTCCGGCAGGTGGCCGACGAGGATCCGGGGAAGTGGAATCGCATCGCCGCCGAGATCCGGGGCGTGTCCGAAGAGACCACCACCGGGGTGCACCGCCTCTACGAAATGATGCGGGAGGGCAAGCTCCTCTTCCCGGCCATCAACGTGAACGACGCCGTCACCAAGTCCAAGTTCGACAACCTGTACGGCTGCCGTCACTCCCTCACCGACGGGATCCTCCGGGCCACCGACGTCATGCTCTCGGGCAAGGTGGCGGTGATCTGCGGCTACGGTGACGTGGGGAAGGGTTCGGCCCAGGCGCTTCGGGGTCAGGGAGCCCGTGTGCTCATCACCGAGATCGACCCCATCTGCGCTCTTCAGGCCGTCATGGAAGGCTACCAGGTGGTGCGCCTGGAAGATGTGCTGGAGACCGCCGACATCTTCATCACCGCCACCGGCAATCGCGACATCATCACGGCGGACCACATGGCCCGCATGAAGGACAAGGCCATCGTGGGGAACATCGGCCACTTCGACAACGAGATCGACATGGCCGGCCTCAAGAAGCAGGGGATCAAGCGGCACACCATCAAGCCGCAGCTTGACGAGTTCATCTTCCCCGACGGCCATTCGGTGCTGATCCTGGCGGAGGGCCGACTCCTGAATCTGGGGTGCGCCACCGGACACCCTTCCTTCGTCATGTCCGCGTCCTTCACCAACCAGGTCATGGCGCAGATCGAGCTTCACCGGAACGCCGGGGAATACGGGCACGAGGTCTACGTCCTGCCCAAGCACCTGGACGAGAAGGTGGCGCGGCTGCACCTGGACCAGCTCGGCGTGCGGCTCACCGAGCTCACCCCGGACCAGGCTGCCTACATCGGCGTGGATCCCCAGGGGCCCTACAAGCCCGACCACTACCGGTACTGAGTCGG
>REEG01000094.1 GCA_007695195.1 Gemmatimonadales bacterium | reverse complement strand
GCAACTGACTCTTAATCAGTAGGTTCTAGGTTCGATTCCTAGGCGGCGCACTCTTGCAGATGGACCTACATCGGATGGACCTGTAAGTGGACCGAGCCCTCACCCGGTGTGTGAGGGCTCGGTTTTTTTCTTGGATCTTTTCCGGTTGTCGGGCAATCGGTGCGGGTGGGGAAATGATGCGGGTGGGCAACGGGAGTGGGCTGGGAACTCCTTGGGCGCCCACCGGGCGGTACCTTTTGCTGAACGGAGGCCCCATGATCCGGCCGCGTTCAGCGTTGGGTACCTATACGGCTACCTTTGCTGAACGCAGGTCCCGTCTTCCCGCAGTCCGTTCAGCAAAGGTGACCCACCCGCCTCCCTCCGATCGAGGGATCGGCCCCACGCCGTGCGCTGGATCGCCCCCACGCCATGCACGAGAAAGGCCCCACCCCCCCATGCGCGAGAGGTGGGGCCCTTCAATCGCGGCAGAACCGCCGGGGCCAGGAGTGCCCCGTGGTCCTACCGGTCATGGTCTGCTTCGTCGTTCCAGCTCCTTACCCCTGCAGCTCCATCTCGGCCCGGAAGCGGGGCTCGCCGTGGCGCTCCAGGTAGTAGACGAAGGTCCCGGCGTCCAGGTCCAGATCCATCATCCAGACGTTGGTCTCGGCGTCGGGGATCATCTCCGCCGTCACTCGGTCGGCGGGGAAGTACTGGCGAGTCGCCGTGCCCTCATCGCTGGCGTAGCCGCCGTAGCCGTGGGAAGCGTCGCCCACTTCCTCCGGCGTGCGGTCACCCACATGGTCGTGGAAGAGGTGGAGGCCGCCGGGCCGGGCTTCGAGCACCCAGGCGCCGTGCCAGTACTCGCCATCTTCCCGGTACAGCTCGATGCGCACCATGGTGTCGGTGCACTCGGAGATCACATTCCGGAGTCCGGTCCCGATGAGGGGGTGATCATCCACATCGGCCTCGTCGGGATAGGTGCCCCGGCCCTCGAAGGTGGCCCCGCAGAGGCCCCGGAGATTGTCCATGAACTCGGCGTGGACCGGATCCAGGCTGGCCAGGGCCACCTCGTCGTGGTCCATCCCTTCCATCTCGGCGTGATCCATCTCCGCCATCTCGTGGGTGTCGGCCGGGTCGGCCGGGGCGGTGTCATCGGCTCCACAGGCGGCCACAATCGAAAGGGGGAAAGCGAGCAGTAGGGCAGAAAGGATTCGCATGAATGTCCTGGGTTCGAATGAAGGTCGCCTCCGCTGGTGCGGCGGCACTGTACGGGAAGTGTAGTCGTGAACGTACGGGGTAGGGGGGGGAGGGTCAAACGGGAGGGGGAGGCGGCGGTGGGCGGCACAGGGGGCAGTGGCCGGGGGCCGAAGCCCCGGGTCCGGCGTCACCCCCCTTCCAGCCGGTACACCGGTTCGCCCGGGCGAATCCTGCGGAGCCGGGCGGCTCCACTCCCATCTCCCGCCGGCGCCGACCCCGCCTCCTCCGCCGGGAGCGTCTCGTGCGCCCCCAGCACCAGCACCCCTCCCAGCACAAGCCGAGCCGTCAGGCGCTCCAGCGTTTCCCGGCGCAGGGCCTCATCGAAGTAGGTGAAGGCCAGATTGCGGCAGAGGATGAGGTGGAAGGGCCCATCGGGCATCTCGTACCGGAGGTCCTGCTCCAGGAAGACGACCGCCTCCCGGATCTCGGGGTCCAGCTCCATCTCGGAGGTGAAGGATTCCTCCACCCACCCGGCCGGGAGATCCCGCAGAGCCCCCATGGGATACCGCCCTCGCCGAGCCCGGGCCAGGAGGTGGGGATCCGCGTCGGTGGCGGTGATGTGGAGCCGGATCCCGCGGGAAGTCAGCGTCGGATCCAGCCGCTCGGCCAGCGCCAGCGTGTATGGCTCCTCCCCGGACGCGCACCCGGCGGACCAGGCCCGGAGGAGAACCTCCCGCTTCCGCTCCCCCTCCCCTTCCCGCTCCGCCAACGCCGGCAGCACCTCCTCCCGCAGAAGCTCGAAGACCCCCCGGTCCCGGTGGAACCGGGTGATGGTCACCCGGCAGAGCCCGTCCAGCACTGCCCACTCCTCGGGGTGCCCCTCCAGATGGCGCCGATAGGCGTCAAACCCCCCGAGACCCAGCTCCTGGATCCGCCGGCTGATCCGCTTGCACACCTGCCCCCGCACCTTCCGAAACCCCGCCCATCGCATGCCGAGGCGGGGAAGCGCCCATCGGAGGAAAGCGGTGCACCGGGCGCGAGCCGACATGGTCCAGGCCTCCCTACGCCGCCTGCCGGCTCCAGCGGAGGATCCGGGCCGGGATGGGGTGCTCCAGCTCCCAGGTGATGCTCATGGGACGCCCGCCTTCGTGGGTCAGGTAGCGAAGCGGCCCCAGGAAGGTGAAGGGAAGGGTGAGGCCCCCATCGTCCTTGCTCCCTTCCCGGACGAAGAGCATGGGGGTGTAGCCCAGGCGGGCGTGGTGGATGTAGCGCCGCCCCGTGTCGGTCTTCTCGTGGGTGGTGGACTGGCTCTGCCAGTGGAAGCGCCGCCCGGACAGGGCGTAATCCTCGTACATGGTGGTGGGGCTGAACCGCTCCGCCGACTTCCGGATCGTCACGAAGAAGGCATCCACCTTCCGGTCCGGCACGTGCTCCACCCCCTCCCGGTGCCGCCTCGGCGTCTCGAAGGCCGCGGCCTCCAGCGCCAGCAGAATCTGCTCCCGGGAGTACGACGAATGAAGCCGGAGGGGGCCGGTGCGTTCCGGGAACCGGATGGGTGGGGTGGGAGGAAGGGCGCTGAGGCGGAGCGCCGCCACCTCCCGGAGGTCCCCAGCCAACCCGGGATGGGCCCGGAGGAAGGCCAGGCACTCCTGGAGCGTCCCTTCGCCCGGGCGCTTCGTTCCCCAGAGGAGGCTGTGGGCCAGGGCCAGCAGTCCCTCCCGGGGCCAGGCGGGGGTGGCGGTGGCCCCTTCTCCCGCTCCAGCCCCCTCTCCCAGGAGCGCCCTCAGCACGTCTCTATCATCGGAGCGGGCCAGGGTACGGAGCCCTCGACCCAACCCGCTCTCGAAGGGAGCCGGATCCGGAGCCCCGGCAGGGGGGCCCGCCGCCCCCGCCTGCTCCATGAGGCGGTGGGGCAGTCCGTGGCGAAGGAGGTGGTCGGGATCATCGTAGTGGAGCCAGTCCAGCATCCGCCGGAGCCCCGGCCGGTCTCCCGCCTCCAGCCGGAGCTGCCGGAGCCGCCCCACCACCACGTTCCGCCGCGCCCCCACCGTCTCCCGGATGTTCTGCAGCACCGCCTCCGCCGCCCGCTCGTCCAGACGGATGAGGCACCCGGTGGGAAGCCACGGGAATCCCTCTTCCACCTGCCGGTCCATGCGTCGGGTTGGCTCGCGGACCAGCGCCCGAAAGCGGTCGGCGAAGCGGAAGTTCCGGTGCTGCGGCGCCACGAAGTCCAGGACGGTGAGGTGGCTCTTGCCCGGGTGGAGGCGGAGTCCCCGCCCGAGCTGCTGCAGATAGACGGTGAGGCTCTCGGTGGGACGGAGGAGGAGCACCGTGTCCACCTCGGGGATGTCCACCCCTTCGTTGTAGAGATCCACGGTGAAGATGAAGCGGATCTCCCGCTGCACCAGACGCGCGCGGGCCCGGCGCCGCTCGTGGGCGGGGCTGTCGGCGGTGAGGGCTACCGACGGAATCCCCCCATCGGTGAAGCGCCGGGCCATGAACCGGGCGTGCTCCTGGCTCACGCAGAAGCCCAGCCCCCGCACCTGCCCCGGATCGACGGCGTGCTCCAGGAACTGGCGCCGCACCCACCCGGCCCGGGCCTCGTTGGCCCCCAGCACCTGGTTCAGTTCCGCCAGGCGGTAGCCGCCCCGCTCCCACCGCACCCCGGTGAGGTCCACATCGGGGTGATCGCCGATCCCGTAGTAGTGGAAGGGCACCAGGAGCCCCCGCTCCACCGCGTCGGGGAGGCGGAGCTCGTGGGTGAAGCCGGCCCCAGGCGAGGCGAAATCCTGTCGGATGTCGTAGCCGTCGGCCCGCTCCGGGGTGGCGGTGAGCCCCAGGAGGCAGGCGCCCGGCCGGAGGTGGGCCAGGATCCGCTGGTAGGTATCGGCGCCGGCGTGGTGCGCCTCGTCCAGGACCACGTAGTCGAAGTGGTCGGGAGGAAGGGCATCCAGCCCCCGGCTCACCCAGCTCTGGACGCTGGCGAAGAGGTGCCGGTCCTGCCCCGGCCGCTCCCCGCCCACCAGGAGACCCCCGAAGGCCGGATCCCGGAGAACGTGGCGGAACTTCTCCCGTGCCTGTCGGAGGATCTCTTCCCGGTGGGCCAGGAAAAGGAAGGAGGGGCGCACCCCGCCCGCCTCTTCCACCAGTCTGCGGTAGTCGAAGGCCGCCACCATGGTCTTCCCGGTGCCGGTGGCGGCGATGATGAGGTGCCGCCGCATCCCGCTCTCCCGCTCGGCCTGGATCGCCTCCAGGATCTCCTCCTGGAAGGTGAAGGGGCGAAGATCCAGAGTGATGGGCGGAGCGGCCTTCGACCCACCGGAACCGGCCCCACTCCAGCGCCTGCGCTCCGCCGTCAGCGCGGCCCGGAAGCGTTCCAGGCCACCCTGCGCCTCGTCCCGGGTGACCGGGGTGAAATCGGTGTCGGCCCAGTGGGTCTCGAAGGCCGCCCGGAGCTGCCGCCAGAGGTGGGGGAGCTCGTACTGGGAGACCTTGGCCGTCCACTCGAGCCCCTCGTCCAGCGCCACCCTTGAGACGTTGGCCGAGCCCACATAGGCGCTCCCGAATCCGGTGCGCCGGTGGAAGAGGAAGGCCTTGGCGTGGAGACGGGTCCGGTGGGTGTCGTACGAGACCCGGAGTTCGGTGCGCGGGAGCTGGGCCAGGAACTCCACGGCCCGGGCGTCGGTGGCGCCCAGGTACGAGGTGGTGGCAATGCGCAGAACGGGCGCCCCCGACTGCCCGGGACCGCCCGCCGGCGCCGTGTCGGTGAGGTGGCGGAGAGCGTCGCGGAGGGGGAGGATGCCGCTCCACTTGATGAAGGAGACGAGCCAGTCCACCCGGTCCGCCGACCGGAGCTCCTTCTCCAGCTGGCTCACCAGGCTCGGGGCGTGGGTCGAGCCGTTGAGGAGGGCCGAGAAGGCCAGGGGCAGATCGGGGCGTGGGGTCTCCTTCCCGTCCACGGCGACGACGCCCGGGGGACGGACCTCCCGGAGCTGCCGGAGGGGGAGGCGAGGGAGGAGGGAAGGGAGGCCCTCGAAGGGTGCGCCTACCTGCGTCAGCGCTGCGGCCAGGTGTCGGAGCGCCTCTTCCCACCCCCGTGTCTCGGGCCCGGACAGGTCCCGTATCAGACGCTCGAAGGTCCGAGCCAGGTGGGCCGCCAGGGCAGCGGGCCCGTCTTCCGCCGCTACGTCGGCCCACTGGCCCTGGCCCTGGGCGAGACCGGCATCATCCAGGGCCCGGGCCAGCGCCTCCGTGAGGAGCCGCTCGTGGAGGCCAGGGAGGGCCTCGGCGCGGAGGTCGTCGTCGCGGGGCGTCATGGCCCCGAATGTAGGGTGGGGGTGGGACAGGGCTCAACTCAGGGGGTGAGCCGGGGCCACCTCACCGCGTGGTGGTCCCTCCCTGCCCGGCGTAGATGGCCACTTCGATACGCCGGTTGGCCCGGCGTCCCGCCTCGGTCTCATTGGTGGCGATGGGCTCCCACTCGCCTCGCCCTGAGACGTGGATGCGGTGGGCCGCCACCCTCTGACCGGTAAGGAAGCCCCTGGCTGCCTCGGCCCGCCGGACCGACAGGTCGTAGTTGTACGTGTCACTCCCGGTCGCGTCGGTGTGGCCGACGATGAGCAGCTCTGTATCCGGGTACTCCTGCAGGCTCGCCGCCAGGGTGCGGAGGTGGGCCGCCGCATCGGGTCTGATGGCCGACGAATCGAAGTCGTAGAGGAGCCCCGAGGGGAAGGTGACCTGGATTCCCTCTCCCACCCGCTCAATGACGGCGTTGGGGACCGCTGCTTCCAGCTCCTTGGCCTGCTGGTCCATCTGGTACCCGATGATGGCTCCCGCCGACCCGCCCACCACCGCTCCGATGATGGCTCCCCGTGCCGTCGATCCGCTCTGGCTGCCGATGACGGCACCGACGGCGCCTCCCGCCGCCCCACCCACGGCGGCACCCGTCTCCCTTTGTCCCCAGGAGGCACAGGCGGAGGTGAAGCCCAGGGCCAGAATCACCCCAACGTAGGCCGCCCATTGAAGTCGTCCATTGGCGGAGGGAGTGGGGGCGCCCATGAAGGGGGAAGGCTCCTCGCTGTGGAGGGTCCTGCGGTCGATGGTCCTGCGGTTCGCGCTCGGCATGGTGATCCCTGGATGTGGTGAGATGGAGTTGGCACTCCGTCACCATGAAGATCACGGGTCCGCCACCCTCCGAACCATCGGCTGTTGGGAGCACGAGGGGTGACAGTCTCCCGAAGGAGAAGCGGAGGGAGAGGTCAACCGGAGGGACTAGTCCGGACGGGGGAGAGCCAGGGGGCGCTTCCGGTGGACCGCTCTCCCTCATCCATCTGAGCGATACCCCGCGGGGTGGACTTCCGTGAGCGTTACATACCGACACGACCCTGTAGTAGAACCGGCTTTCCCGGAACCGGGCGGATCTCCGTGCCAGTCCCGAGATGTGGCGCTGACGACCCGCGGCGGGCACGCCGAACTTCCTGTCGGCTCCCGGATTGTTGTCCGGCTGAGCCGCGACCTGACCTACTGACGGAGCTCCCATGAACACACATATACATACGGTACGTAGCAGGACCATCACACGCCGGCTTCCGGTGTCCGCCATCCTGGCGTTCTCGGCCTTCTGGATCTTCGCCGCCCAGGCGCAGGCCCAGGTGGGGATCGGGGTCGAGGGACGGGCCGGGGTGACCTTCCCCCAGGGCGACCTCTCCGACGCCGGCGCCGAGGCAGGGCTGTCCTTCGGAGCGGAGCTGCAGGCGAACTTCCAGCGAAACCTCACCGCCTACGTGGGCCTTCATCGCCACGCCTTCAACTGTGACGACGCCTGCACGCTGGGGAATGATCCCCGAAGCACCGGGGTCGCCGCCGGCCTCAAGTACATCTTTCACGCCCCCGGCGACGCCCTGGCCTGGGCCCGTGGCGGAATCGTGGCCAACACCTTCGAAAGCAGCACACGATCGTCGGACCGTGAGATCGGATTCGAACTGGGCGTAGGGGCCGACATGCCCATCGGGGCGAGGCTTTACCTGGTCCCCAACATCGGCTTCATCAGCCATTCCACCGGAAACAGCCTGAAGGCGAATTTCTTCACTCTGGGTCTGGGCGCCCACTATCACCTGCGATAGGTAGAGGCGTCACATGAAGACTGCGACCATCGTTGGAATCATCCTGCTGGTGTGCGGGGCCCTGAGCCTGGCCTACGGGGGATTCACCTACACCAAGAACCAGACCGACGTGGATCTGGGGATCGTCCAGTTCCAGGTGGAGGAGCGGGAGCGGGTGAACCTGCCCATCTGGTTCGGAGTGGCCCTCCTGGCGGCGGGCGGCGGTGTCCTGGTGGTGGCCGGCCGGAAGGCATGAGGAAGGGGTCGGCCACGGTTCCCCTGGAGGCGACGGGTGTCAACGGCGATCCAGGATCCGAGCGGCGGCCCGGGCCCCGGCCGCCAGGGCGCCCTCGATGTGGCCGGGGGCCTCGCGCGACGTCTCGGTGGAGGCCCAGTGGAGCCTTCCGCCCAGGGCGGGCTCCAGGTAGATGGGGTGCCCGTAGGTGTCGTAGTCCTGCAGGCGCTCCACATCGGGGGGCGAGGTATGGGCCTCGGTCCGCCAGTCCATGACGACGATCCGGGAGGGCTCGGGCATGGCGGGGCCGAAGAGCGCCGCCAGTTGGGCGCGGGCCTCGTCGGGTGAGATGGAGGAGTTGGGCACGAATCCGAAAAGCGCCGCCGGCACCCCGCCGGGCCCGCTCATGTCGTGGATCTCACGCATGGGGCCCACATGGCTCATGACGGCGCCGGCCAGCCCCCGCTCCCTCCAGAAGGCCTGCTCGAAGCAGGCCACCACCTTCGTCATGGCGCCCATCCACACCGGGGTGGTGGAGGCGATGCGCCGGGTTGCCGGCGGGAGTACCGGCTCGAAGGCGATGGACTGAATGGCCAGCGCCGGTGGGACGGCCAGCACCACGGCGGAGGCGCGGATTCTTCCGATCGCGCCGGTCCCACCGATCCCGCCCCTGAGCCGGGGGGTCTCCACCTCCAGCTCGCTTCCCACCTGGCGGATGTGGGAAACGGGATGCTCCAGGCGAAGGGTGCCGAGGGGGATCCGGTGGGCCATGGCCTTCGCCAACTCCTGCATCCCTCCGGTCAGCCGACCGGCGGGCCCCTCCATGGGGTTTCCGGCCAACCGGTGCACACCCTGCCGGTCCTGATAGAGGGCGTCGCCCTCGATGTGCTGAGGGTGCACGGCGAGCCCGAGTTCGGAGATGAGGGCCTGGACCCTGGGCTCATTGGCCCAGAACCAGGTGGCGCCCAGGTCGATTCCGGCGGTGGCGGGGGTGGGGCCCACGGGGATGGAGAGGAGCCTTCCTCCCACACGGTCCCTGGCTTCCAGGACCAGGACGTCCATGCCTTCGTCCACGAGGGCGCGGGCGGCCATGAGTCCACCGACTCCCGCTCCAACCACCACTACGTCCGTTCTGTCCATTGTGTCCAGTCGGCCCGGTTGGTTCGGTTGGTCCGGCATCAGGGATTCCTGTGCCCAGGTGGGGCGGGGCGGGTGGGGCTCAAGAATCCGAATCCGGATTCGGATTTTCCAGCCTTTGCAGGCCGCTCTCTTCAAGCCGCTCCAGTCCGCTCTGAAGGATCCGGTCGTACGTCGCCTCCAACGCCTCGTTGGTGCCGCGGCAGCCGTCCATGACCCGCGAGGTCCAGAGGAGGTAGTCCCGTCGCCGCTCGGTGGACCATTTCCGGGGTGGTGAGTGGATCACGTCGGTGATGTTGCAGATCTTGTCGGCGATCTTCACCAGCTTCGCCGCTCGGGAGAGGGTGGGGGCCTTCTCCACCTGCTTTTGCTTCCTGACCTCCTTCGTGAGGGTCCGGTCGTCGGTAACCTCGGCCACCACCTGCGCCACCGCCTCGCCGAACGCTTTCCGCAGCTCGTCCAGGGTGGTGTCGGTGTCTTCGATGGTGTCGTGCAGGATCGCCCCCAGGAGGGGAACCACTTGGAGTTCACCGTGCCGCGCCAGGGTCTCGGCTGCCGCCAGCGGGTGGTTGATGTAGGGAGATGCGGCCTCGTCCTTCCGGCGCTGATCGCGGTGGCGGTCCGCTGCGAAGCGGGCTGCACGGAGAAGGTCGAGCACCGGGTTGTTCATGGGGGCGTCTTCCAGCCCCGGCTTGTCTTGCATGGGTCGGGCTCCGTAGTGGGGTGAGGTGCCGATCGTAACCTAAACCGAAGGTGCGACCCAGGCCGCTTGGGGTGGGGAACCAGGATCGGCCCCTGAAACCGGAGAAGCGCCCCCGCATCCTCACCACCATGCACCCGAGGACCCTCGCCACCTGCTGCCCGGTACAATAGCTTGGTTCCTGAGACCTGAACCACCGCAAACCTGAACCATCATCCCCTTTGGAGGAAAAGAACGTGAAAGGATTCGTTGCACTGTTTGCCGTGTCGGCCCTGGCCGGGCTGGGCATGGCCCCCACCGTGGCTTCGGCGCAGGACATGGCCGCAGCTCAGGGTACCGTCGAATTCATCGACCGTGAGGGGAACGATGTGGGCACCGGCACGGTGACGGAGACCCCCAACGGCGTCGTCATCAATCTGGATCTGCATGGCCTGCCGCCGGGTGCGCGGGCCATCCACATCCACAGCGTGGGCACCTGCGAGGACCCGGAGGAAGGGTTCGTGGCTTCGGGCGGTCACCTGAACCCCGACGGTCAGGAGCACGGCCTCATGAACCCGGCAGGACCCGATGCCGGTGACCTGCCCAACATCGTGGTGGGCCAGGACGGCCGGGTGCAGGTGGAGTTCTTCTCGCATCTGGTGTCGCTCCACGGGGCCGAGGGTCGGGCGACCATCTTCGATGAGGACGGCGCGGCCTTCGTCATCCATGAGAACCGCGACGACCACATTACCCAGCCCATTGGTGGCGCCGGTCCGCGCATCGCCTGCGGGGTGATCCGGCCGGTGGACTGATTCCGCGCTGGAATGACCGCCCGGGTCCCCTGGGATATGGAGAAGCCCGCCCGTCGCCGTCCCGGTGGCGGGTGGGCTTCTTTCCTTTCAGCCCCTGGAGCCCTAAGCTGACCGCTGCGCGTTGACTGAACCGGACCGAATCCGGGCGGCTGAAGGCCTCTCGGCACAGGTTCCCCCTTTTCCCCTCCTCCTCAAAGGCTTGCCATGCGCCACCCACGCACGATCCTCGCCCTCCTGCTCCTGGCCCTCCTGAGCGCCTGCTCCGACCCTGGTGAGGCGGGCGACGCTGTGTCCGACGACGCGACTCCGGACTCACCGGTTACCGAGGTGGCTCCGGGAGACGAGATGGAGGTGCAGCAGGCCACCGTCGAGTTCATCAACCTGGACGGGAATCCGGTGGGCACCGGTACGGTAACGGAGACCCCCAACGGCGTGGTCATCAATCTGGATCTGTTCGACATGCCCCCGGGCCCCCGGGCGATCCACATCCACAGCGTGGGCACCTGCGAGGATCCTGAGGAAGGGTTTGTGGCCTCGGGTGGCCACCTGAATCCCGACGGCCGGGAGCATGGCCTCATGAACCCCGCCGGGCCTGACGCCGGTGACCTGCCCAACATCGTGGTGCGCGACGACGGCACGCTTCAGGTTGAGCTCTTCACCCACCTGGCCTCCCTCCACGGGGCGGGGGACCGGGCGACGATCCTGGACGAGGACGGCGCCGCCCTGGTGATCCACGAGAACCCCGACGACCACATGACGCAGCCCATCGGCGGCGCCGGTCCGCGCATTGCGTGCGGGGTGATCCGGCCCGGGAGCTGATCCTCCCGCGGAACACACCCCTCTCTTCGGAGAAGGCCCATGCGCTACGTCGTGTCCATCCTCACTCTCGTCATGGCCGTGGGGCTCGCCGCCTGCATGGGGCCCGGGGAAGGGGAGGCCGTCGCGTCGTCCGGTGACGTGTCCGGGGAGGCGGCCTCCGACTCCCCCTGGGTGGTGGTGCTGGGTGTGGGGCAGGATGGCGGCTTCCCACAGGCCGGGATGAAGGACGAGGAAGCCTGGAACGATCCGGACCGCCGCCGCCTCCCCGTGAGCCTGGGGATCGTGGATCCCGCCTCCGGCGAGCGGTGGATGGTGGAGGCCACGCCTTCCTTCCCCGAGCAGCTCCACCACCTGGACCGGATCGCGCCCCATCCGGACATCCCCGGGCTCGCAGGTATCCTCATCACCCACGCCCATGTGGGGCACTACGTGGGGCTCATCCACCTGGGGCGGGAGATCATCGGGGCATCCGGCGTGCCCGTGTACGCCATGCCCGAGATGAGCCGCTTCCTTCGCACCAACGGACCCTGGGACCAGTTGGTGGAGCTGGAGAACATCGAGCTTCGCCCACTGGAGGAAGGCGTTCCGGTGGAGCTGAACCCCCGGATCCGCGTCACGCCCCTCACGGTGCCCCACCGGGACGAGTACTCGGAGACGGTGGCGTTCATCATCGAAGGACCGGAGCGGAGCGTCCTCTTCCTCCCGGACATCAACAAGTGGGAAGAGTGGGACGCGCTGGGCACCCGGGTGGAGGATGTGGTGGCCCGGGTGGATGTGGCCTACCTGGGGGGCACCTTCTTCGCCGACGGGGAGATTCCCGGACGACCCATGGCCGAGATCCCCCACCCCTTCGTGGAGGAGAGCCTGGAGCGGTTCAGCGCGCTCCCGGCCGAGGAGAGGGCCAAGATCCGCTTCATCCACCTGAACCGCACGAACCCGGTGGGGTGGCGGGGGACGCCGGAGTGGGAGGCGGTCCACGGCGC
>REEG01000158.1 GCA_007695195.1 Gemmatimonadales bacterium | reverse complement strand
TCCAGCGTCCGGCGCAGCGCTTCCAGGGTGGGGGCAACGGGCGTGACAAGGCGAGGCGCCTCCATGCGAGTCGCCAGCGCCGGAGGGATGGGGATGGTCCGGTCCAGAATGGGCTCCACCACCTCGGCGAACTTGGCCGGGTGGGCCGTAGCCAGGACGATCCCCCGGGCTCCCGGGAGGTGGGCCAGCGCCTCTTCCAGCGCCACGATCCCCACGGCGGTGTGGGGATCCACCACCATCCGGGCGGAGTCGTGGATGCGGCGAATGGCGCGGCGGGTCTCGTCGTCGCTCCACGCCGAGGCCACCACGTCCCGGCCCAGAGCCCCTCGGGCCGCCTCCGGCGCGGCCCTCCTCTCCGGACCTTCCGCACCGGGAACGTCCGTGGACGGGTCCCGGTAGAGGGCCACGATGCGCTCGAAGTTGCTGGGATCCCCCACATCCATGGCGGACGACACCGTCCGGTGGGAGGCACCGGGCTCGTAGGGCGCTCCCTGCAGGTACCGGGGCACCACATCGTTCCGGTTCGTGGCGGCCACGAACCGGGTCACCGGTAGCCCCATTCGCTTGGCCATGAGCCCGGCGGTGAGGTTTCCGAAGTTGCCCGACGGAACCGACATCACCACCGGCGCGTCGGAGGGCGGGAGCTGGAGCCAGGCGTGGACATGGTAGACGATCTGGGGAAGGAGCCGCCCCACATTGATGGAGTTGGCCGAGGTGAGCCGGTACTGATCCCGCAGGCCCTCGTCCCGGAAGGCCTCCTTCACCATCCGCTGGCAGTCGTCGAAGGTGCCGTGGACGCCCAGAGCCCGGGTGTTCCCCCCCAGGGTGCTGAACTGAGCCTCCTGCCGAGGGCTCACCTGGCCCAGGGGGAAGAGCACAACCACCCGGGTCCCCGGTACGCCGTGGAAGGCCGAGGCCACTGCGCCGCCGGTGTCGCCGGAGGTGGCGGTGAGGATGGTGAGAGGTGTGTCCGTCTCCCCGGCCCTGACGTCGCCGGCCCCCGTCATCCCTCCCGTGGCCTCTCCGGAGGCCAGTAGCGAAACAAGGCGGGCCATGACCCTGGCCCCCACATCCTTGAAGGCCAGCGTGGGGCCGTGGAAGAGTTCCAGCACATGGATGGGACCGGTGGCCTCGCCTGACGGCACGCTCCCCGTCCCCACCGGAAGTGGAACCAGGGGGATGGGAAAGTCCAGCGCCTCCCGGACGGCGGCCTCCACCCGGTCCCGGTCCAGACCGCCCGGCCCCGAGAGGAGGTGGCCCAGAACGGCGGCCCCCGTGTCCGCCGGGGTGGGCTCCGACGCCCTCAGCCGCGTGAGGAAGCCGGCAGGGAAGGGAGGAAGATACACCGGGTGGTAGAGGCCACCATCCGGTGCCAGCCCCCGGGTGAGTGCACCAGCCAGATCCGTCTCCGGAGAGCGCCCCCGGGTCGACCGGAATCTCACCCTTCCCCCTGGGGCTGCGTTCTCCGTGGTGGCGTTTCCCGGAGCGGGGAGGGAGGCGCCGGGATCACCCGAGCCCCCCGCAGGCCCACCGGCGAGATGTGGAGATCGCTGTCCACCCCGCCGGCGCGGCGGAAGGCTTCCACCATGGCGGCACCCACCGTCCGAGCCACCTCGAAGCCGTGGCAGAGGGCGAAGACGGACGGCCCCGACCCGGACAGGGAAGCACCCAGCGCCCCCGCCTCCATGGCGGCAGCCTTCACGGCCTGGAAGCCCGGCACCAGGTGGGCCCGACGAGGTTCGGCCACATGATCCACCAGCGTCCGTCCCAGGAGTTCCATGTCTTCCCGGTAGAGGGCAGCCACGAACCCCGCCGTGTTCCCCCACTGGGCGATTCCCGCTTCCAGGGGGATCCGGTCGCCGAGGGCGCGGCGGGCATCCTCGGTGCGGATCTCCACGTGAGGGTGAACCACGACGGCGGTGAGCTCCGGCGGAATGGGAAGCTCCACCACGGCCGGATCTCCGGACATGGTGGCATGGAATCCCCCCAGGACCAGACAGATACCCCCCAGAAGGCACGGTGCCACATTGTCCAGATGGGTCGCCCCGGCGCCCCGCGCCTCTCCCTCACCGGCGCAACGCAGGAGGGTCCCGGCCGGTAGCCCCAGCCCCAGGGCCCGGTCCGCCGCCACGGCACCGGCCACGGCGCTGGCGGCACTTCCCCCCAGGCCGCTCGCCAGAGGGAGCCCTTTGTGGAGAATGAGTGCCAGTCCCGGTGGTGTCCCTGGCGCCCGGTCCGGATCCGTGGCCAGGGAGAGCACGGCGGCGGCGGCGATGGCAGCGGCATTGCGGTCCGGTTCCCGGGGGATCCGCCCCCCGTCGCCGTGGATCACCTCGATCCGGACTCCGGGTTCGGAGGTGGGCCACGCCGTCACCACATCCCCGGGCCCCTCCAGCGCCATCCCCAGCACGTCGAAGCCGCAGGCCAGGTTCCCGATGGTGGCAGGAGCGAACACGTGCACGGCGGTCTGAGAATCAACGGTGGCGTCCGGAGAAGCGGACATGGCGGCAGCGGTGGAGGTGAGAGTGGGCACTACCGGGAGACCCGGGACGCGATCAGGACGCCACCGTCCCGGGAACGAGCCCCCGGGCCAGCGCCAACTCGGCGCAGAGAATGGCGCCGCCGGCTGCCCCCCGGATGGTATTGTGGGACACGGTGACGAAGGCCAGCTCCCCTGTGGGCGTTCGGCGGATCCGTCCCACCGTCACCGCCATGCCGCCGGCTACGTCCCGGTGGAGTCGGGGTTGGGGGTGGGCCTCTCCATCCAGGACCACCACAGGGTGGGGCGGCGCCGAGGGTAGCGAGAGTTTCTGGGGTTCGGCTGTGAAGGATTCCAGCGCTTCCCGAACGGCTTCCGGCGACCACACCCGCTCGAGCTCGACCCAGACACAGGCGGTATGACCATCCACCACCGGCACCCGGTTGCACTGGGCCGACACCCGGATCCGGGCCGGACGGATGTGCCCGGCCTCCATGTCCACCTGGCCCAGGATCTTGAGGGTCTCGGTCTCCAGCTTCCCTTCCTCACCGGAGATGAAGGGGATGACGTTGTCCATGATCTCCATGGACGACACACCGGGGATGCCCGCACCCGAGACCGCCTGCATGGTGGCGATTCGCACCTCCCGGATCCCGAAGGCGTCCCGCAGCGGGCGCAGGGGAAGGGTGACGCCGATGGTGGAGCAATTGGGGTTGGTGATGATGGCGCCCCGGCCCCTTCCGGTACCGGTGCGCAGGAGTGAGAGGTGCTCCGGATTCACCTCGGGTACCAGGAGGGGGACACCAGGCTCCATGCGGTGGCTTCGGGCATTGGATACCACCAGATGCCCGCGCCCCGCCAACTCCGCTTCCACGGGGCCAGCCACGGCGGCGTCCAGGGCCGAAAAGACCAGTCGGGGCTCCAGAGGCGGTCGGGTCTCGGCCACCACCAGATCGGCGACCTCCTGGGGGATGGGCGTGGCCTGCACCCACCGCGTGGCCTCCCGGTAGGGCAGACCCGCCGACCGCTCCGACGCGGTGACGGTGGTGAGGCGAAAGAGGGGGTGGTGGGCCAGGAGGCTCACGAACCGCTGCCCCACGCTGCCGGTGGCGCCCAGGAGGGCCACGGGGATCCGTCTGTCGCTCATGGTCTACCGTCCCTCATGCTCTACCTTCGCCAATGGTCTGCCCGAACAGGAACTCCGCTTTCGCACCCACTCACCCCTCACTCTCCGCAACCGCCCGGAGGATATCGGCGAACACCCCGGCGGCCGTCACCTCAGGGCCCGCTCCGGGCCCCTGCACCACCAACGGGTTCGGTGCGTAGCGAGCCGTATGGAAGGCCACCAGATTGTCCCCGGCGGCCAGTCCCCACACCGGCTCACCCGGACCCACCTCCCGGAGACCCACCCGCGCCCCCCGGGCTGAGACCTCGGCCACATAGGCCAACTTCCGGTCCGCCTTCCGAGCCCCATCCACCCGGGCGTCCATCTCAGGATCCAGCTCAGGGAGCCGGTCCCAGAATGTCGCCTCATCCAGGTCGAACCACGAGGTATCGGGGAGGAGGGGTTCCACCTCCACATCATCCGGTTCCAGGTCGAATCCCGCCGTGCGGGCCAGGATCACCAGTTTGCGGACCACGTCCATACCCCCCAGGTCATCCCGGGGATCGGGCTCGGTAAACCCGGCGTCGTGGGCCTCCCTGACCCACTGGCTGAAGGCGCCTCCTTCCATAGCCCGTCCCACAAGGTAGCTCAAGGTACCGGAGAGTACGCCCTCGATCCGCTCCACCCGGTCGCCGGTGGCCACCAGGTCGTCCAGGGTCCGCAGAACCGGCAGGCCGGCCCCCACCGTGGTCTCGAGGTAGAGTCCGGCGCCTCGTCGTGCGGCGCTCCGGAGGGTTCTGAGGCGGTCACCGGTACCGGCGGGCCCCCGCTTGTTGGCCGCCACCACCGAGACACCGGCCGCCAGGAGCTCTTCGTACCGGAGGGTCGGTGCCTCGGAGGCGGTAAGATCCACGAAAACGCGAGGTCGTCGGGGGGAAGCCAGCGCCGCCTCCACCAGCCGTTCCAGGGCGGCGGGGTCCTCGGTCGCTTCGTCCAGTCGTTGCCTCCACGCCGAGGGATGAATCCCCTCCGGATCCACCACCACCCGGCGACTCCGCGCCATGCCTCCAATGGCCAGGTTGAATCCGCCTCGATCCCGGAGTCGGTCCCACTCCCCATGCAGCTGCTCCAGAAGGGCACGACCGACTCCCCCGACCCCGGCCAGAAAGAGGTGTCCCGGTCGGGTTCCGGGGTGGAAGAAGGCGTCGTGAACGGCCTTCACCGCCGCGGCTTCGTCGGTGCGGTCCACCGCCACGGAGATATTCAACTCCGACGATCCCTGGGCAATGGCCCGGACATTGATGCCGTACCGCCCCAGGATCCCGAAGAGCCGGCCGGAGATATTGGGGGTGTCCCGCATGGCCTCGCCCACTACCGCCAGGATGGAGCAGTCGTCCTCCACTACCAAATCATCCACGATTCCCACCTGTCGCTCCAGCTCGAACTCCCGGTGGACGGCTCGCCGCGCCCGTTCCACCACATCCGGGGCCAGGGCGAAGCAGATGGACCGCTCGCTGGAGGCCTGTGAGATGAGGATGACGCTGATCCCCTCACCCGCCAGGGCGCCGAAGAGACGCCGGGCGATTCCCGGCACCCCGGCGATCCCGGGACCTTCCAGGCGAAAGAGGGCGGTGTTCCTCATGGAGGTGATGCCCCGGACCGGGAGCCCCCCGTTGCGGGTGAGGGTCCGCTCCACCACCCGGGTCCCTGGAAATTCGGGGCGGAAGGTGTTGCGGATGAGGAGGGGGATCCCCGCAGCCCGGGCCGGGTGGACGGTGGGTGCATACACCACCTTGGCCCCGAAGTGGGTGAGCTCCATGAGCTCGGCGTATGTCACCTCCGGAAGGGAGAAGGCCGACGGGACCAGGCGGGGATCCGCCGACATGACCCCGTCCACATCGGTCCAGATCTCCACGCACGCGGCGTTCAGGACGGCCCCCAGTACCGACGCGGTGTAATCGGATCCACCTCGCCCCAGGGTGGCGGTCTCTCCCCGGGCGGTGGCGGCGATGAACCCCGTCACCACCGGAACCGGAGCCGGGGTCGGTTCGCCGAGCATTCGACCCAGGTGCGCCCGGATACGGAGGGCCGAAGCTTCTTCCAGGACCCGGGCGTTTCCGAAGGCATCGTCGGAGACCAGGAGTTCCCGGGCATCCACCGGGGCGGCGGCGGTTCCCTTCAGGGTCAGGGCCACGGAGAGGAGTTCGGTGGAGAGGCGCTCCCCCACCGAGAGGACCGCGTCCATGCTCCGGGGCGAGGCCTCCCGCACCAGGAAGATCCCGTGGAGGAGGTCGTGGAGTTCCTCATCCAGAAGGGTGTCCATCCGCTCCCGGACCTGGGTGGCGCCCACCTGCAGGCGAGCGGCGGCTCCCACCCCTGGATCCGTCAGGAGAGCGTCCAGGGTCTCCCGGTGCCGCTGAACCAGGGTGCCAAGCCGCTCCCGCCACTCCGGACCTCCTGCGGCGGCGACTCTCGCCGCCTCGGTGAGCGCGTTGGTGACTCCGCCCAGGGCGGAGACCACCACCACCACGGGGCCCGATTCCGCCCTCCCGGTCACCAGGGCGGCAACCCGGCGGAGGCGCTCCGGATCGGCCAGTGAGCTGCCGCCGAACTTGAGGATGGTGAGAGGCTCCATCTCAGCGCGGCTCCGGTCGACGCCACCGCTGCGGGGGAGCCGGCTCGGGCCGGAGCTCCACCGCTTCGGTCTCCAGCAGGCGCAGGGCTTCCCTCACCGCCCGCTCGAGCTGGGGATCCCGCCCCTGGATCACGTCCCGGGGCGTCATGATGACCTCGATGTCCGGGGCGACCCCTTCGTTCTCCACCGCCCACTCCCCATCCAGGTCGAAGAACCCGCCTCGGGGCGCCAGCATGAAGCCGCCGTCCACCAGGTTGGGCGAATCCCAGATTCCCACCAGCCCGCCCCAGGTCCGGGTTCCCACCAGCGGGCCGACGCCCCGCTGCCGGAAGAGGTAGGGGAGAAGGTCGCCGCCGGACCCGGCCATCTCGTTGATGATCATGACCTTGGGCCCGAAGAGCCCCGCGATGGGCTGGGTGAAGGGGCGCCGGTCACCCACGGGGGAGTTGAAGTACCCCTGGAGGTCCCGGGCCAGCACGTCCACAATGTAGTCCGCCGCCGAACCGCCCCCGTTGTCCCGCTCGTCGATGACGGCGCCGGCCCGGTCCTGCTGGGCGAAGTAGTAGCGGTTGAAGTTCTGGTACCCGCCCGCCCCGGTGTTGGGGAGCCAGACGTAGGCCAGGCGTCCGTCCGACATCTCGTCCACCTTCCGCCGGTTGTCGTCGATCCACTGGCGGGTGCGGAGCTGGCCCTCGTTGGCCACCGGAACCACCGTGACCCGGCGGGCTCCATCCAGGGTAGGCTCGGCGTTCACCGTGAGCACCACCTGTCGTCCCGCCGTTCCCTCCAGAAGCTCAAAGGGATTCCGGGGATGGCGCAGCTCCACCCCGTCGATGGCCAGGAGGAAGTCCCCTTCCTCCACCTGGATTCCCGGGCCGCTCAGGGGCGACTCCAGCCCCGGGTTCCAGTTCTCGCCCCGGAGGATCCGGGCGATGCGGTAGAAGCCCTCGCCCGGTCCCTCCCGCACCGCCTCCAGGTCGGCGCCCAGAAGTCCGGGGGGCACCGCGTCCACCGACGGAACATCACCGCCGCCCACATAGGAGTGGCCTACGGCGATCTCCCCCCCCATGACCTCCAGGAGGTAGGTGAGGTCGGCCCGGTGTCGGACGTGGTCCAGCCACGGGCGATACCAGCCACGGATCTCCTCCCAGGGGGCGCCGTGGAGGTTGTCCACGTAGAGGAAGTCCCGCTGGATTCGCCATCCTTCGTTGAACATCTGCTCCCATTCGGCCCTGGGGTCGATCTGGAGGCGGAGTCCGGACAGATCCAGGGAGCCGTCACCCACCGACGGCGGTGGTCCGGCGGTACCCACGATGCCCCACTGGCTTCCGCTCCGGTAGAGGAGGCGCGACCGGTCGTGGGAGAGGGCGGCGTGCTGCACCGGCCCCAGGAAGGGGGTCGCCTCCCGGGCCTCCAGGGTGAACCGGTGAAGCTGCACACCGGGCTGCCCCTGTACGGCCTCGGCGTAGATCACCGTGCCCGCCTCGGCGGCGTGGAGATCCACGTAGTTCCGCAGGGGAATGGGGAGAGCCAGGATGCGCTGATCCATCCCCTCCCAGTCGATGCGAACGGCTCCGTCGCTCTCGCTACCGGCATCGTCCCCGGCCTCGTCGTCCCCGGCGTTATCGCCCTCGGCCGCCGGTTCCTCGTCGCTCCGGGGAGCCAGGGGCGACGGTTCATCGTCGGCCAGAACGGCGAGATAGACGCCCCGCGTTACCGGCCGGTCGTAGGACGACATATCGAGCCAACCGGTGTTCAGCCCGTAGTCGGTGGAGGCCAGGAAGTACAGGTACGCCCCCGAGGCGTCCCACTGGGGCTTGTAGGCGTCGGAGAGTCCGTCGGTGAGCCGGCGGGTCTCGCCGCTCTCCACGTCATGGATGAAGATGGCCCGGAGGTGGCTGTCCAGACGGCGGGCGTAGGCGAGCAGGCGGGAGTCCGGCGACCAGACCGGGTCCAGAGAACGCTCCGGATAGGCGTGCCTCTCCGTGTCCACGCGGTAGGCCTCTCCCGTGGCCACCTCCACCACCCAGATACTCATCCCCGCGTCCCGGTACGCGATGCGCTCCCCGTCCGGCGACCAGCGGGGTCCGAAGAAGAAGGAGGGCTCCGGGAGGTCCAGGACCTGGCGCTCCCCCATTCCGTCCTGGGAGGCGATGACGAGCCGGTACTCTCCCCCCTCGTCGCTGAACCAGGCGATACGGCTCCCGTCCGGCGACCAGGCGGGATCCCGACTGGCATGATGGGACCCGGGAGCCACGACCCTGGGATCGCCGTGCTCGGCGGGCACGGTGACGATCTGGCCGCGGACCTCGAAGAGGGCCCGCTGCCCTGTGGGGGAAAGGGATCCGTGCTGGAGCTGGGCCGGTGAGGGCGAGTGCCACCGGGGCATGGCGTGGCTCTGATCGCCGCGGACGTGGATGGTGAGGGTTCGGCTCTCGCCCTGGGAAGGATCCAGGAGGTGAAGCCGCCCCCCCTGCTCATAGACCAGGACGCCGCCGCCGGCATCCACGTGCTTCACATCGAAGTCGGTGTGGAAGGTGTGCTGCTCCAGCACACCCAGGGCGGGATCGAAGGACCAGATATTCTTGGACCAGTCCCGTTCCGAGAGGAAGTACACCACCCCGCCGAGCCAGACCGGGCTCATCTGACGTTCCCCGTCCCAGGGGACGGTAGTCAGCTCATACTCGTCCATGTCCACGATCCAGATGGGCATGGCCTGCCCACCCCGGTAGTTCCGCCACTCCGGGTCCCAGTAGGTGGGCACCTGATACGCCATGGCCGAGCCGTCCGGGGCCAACTGCCCCGCAGCACCCCGTGGGATGGGGAGGGGCTCGGGGAACCCGCCGTCCACAGGTACCGTGAAGAACCGGGTCTGGGCGGTGGGGTGACCCAGACGCCCGGACCGGAAGACCACGGCGCTCCCGTCCGGGGTCCACCCCTGAACCAGATCGGGCCCGGGGTGGTGGGTCAGACGCCGGGGCTCGCCCCCTTCCACCGGGACGATGTAGACGTCCTGACGGCCCCCGTACTGCCCGGTGAAGGCGAGCCAGCGACCATCGGGAGAGAAGCGCGGGTGGGTCTCGGCACCGCTGTGGGAGGTGAGGCGCCGGGCCTCGGCACCGCCGGAACCCTCCGCCGCACCCCGGTCCACGATCCACAGGTCGTTGGCGTAGACGAAGGCCACATGGCGCTCACTCACCGCCGGCATGCGCAGGAGGAGAGTCGCCTCGTCGGTCTGGCCCTGGAGGGTAGCGGGCCCAAGGAGCGCCGGCGCACCCTCGGTCCCCGCCAAGGGGAGAAGGAGGAGGACGGCCAGGAGCCATGGAACCAGGAAGCCGGGCTTCCCGGGACCGGAACGGAACGGATGGACGCGTTTGGGCATGTCAGCTCTGGAGGTCAACAGGTTCGCTGAAGGCGGCGCGGCGGCGGTGCCCGGCGAAATCAGGGCTCGGACAGCGCCGCTTCGATCTCGTCGGCGGCCGAGAGCACCTCTCCCCAATCCAACCAGGGGCCCTGCCCGCGGAGCCAGGTCTCGAACCAGCCCACCTCACCCATGAGCTTGACCAGTTGGTTCCGGGGATCCTGGAGGGCATGGAGTTCGTCGGGATACACCAGGAACTCGGTGGGCACGCCGAGGTTCTTCAGCGCCAGGTGAAGCTCCTGACCCTGGGGCATGGGAATCCGCTGATCCGCCTGGGGAAAGTGGATGAGGGTGGGGGTGGACGCGTTCTCGATGTACTTGAGGGGCGACTCGGCCCACCAGTGATCGAAGTCGTGCCAGGGCTGGTTGGGGGCATTGAGACCCGCATCCCGACCCAGGTACCACTCCCGGGAGGCCTGGTTGTCGGTCTGGCCATACAGGGAGATCCAGTTGGTGACCCCGGCGCCTGTGGCGATGGCCTTGAACCGGTCGGTGGTCACCAGCATCCAGTTGGACCAGTGCCCTCCGGCGGACCACCCCATCATGAGGAGGGAGTCGGGGTGGGCGAGTCCAGCCTCCACCAGGTGGTCGATGCCGGTGTGGATGTCCTCGGTGGCCCGGGTCCAGTAATCCCCCACGATCTCAACCTGGAAGTCGTGCCCGTAGTGGGACGAGCCCCGGTAGTTGGGAAGGAAGAGGGCGTAATCCATCGCAGCCCAGTAGTGGCCGTAGGCGCGGTGGGGATTGGAGGAGGTGGGGAGGAACTCGTTCACATACGCCGCCGCCGGACCGCCATGGATGTCCGTCACCAGGGGGTAGCGGCGGTTGGGATCATGATTCAGGGGATAGACCACCAGCCCCTCCACCTCGGTGCCGTCGGTGGAGGTCCACCGAACCGTCTCGGTGGTGGCCAACTGTATCTCCTCGACCCAGGGATTCAGGTCGGTGAGGCGGGTCCACGCGCTCCGGTCACCCACCCGATTCCACGGAACGGCGTAGAGATCCTCAGGCGCCTCCGGTGTGGTGAAGCCCAGGATGGCCAGGGAACCCGGTCCGTCGTTTCGGATGGCCGCCACGCCCCGCCAATCCGAGAGCTGCTCCACCTGGCCCCCGTCGATGCTCGCCCGGAAGAGCTGCCGGTTCACCCCCGCGGCGCCCACGAAGTGGATGGCACGCCCATCCTCACTCCAGACGCCGCCCAGGAGCGTGTTGTCGAAGTCACTGGTGACGGCGGTCCAGTCCCCACCGTCCACGGCCCGGACGAAGATGTCGCTCACCCCCGAGCCCTGGAAATCCCGGGGCGCCGAGATGGCCAGGTGGGAGCCGGAGGGAGAGAACCCCACCAGCGATTCTCCCACCTCATTGTCCGTGAGCTGCTCCATGGCTCCGGTGGCGGGATCCACCAGATGGATCTCGTTGGGCCGGTTGTCCACGTGGGGATCCAGCGGTCCCACCACCAGGGCGATGCGGTCGCCACGGGGCGAATCCTGGAAGCTCCGGACGATGAAGTCACCCTCCGTGATGCGGCGCGGCTCCGAGCCCACGGCCACATGCCAGAGATGGGTGGGGAAGAGCTCGATGAAGTCGGGGAAGACGAGACCCCGCTGGAGGGGCCGGGCCCGGAAGCCCGCCTCCCTGCGACGATGATCTGCCTCGTCCCAGGCGTCGTCGGCCCGGAAGAGGATCTCGTGTCCCGATTCCCGCCACTGGAAGGACGATACCGGGGTGGGGTGGTCGGTGAGAGGCTCCAGGGCGCCGCGCGCCTCCCCGTCGGTCAGCCAGATCTGGCGATTGCCGCCGCGGCCCCCCAGAACGGCCAGATATTCGCCGTCGTCACTCCATCCCCACCCCTGGACGCCTCCGCCCAGGTCGGTGACGCGGCGGGCCTCACCCCCGTCTACCGGCATGAGGTAGAGCTGTCGCCCGTTTCCATCCCGGGTCGAGGTGAACCCGAAGAAGGCGCCGGACGGATGCCACCGGGGATCCCGGTTGGCCGCATCACGCCGGTGAGTCATGGCCCGGTCCATGGAGCCGTCCACCCGCGCCAGCCGGATCTGGGTGTGACGTGACCCCGGGTCCGGGAAGCTTCCCGGCGTCAGGGTATACAGGATCATGGAGCCGTCCGGCGAGAGCTGAACCTGCCCCGACGAGTCCTGACGGAAGAGGTCCGCCTTTTCCATGGGACGCAGGTCGGACATGGACCGCACATCCGATTCGCCCGCCGAACCCAAGGCCCCCACCGGAACGGTCTGGGCCTGGGACCCCAAGGATCCTTGGGATTCCTGTGCCTCAGCGGTCCCGGGCAGAGTGACCAGTGTGACAAGGAGCGCAGCGAGGGTGAGAAGGGGAGCCGGCGGTCCCACGAGCCGAGCCGA
>REEG01000069.1 GCA_007695195.1 Gemmatimonadales bacterium | reverse complement strand
CTCGGCCAGCGTCTCGGACTGCTCGTGCATGAAGGAGACGGGATCCACCACCACGGTGTCGGCGTCGATGTCGGCGATGACCGCCTCCACGTCGGGCTGGGTCCACTCCACACCCCGATTGGCGTGATTCTGGTAGCCGATGACGTACTCGTCGATCCCCGCCAGCGCAGCCAGCTCCCGACAGAATTCCTTCACGTAACTGCCGTACCCGCTCCCCTCCTTGAGGTATTTGACCGGGGTCCCGTGGGCCGAGAAGACCAGCTTCGTCCGGCCGTCGGTGAGGTCAAGTCCGCCCTCGTCAATGGTCCGGCGCAGGGTGTCGGCCCGGAGTTCCAGATAGCCCGGGTGCCGGTGCCACCCGGTGATCCCCTCGAACTTGACGCCGTCCCACCCCAGGTTGTCGATGGCGGTCTGGATGTCGTTCAACGACGCCACATTGGTGGAGAAGCCGCACAGGGGGTAGCAGGGAAGCCCGATGAGGTGTTCGATCCCGTCTTCCCGGGCCTGGGCCACCACCTGGGCCACCAGCGGCTCGGTGTACTGGAAGGCCGAGTAGACTGTGACGTCGTGGCCCCGGGCCTCCAGCTCCCGGGCCAGCGCCTCGGCTTGGGCGTGGGCCTGCTGGTTCAGCGGAGAGCCCCCGATCTCCTCGTACTCGGCAATGAGCCCAGGGGCACGCCGCTCGGCCAATTGCCGGCTCCGGGCCCGCCGGGCCTCGTCGGTGGGCTGGTCTTCCAGGGAGGCGTTGGTGTAGAAGATGCGCTCCAGGAAGGGCACCACGTGCTCGGCGGTGGGCTCTTCCGGCTCTCCGAAGTTCAGGACGATGATACCAGCCTTCATCAGGGACTCCCGTGGGATCGTGCGGTAAGGATCGGTGGGCGGTCGCCGGCGGCTCAGCCGGGGCTCTGGGCCCGGAGTTCCGCCAGATCCACCGAGTGGACATAGTCGACCACCGCTCGAACCACGTCGGGATCGGTCTGGGGAAGGAGGCCGTGGCCCACATTGAAGATGTGGCCCGGCCGCCCGCCCACGGCCCGGAGAATCTCTCCGGCTCGGGCGATGGCGACGTCCTTACCCGCCAGGAGGGAGACGGGGTCCAGATTCCCCTGCACTCCCCGGTCGGCTCCCACGATGTCCCACGCCTCTCCAATCTCGACCCGCCAATCCAGGCCGATGACGTCACCTCCGGATTGGGCCAGATGGGGGAGGAGGGCCGGATTCCCGGTGGCGAAGTTGATGGTGGGGACGCCGGCGGCGGCCAGCCCCTCCAGGATCCGCCGGTTGTAGGGCATGACCGAGCGGCGGTAGTCGGCGGGGTGGAGGCTTCCGGCCCACGAGTCGAAGAGTTGGATGACCGAGGCGCCGGCTTCTACCTGAGCGACTCCGAACTTGATGAGGTGCTCGGACCAGTAGGACATGAGGGTGTCCCACAACTCCGGTTCCCGCCACATGAACGCCTTGGTCCCTGCGCGCTCCCGGCTCCGGGGCGACTCCACCATGTACGTCATGAGGGTGAAGGGAGCCCCGATGAAGCCCAGGACCGGGATGTCCAGGCGACGCTTCAGGATCCGGAGCGTCTCCATGACGAAGTCCAGCGTCTCCCGGGGGTCGAAGGGCTCCAGCAATCCGATGGTGCGGGCGTCGTTGTAGGGATGGGGCAGAACCGGGCCCAGCCCCTTCTCGATGCTCACATCGATGCCGGCGCCGAGGAAGATGGTGGAGATGTCGGCGTAGAGAACGGCGCCGTCCACAGGGAAGTATTCCAGCGGAAGCATGGTGATCTCCGCCGCCAGCTCGGGATCCCGGGTCACTTCCAGGAGATCCCGATCACCCTTGAGTTCGTGGTAGCGGGAAAGGGAGCGACCGGCCTGGCGCATGAACCAGACGGGGGTGGTGTCCAGGGGCTCGCGACGGAGGGCTCGGAGGAGGCGGTCGTTCATGATCTCCCGGGGTGTCGGGGGCAGGGTAGGGCGTCGTCCCCTCATGGAACGGCGCCGCGTCCAGAGGGTCGAATCTACCACTCCGACGGCCCCGGCGTCATCCCGTGGGCACTGGCGCACACGGGGCCGCCGGACCGATTATCTTCCCTCTTCCCCGTTTCCGACCCACCGTCCCCCCCCGAGTCCATGCAGACCAAGCGCCCCACCACCCCCGCCGCCGAGGAAATCCTGGGCGGATACTTTCCCGTGCTGGATCACGGATTCGTCTCCCTGGTGGACTACATGGGGTCCGACGAGGATGTGGAACGGGCCGCCCGGGTCAGCTACGGGTACGGGACCCGCAAGCGCTCCGCCACCCGCGGGCTGGTGCGCTACCTCCGCCGCCATCGCCACACCACCCCCTCGGAGATGGTGGAATTCAAGTTCCACTGTGCCATGCCCATGTTCGTGGCCCGCCAGTGGGTGCGCCACCGCACGGCGTCCATCAACGAGTACAGCGGCCGCTACTCCCTCATGCCCCTCCTCTTCTACGCGCCGGAGGCGGAGCACTTCGCGCTGCAGAGCCAGTCCAACAACCAGGGAAGGGAGGAGGAGGCGGCGTCCCGGGAGCTGTGGCGCGTGGCCATGGAGCGGTGGGACCGGAGTCGGACCGAGGCGGCCGGCGCCTACCAGTGGCTCCTGGAAGAGGACGTGGCCCGGGAGCTGGCCCGCATCGACCTTCCCCTCTCCACCTATACCCAGTGGTACTGGAAGATCGACCTCCACAACCTGCTCCACTTCCTGACCCTGCGTGTGGATCCCCACGCCCAGTGGGAGATCCAGGCCTTCGCCCAGGTCATGGCGGGGATGGTGAAGCGGGTGGCGCCCCTCTCGTACGAGGCCTGGGTGGACTACGACCTCATGGGACGGCCGTTCAGCCGGGTCGAGCGGGAGGCGCTGGGGCGATTGGTGGCCGCCGGTGCCGATGGAGGGATCGGGCCCCGGGCCGGGGCTGCGTCCATCTCTCCCGCCGAGCTGGAAGAGATGGGGCTGTCGCCCCGTGAGGTCCGCGAGTTGGTGGAGAAGTTGAGTCTGGGGGCTCGCCCGGACTTCGAACTGGATCTCGCCGCCATGCGGGACGCCGAGGAGGTGGCCCGGGAGATGGCCCGGGCCGTGCCCGGAGCCGAGGCTGCCCGGGAGGGGGGCGACGGGTGACCCTTCCTCCTCCCCGGGCCGGGTTCCGGGAGCCGGCACGTCTCCGGCGCTTCCTGGCCGGGGCCGGCTTCCATGAGGCGGGGGTGACGGAACGGCTGGAGCTTTCGTCCCTCTTCGCCTTCCGGACCCTGAGGGGCGGGCGCACGTCGGCGACGACTCCCACCGACCGGCTTGGACTGCTCATCCACCTCTTCATGGACGGGGAGCCGGCGCCGGAGGCCGAGGCCCGGCGTCTGCTGGGCGAAGAGGGTCTGGGCCTGCTCCAGGAGGCCGGGCTCCTGCTCCCGGACCCCCATGAGCCCTCCACCCTGGCCGCGGCGGCGCTCCTGTACCCCGTGGGCCCCCTCCTCATCGCCTCGGATGTGAACGAACAGGCGCCCGGCGCCTCTCCCGACGGTGGCGCCCTGCGCCCCGACGCCGTCTATCCGGCCCTCACCGGCGCCGTTCGCGGGTTTTTGAGGGATCTCCCGGATCCCACCGAGGTGAGTGCCGATGCCCGGGTGCTGGACCTGTGCGCAGGCACGGGCGTGGCCGGGCTCCTCCTGGCTTCCCGGGCCGGGGAGGTGGTCCTGGCCGACCTCACCGAGCGCTGCAGTCACTTCGCCCGCTTCAATGCCGCGCTGAACGAGGTGGGGAACGTCCGGGTCGCCCAGGGCGATCTCTGGGAGGCGGTGGCGGATGAGCGCTTCGATGTGGTGGTGGCCCATCCGCCCTACGTCCCCTCCGAGACGGATCAGCTCATCTTCCGGGACGCCGGTATCGATGGGGAGCGTCTGTTCCGGGGGGTGGTGGCGGGGGCACCGCAGCACCTCAACCCCGGGGGGCTCCTCTATGTGCGGGGAACGGCGGTGGACCGGGTCGACGCCCCGGTGGAATCCCGGCTCCGGGCCATGTTGGGCGAGGCCCACGGCGACTTCGACGTCTTCGTGGCCATCTCGGATCTGCACTCTCCCGAAGAGTACCTCTCCCGGGCGAGCGGTGCGGCGAGCGAGGCCGGTGTCGACAGACTGTCCCGGGCCCGGCGTCTCCGGGAAGGCGGAGTCGCGGCCTTCGTCCATGGCACCTTCCTGGTGCAGCGCCGCGAGGCACCCCGGGAGGTGGCCACCGTGCGCCGTGTCCGGGCGCCCACCGCCGGCCGGCGGGCGCTGGATTGGATGCGCCGGTCCGAGGTGCAGGCACTCCGCCCCCACGCCCCACGCGAACTCCTTCGACGGTTGCCCCGTCTTCGGGAGGGGGTCGAGATGGAGGTCCGCTACCGGATGGAAGAAGGGGAGCTCCGGAACCGGGGCTGCCGGGTCGGAGTGGACACCCCGTTCCGGGTGGCGGTGGATCTCCCGGCGGGTGCGTCCCGCTTCCTCCCCCTCTTCAGCGGGCGCCGGCACACCCTTCGGGTCCTGGAAGAAGGTGTGAAGCGGGGGATGATCCCTCCGGGAACCCCACCCGACCAGTTCGCCGGGCTCGCCCAGGCGCTCATCCTGGCGGGAATCCTGGAGATCGAAGGGGCCGAACCTCCGCCCCCGGAGGCATGATGGCCGGGACCACGAAGGACCCCCTCGCTGTGGTGGGCGCTCCGGTGGAGGTTCGCCTGGAGGTGGAGGTCGACGCTGTGCCCGAGGTGGTCTGGGCGCTTCTGAGCCGCCCCGAGCGTTGGCGTCTCTGGCACCGGGGGGTCCGGGAGGCGGGGTTGGACGGCGGGCTCGAGCCGGGCAGTCGCCTCCTCTGGCGGGCCGACGGGATGAGGATCGTCTCGGAGATCCGGGAGGTGGAGCCGGAGCGGCGATTGGGGTTCACGCTGCGAACCCTGGGGGGGCGGGGGTATCTGCGTTGGTCGCTGGAGCCCCTGGCACCGGGCCGGACCCTGGTCCGGAGTGAGGAGGTGTGGGACGGGATCTCTGTCCGCGTGCTGCGCCGTACCCTTCGCCGCACCCTGGAGCGATCGCGGACCCATGGCCTCGAAGGGCTCAAAGCCCGGGCCGAGGGGGGCTCGAGCCCTCCCGGGGGTGACTCTCCGCCGGTGGGATCCGGTCCGGTGGGATCCGGTCCGGTGGAAGGGTGACATGTCCGGACTCCAATGGCGGCGCCTTCGCTACTCCCTCTATTCGCCCTTCTATGACGTGTTGGTGGGGTTCGACCGGGTCCGGCGGCGGAGCGTGGAGTTGGCCTCGCCGCGACCGGGGGAACGCATCCTCATCCCCGGAGCCGGGCCGGGCCGGGACCTTGAGTTCCTGCCCGGAGGGGTGGAGGTAGTCACCGGAGATCTGGCCGGGGGCATGATCCGGCAGCTCAGGCGTCGCGGCGGGCGCGTGGAAGAGCGGACGGGGAGCACGATCCAGGTGATGGAGATGGATGCCCAGGCCACCGGACTGGCCGACGCCTCCTTCGACGTGGTCCTCCTCCACCTGGTGGCGGCGGTGGTGGCCGATGGGCGCGCCTGCCTGGCCGAGTCGACCCGGGTCCTGCGTCCGGGGGGGCGGCTCCTGGTCTTCGACAAGTTCGCTCCCGAGGATCGGCCCCTGTCGCTCCTGCGTCGGGTCGCCAACCCGGTCTCCCGACTCCTCTTCACCTCCCTGGACCGTCGTCTGGGCGACCTGGTGGAGGGCCTTCCTCTCACCTTGGAGTGTCGGGAAGCGGCGGCCCTCGGTGGGTTCTTCGAACTTGCGCTCTTCCGCCGCCGGGGGTGAGGACCGGTGGAAAGGTCCCGGATCGGGCCCCGGACGACGACCGGCGGTGGCGACGCATGGGGACGCTCAGGGGAACTTCCCCCCGGTTCCCGGCGTTTTCCAAGCCCGGGGCCGTCACACAGCGCACCGCCTGGCCCCACACCCTCCAGAACACAGGAATCTCCGTTGGCCCGAGTCGAGCTGGCCGTTATCGACGACGCTCCCGCCGTCGCCCTCCAGGGACTGGATGAACTCTGGTTCCAGGTGGCCGGCACCGTGTGCAATCTGCGCTGCCGTCACTGCTTCATCTCCTGTGCGCCGGACAACCACTCCCACTGGTTCATGACCCGGGAGCAGGTCCGGGAAGCTCTGGACGAGTCGGTCTCCCTGGGGGTGAAGGAGTACTATTTCACCGGTGGGGAGCCCTTCATGAACCGGGAGATGGACGGGATCCTGGCCGACACCCTGGCGCTGGGTCCCGCTACCGTCCTCACCAACGCCACACTCATCCTGCCCCGCCGGGCCCGGCGTCTGGCAGCCCTGGCGGCGGGCTCGCCCTACACCCTGGAGCTTCGGGTGTCGCTGGACGGGATCACCCGGGAAATGAATGACGCCATCCGGGGCGACGGCGCCTTCCACCGGTGCGTGGAAGGGGTCCGGAACCTGGTGGCCCAGGGCTTCCTTCCCATCATCACCTGCATGCGGAGCTGGCCCGAGCCCGACACCCCCCGGTACCTGCAGGGGTTTCGGGAGCTCCTGGCGGAAGTCGGGTACCATCGCCCCCGCATCAAGATCCTGCCGCCGCTTCTCATGGGCGAGGAGGCGCGCCGAACCCGGGGGTACGAAGAGACGGAACGGGTCACGGCCCGGATGATGGAGGGCTTCGACGCCTCCCAGCTCCTGTGCAGCCGCGCCCGCCTGGTGACGGCCTCGGGGGTGCAGGCCTGCCCCATCCTCCTGGAGGCCCCCTCGGCCCGGGTGGGCGACACCCTGTCGGAGGCGGCCCGGACCCCGGTCCGACTGAAGGAGTCGGCGTGCTTCACCTGCTACCTCTCCGGGGCCATCTGCTCCAACACCGGAGGCGGAGTGGGAGGAGAGCTCTGATGAGTGGCCTGCCTCTGGTGACCCCGGGAGCGGGGATGACGCCGGCAACTGGGATGAGCCCGGCAGTCGCCACGCCAGGGGCGGCGTTGCCGCTCCATGAGCCCCTGGTGGAAGCCCTGCCGGGGAGGCCAACGCGGGTGGCGGCCTTCGGCGGGATCTATTCCAACCACCGGGCGCTGGAGGCCGCCATCACCCATGCCCGGGAGCGGGGGGCCGAGGCCATCCTCTGCCTGGGCGACCTGGGGGCCTTCGGGCCGAGCCCCGATCGCACCATCCACCTCCTCAGGGACGCGGGGATCCCGGTGGTGCGGGGGAACTACGACGACTCCATCGCCCGGGGCCTCGACGATTGCCAGTGCGGCTACACGGATCCCCGGGACAACCACTACGCCCGGATTTCCTACGAATACACCCTGGCCAACACCTCACCGGAGAGCCGCCGCTGGATGGCTGCGTTTCCCCGTGAGATCCGCTTCAACCTGGGACCCTTGCGGGTGCTCGCCTTCCACGGGAGCCCCCGGCGGATGAACGAGTTTCTCTGGGAGACCACCACGCCCACCCACTTCCTTCGTGGTATGGCCGAGACGGCTGGGGTCGATGTACTCCTGGGTACCCACACCGGGATTCACTGGAGCCGGGACCTGGGGGGCGGCCGCTGGTACGTGAACGCCGGAGCCCTGGGCCGCCCGGCCAACGACGGCCGGAGAGAGGTGTGGTACGCCATGCTCTCGGTGGACTCGCCGGGGCCGGCCAATGGGGCCAACGGCACCGGCCCGGAAGTGGGAGGGCGTCTTCAGGTGGAGTTCATGCCGGTCCTCTATCCGGTGGATCTCCTGGCCGACGAGATGCGGGATGAAGGCCTCCCCCACGAGTTCATCGAAACCATCCGCACCGGCTGGTGGACCACCTGCCTCGAGGTGCTCCCCGGGAAGGAACGGGCCCGGGGCCGCTGGTAGGTCCGACCTCGCTTCGGGGGCTTCCGGTCAGGGCGATCTCCACTGCGGGCACCGGGGCGCTCCCCCCCACGGGCGTCGGGGGAAACGAAGGGGCATCCTTGTTGCGCTCCCCGGCCGAGGAGCCGAAGTTGACCACCATGCGCATTGCCTACATGAACGGCCCCCGCCTTCGCCGCGCCATTCTGGCTGGTTGCGACCACGTCGAGGCGCAGCGGCGGGAGCTGAACCGGATCAATGTCTTTCCGGTCCCGGACGGCGATACGGGAACCAATCTGGCTCTCACCGTCCGGGCCATACGAGACCATCTTCGCAGGGCACCCCGGTCCGACCTGGCCGCAGTGGCCCGGGAAGCCGCCGAGGCGTCCATCATGGGCGCCCGTGGGAATTCGGGGATGATGCTCTCCCACTTCCTCCTGGGCTTCGCCGACGCGGTGGAGGGAGAGAGCCGCCTGGACACGGGCGGATTCACCAGCGCCATGGAGGCCGGTGTCACCGGGCTCTACGAGGCCATGGAGAATCCAGTGGAGGGGACCATCCTCACCGTCATGCGTGAGACGGTGGAGCGGGCCCTGGCCCTGGACGAGCCCGACTTCCTCCCATATCTGAACACCATCCTGGACGAGGCCAAGGCGTCGCTCCAGCGTACTCCCGACCTGCTCCCTTCACTCCGGGAGGCAGGGGTGGTGGATGCGGGCGGTAAGGGGTTCGTCCACCTGCTGGAGGGGGTGACGGTGCTGGTGACCACCGGGAAGGTGGGGCTTCCGGAGGCGGACACAGACGGAAGGAGCGGTGAAGGGACGGGTGCGGCCGCGTCCGCCGATGGGGGAGGTCGGGGCGATGTTCTCACCGCCGCCGCCCACCGCGCCGGGACGGAGTCGGATTCGGAGTACCGCTACTGCACCGAGGGCCTGGTCCGGGGCAACGACCTTCCCCCGGCCCGGACGGTCCGCGAGACGCTCCGGGAGAAGGGCGATTCCATGGTGGTGGTCCGCTCCGGGACCCTCCTCAAGGTCCATATCCACACCGATGAACCGGGCGAGGTCTTCGACTACCTTCGAACCTTGGGGCGGCTGGACAGCCACAAGGCTGAGGACATGAAGGTCCAGCAGGCGGTTCTGGCCCGTCACGGGGCGGACGAGGCGGCGCGGCGTCCTGTGGCCCTGGTGACGGAGAGCGCCAATGACCTTCCCGAGGCGGTGATCCGGGCCCATGGGATCCATGTGGTTCCCCTCCTCCTCCTGGAGGGAGATGACGTCCTTCGGGACGGAGTGGACATCACCGCCGAGGAGTTCCACGCCCGCCTGGATGAGGGAGGGGAACTCCCCACCACCTCCCAGCCCTCCCCCGCCGACTTCCTCACTGCCTTCGGCCGGGCGGGGGAAGAGGGCGATGAGGTCCTCTATCTGGGGCTGAGCTCCGGGCTCTCCGGTACCTACGCCTCCGCCGAAGCCGCCGCCGGGCGCATGAAGGAGTTGGATGACCCGCGCCCGCTTCATCGCATCGACACCAAGGGTGCCTCCATCCTGCAGGGGCTCCTGGTGCTCCGGGCGGCAGAGTTGGCTGAACTGGGGGTGCCGCCGACGGCCATCCTGAAGGAGATCCGGCGGCTCCGGAGCCATTCGGGGATGCTCTTCACGGTGGATACGCTGGAACGCCTCCTGGCCTCGGGACGGGTCGGTCGGGGGAAGGCCTTCATCGCCCGACTCCTGGACGTGAAGCCCATCCTGGAGCTCTCCGCCGAGGGGAAGGTGGAGCCGGTGGGCAAGGCCCGTGGGCGGGATCGGGTCCTCCCCGCCACCCTGGACATCCTGGCCCAGCGGGTCCCACCGGGGACCAGGGGAGTGCGCTTCGGCATCGTCCATGTGGGGTGCCCCGAGGTGATCCCGGGGGTCCGGGCCGAGCTGGAAGCCCGGTACGAGCCCGACGAGATCCTGGAGGGGCCCGCCACCGCGGTCCTGGCGACCCATCTGGGCCCCGGCGCCTGGGGGGTTGGCTGGTCGGTGGACGACGGCAGCGGGGCCGCCGAACTCTTCCCGGGCTGATCGTCGGTGCAACCGGTGGTGGAGGCGGACGGCTGGGCGCTGGCCGCCTTCCTGGGCTACCTGATCCTCCTGGTGGGGATCGGTGCCTGGTCCGCCCGCTTCTCGTCGCGGGGGATCGGGAATTTCTTTGTGGGTGGGCGCGTCATGAACCGGTGGGTGGTGGCCCTCTCCGCCGTGGTCTCGGGGCGCAGCGCCTGGCTCCTCCTGGGTGTTACCGGAATGGCCTGGCAGATGGGCGCTTCGGCCCTCTGGGCGGTGGTGGGCTACACGGCGGTGGAGTTCTTCCTGTTCCTCCACTTCGCCCCCCGGCTTCGGCGTTTCGCCGGGGACCGGGACTGCGTCACCATCACCGACTTCCTGGCCGAGCGCTTCCAGGACCGGAACGGGCTCCTCCGGATCTCCATCGCCGTGGTCCTGGTGGTCTTCATGACGGCGTACGTGTCGGCCCAGTTCGTCGGCGGGGGGAAGGCCATGGGTGCCGGCTTCGGGCTCGATCCACAGGTGGGAATCCTCCTCACCGCCGCCATCGTTCTCCTCTACACCACGGTGGGCGGATTCCTGGCCGTCAGCCTCACCGACACCCTGCAGGCCGGATTCATGGTGGTGGCTCTGGTGGGGATCCCCATCCTGGCGGTGGCGGGATTCGGCGGGTGGGGCGCGGTCCACGCCGAACTGGTGGCCTACGAACCGGCCTTCGTGGACGCCCTCTCCCTGGGTGGGGGCGCCCTCCTGGGGCTCGTGGCCATCGGCCTGGGTTCTCCCGGGAATCCCCACATCCTGGTCCGCTACATGTCCATCCGGGACGCCGCCGACCTGCGCTTCGCCGCCTGGACCGGGACGGCGGCCAACGTGGTCATGGGGACGGGGGCCGTGACCATCGGACTGGTGGGGCGGGCGTGGGTTCCGGAGCTGGCCATGCTCCCGGGGCAGGATACCGAGAACCTCTATCCCTTCCTGGCGCAGACGCTCCTGCCCCCCGTGCTCTTCGGGATGGTGGTGGCCTCCATCTTCGCCGCCATCATGTCCACCGCCGACTCCCAGCTCCTGGTGGGGGCGTCGGCTCTGGTACGGGACATCTACGAGAAGGTGGTCCGGAAGGGAGAAGAGATCCCGGATCGGCTCCTTGTGATCCTCTCCCGGGCCATGGTGGTCCTGCTGGTCCTCGGTGCGCTGGCCCTGGGGTGGGCGGCGGAGGACCTGGTCTTCTGGCTCGTCCTCTTCGCCTGGGCCGGCCTTGGAGCGGCGCTGGGGCCACCCATGATCCTGGCGCTCTACTGGCGGAGGACCACCCGGACCGGGGTGCTGGCGGGGGTGGCCACAGGGGCCGTCACCACCGTGGTCTGGTACCTCACGCCGGCCCTGAACGCCCTGGTGTACGAGCTCATCCCGGCCTTCTTCCTGGCAGGCGTTGTCACGGTGGCGGTGAGCCTGGGGACCACGCCGCCAACCGACGTGGAGAGGGACTTCCAGGTCATGGAAGGCCGCACCGACTAGGGGAGGATCTCGCCCACCGCCACCACCGCTTCCTCAGGGATCAGGTGGAGGTCGTCTTCAACAAGATGCGCGGCCTTGGACAGCACGATGACCAGGGTCCCCGGCAGGAGTTCTTCCTCGGCCCCCGAAACCGGATCCAGATCGAGGGGGGCGTGGGCGACCACCTGTCCCCGACGAAGGGCCGGGTCGGCGCAGGTCCCCACGAGCCGGACCGTCACCCATCCCGGGCGCGGGGTCCAGGACATGTTCTTGGAAGTTCGGATCCGGGTTTCTCTCACGCTCATGGGGGCCGGGGCTGGGGGGAAGGCACCGTCCTTCCGGCGCCGGATCCCGGTGTTACGCCGCTCGGGGGAAGGCCGTTCCCTCGGGCGCCTTCGTCGGTGGGTTCGAGCTGATCCCCGTCTTCCAATGAACGGAGGACTCCGTGGGCCGCAACCTCCACGGTAGCGGGTGCATCCCTCTCCCGTCCAAGCTCCACTTCCGGGCTCATCTCGCTGCCGTTGACGGTAACCCGCCCCGGGCGTGCCCCGGTGATCCCCGACCCCCCGCCTCCCAACCCCTCGCGTTTCCCCGGACTTCTAACACCGTCTCACCCAGCTCCGAAACCGGAGAAGAGGCCAGAATTAGAATCTCGATTCTAATTCTGGGTATGCGCCCAGCACGTTCGGGGGCGGGATGGCGAGGACGCAGACGGCAAGGAGGCGGAACGGC
>REEG01000137.1 GCA_007695195.1 Gemmatimonadales bacterium | reverse complement strand
CTCGGATCAGAGGAGCCAGGCCACGGCGAAGACGGCGACCATGACCAGGGAGAGCCCGACCTTGGCCAGCGCCCCCACCAGGATCCCCACCCAGGTGGCGAAGCCCACGTCCGCCGCCCCGGCCAGATCCCGCTTGGCCAGGAGTTCCCCGGCCACCGCCCCGAAGAAGGGTCCCAGGACGATTCCCGGAAGGCCGAAGAAGAGGCCCACCACGGCACCTCCCACCGCCCCGGCCAGAGCCCACGGGCTGGCCCCCACCCGTCGGGCGCCCAGCGCTCCCGCCACCAGATCCAGGAAGATGGCCAGGAGCGTGATCCCGGCCAGCAAGAGGATGACGCGACCGCTCACGTCGTCGTAGTCTCCCAGCCAGGCGCCCAGCCAGAGACCCAGAAAGACCAGTGGCGGCCCGGGCACCACAGGGAGGAAGGCTCCCACAATGCCTCCCAGAACCAGGAGAACGGCCAGCACGGCGAGGATTGCGGTGAGTGGTTCCATGGGGGAAGGGTGGCCGTTGACCGGAGCCTGGTCAATCGTCGGGAAGGGCCGCCCCGCCGCCGGCTCCCGCCTTCCAGCTTCCATCCCGCCGCCGGCCCCCGCCTTCCAGCTTCCATTGTTCCTTGGGAGCTATCGGTGCGTTCCACTTGTGGTGCGGCTTCCGAGGGTGCACCGTGTCTGCCATGCTGCTCGGCCGCCTGTTCCAGACACGTTCCGGGGGGTGTGCCTGGTGATGATCCCGGTCCAGATATCCCGAACGTCCCGTCTTCCCGTCGGCCCGTCTTCCCGTCTTCCCGTAGGAGCCCCTTCCATGCCTCGCTCTCCCGCGCCGCGCTCTACAGCAGGTCTGTTCCTGGCCCTCCTTCTGGGCCTCCTGCCCGCCGTTGCCGCAACGGCTCAGCCCATGGAGTCGGACGAGCGCCGCACCCTGGCTGCCGCGGACTTCGGCCGTTTTGAGACGCTGGGTGCCGTATCGCTGTCACCGGACGGCGCCTGGGCTGGTATCGTGGTTCCTCGGGTCGAGGAGGACGGCGAGGTCCGGATTCACCGCGTCGCTGGTGGAGAGCCTCACGTGGTGGCCAATGGAGCTCGCGTCGAGTTCTCCCCTGCTGGAGATTGGGTGGCGGTGGTGGTGCAGCCCTCCCAGGCGGAGAGGGAGCGGGCCGGTGGTAATCGGACCCCGCCGCGCAATGCGCTGGTCCTTCACCGGCTCGGTACGGATGAGGAGGAGCAGATCGACGGCGTTCAGGCCTTCTCCTTCTCACCCGATGGCGCGCATCTCGTCATGCGCCGGTACCGGGAGGGGGGCAACAACCAGGAGCACCGGGGGGCCGATCTGGTGGTCCGCGAGGTGGCCACGGGGGTGGATGTGAACTTCGGGAATGTGGCCGAGGCAGCCTGGGCGTCGGAGGGCGCGCTCCTGGCGCTGGTCACCGACGCCGCCGGGATGGCTGGGAACGGGGTTCGGCTCTTCGAGGCCGAGTCCGGGCGGATCCGAACGCTTCGGTCCGAATCGGCTCGCTTCACCTCTGCCACCTGGCGCGATGACAGCACGGATCTGGCGCTGATGCGGGTCGACCCCGATTCGGTCCGAGGCGACACGGTGTACTCGGTTCTGGCGTGGAGGGATGTCCACCGGGATCAGGCCTCGCCGGTGATCCTGGATGGCGCCGTGGCCGGAGGGTCGCACGGGGTGGTGACGAATCGTGGGCTCCGGTGGTCCACCGACGGCAGCCGCCTCTTCTTCGGCGTCCGTGAACGGGAGCCCCAGGAGACGTCGGATGAAGACGACGAGGCCGACGAGACCGCCGAGGGCGCCGAGGGCGATGCGGCTGCCACCGATGCCGACGAAGCTGGCGGTGACGCGCCACGGACCCGGGTCCGGGGTGAGGACGAGGCTCCGGGCCTTGAGATCTGGCACGCCCGCGACGTGGATCCGGTACCCCAGCAGCGCGTCCGGGCCAATCAGGAGCGGAACCGGAGTCATCTGGCGGCCTGGTCTCTAGCCGGGGAGCCGGTGCTCCTGGGAGGCGGGGAGCTGGATGAGTCCGTGACGCTCCACGCCGACGAGGAGGTGGTCCTCCTCTCCGACGCCGCCCCCCACGCGGCAGACCGCATGTTCGGGCCCATCTACCAGGACATCTACCGGGTCGATCTGGATACCGGGGCGCGGACCCGTGTGGCGGAGCGGGTGGAGCACGGCCGGGGCGTGAGCCCGGGGGGGCGCTGGTACCTCCAGTTCATGGACGACCACTACTGGATCCACGATCTGGAGACGGGCACCTCCCGCAATCTCACCTCCGACGTTCCCGCCACCTTCACCAACGAACAGGTGGATGTAGTGGTGCCGCAGAAGCCGCCGTATGGTGTGGCCGGATGGACCGAGGGTGACGAGTACGTCCTCCTCTATGACCGCTACGATATCTGGCGGATCCGTCCCGACGGCTCAGAGGCCGAGCGTCTCACGGAAGGGGCCGAAGAGGAGCTCCGCCACCGCATCGTCCGGGTGGGCGACGACGATCCCTTCCTTGCCTCCGACGGACCGTGGTGGGTTTCCCTGTACGGTGATTTCACCAAGCAATTCGGCTATGGGCGCCTCGTGCCCGGTGCCGGGGTGGAGCGCCTGATCCTGGACGACCGGAATGTGGGGCGCCTCATCCGGGCCGACGACGCCGATGTCTACGCCTGGGTCACCCAGCGCTACGACGAGCCACCGGCCCTCCATGTGGGCAATGGCGATCTGGCCTCCGCCACCCGGGTCATGGGAGTGAACCAGTTCGTGGCCGACGAGTTCCTCTGGGGTCGCAGCGAGCTGGTGGACTATGAGAACGAATGGGGCGTGCCCCTCCAGGGCATCCTCACCTACCCGGCCGATTTCGAGGCCGGCCGGCGCTATCCCATGGTGGTGTACCACTACGAGCGCCTCTCCCAGGGGCTCCACAACTGGGTGAATCCGAGCCAGCGCAGCGCTTACAACGTCACCGCCTTCTCCCAGGCCGGCTACTTCGTCCTCCGGCCCGACATCGTCTATCGCCCGCGCAATCCCGGTCTCTCCTTCATGGAGTCGGCGCTTCCCGCACTGGACGCGGCGCTGGCCACCGGCCATATCGACCCGGACCGGGTGGGGATCCTCGGTCACTCCTGGGGTGGGTACCAGACCACCTTCGCCGTGACCCAGACGGACCGCTTCGCCGCCGCCGTGGCCGGCGCTCCCCTCACCAACCTGGTCTCCATGTACCTCTCCTTCTACTGGAACACCGGGAGCACCGATGCCCGGATCTTCGAGATCTCCCAGGGGCGGATGGAAGTGCCGTGGTGGGAAGACTTCGAGTCGTACCGGGCCAACTCCCCGGTGCATCACATCACCGAGATGCGCACCCCCCTCCTCATGGCCTTCGGAGACGAGGACGGCGCCGTGGAGTTCAACCAGGGCGTGGAGTTCTACAATGCGGCGCGGCGAGCGAACCGGGACTTCGTACTCCTGGTCTACGAGGGGGAGAACCACAGTCTCCGACAGTCCCAGAACCAGCTTGATTACTACCGCCGCACCCACGAGTGGTTCGCCCACTACCTCAAGGGCGAGCCGGCCCCGGCGTGGATCACCGAGGGCGTGCGATTCCTGGATCAGCAGGAAAAGCTCGAGGAAGGGCCCGCCGCAGGGCGGGCCCCGCTACCCCGGTAAGCGAATCGTGGAGGGGGTGCGTCACGACAAGGAGTCAGCCACCGCCTCCAGTACGTCGTACGACGGAGACGCCAGGGCGCCGGCACCGGAGACCACCTGGCGCCGGTGCGAGTCCAACTGACCCAGATGGTAGGCCAGGTGCATGGCCAGATGGAGGAGGAAGTCGCCGGTGCGGAGTCGACGCCCCCGCTGCAGCTCGGGGTAGGGCCGATCCAGATCCCCGGCCTCGAGGCTCCCCAGCACCCGGGCGACGGTGTCCAGGGCCCCGGCCACCTCGTCGCCCACCTCGCCACGGGTGAGCCCGCGCACCGCCAGCTCCCGCTCTCGGTCCCGCACGTAGCCGGTCCGGCCCAGGACGGCCCCCACGTAATGCTCCAGGTTGCCCGCCACATGGACGGCCAGGGTCCCGCCCGGGTTGGGCCGTCCCGGCAGTTCGACCCAGAGAAGCCGGTCGTTGGGGTAGGCCGCCACCTGCCGGGCCACCATCTCCAGGTCCCGGGTCAGCAGTCGCTTCAGGGCGTCGGGGGTCATGAGACACCTACCTCTTCCTGCCGATCCGGGGTGGCCTCAGGCGTCTGCCGGACCTGCTCCCGGGCCAGCCAGAGCCCCAGCACGCCCCACGCAGCCGCCAGCGGGATGACGGTGAGGGTGAGGGCGGCGATGCCTCCCCCCAGCTTCGCCAGGAGTCCCTCGGACCAGGCCCCCACCACATCGCCGGTGCGGTAGACGAAGGTGTCCACCACCGACTTGGACTTGTACTTGTCCTCGCGGCCCACCACGGTGAAGAGGGTTTCCCGGGCCGGGCGTGTGATCCCCCGCTGCACCGCCCGGTAGGAAGCCTCCAGAAGGATCAGCGCGGCGAAGGTGCCGGAGACGGCGAGGCCGATGAACCCCAGGCTCACGGTGATGGGAAGGAGCACCAGCGCCACCCCCACCCCCAGGCGCCGCATGATCTGCCCGGTGACGGAGAGCTGTAGCGCCAGCGTCGCCACCTGAGTCCAGAAGTCGATCTGGGCGAAGAACCCGGTGCGCTGATCCATCTCATCGGTCATCTGCGCCACCACCTGCAGGCGGGTGAAGTAGATGAAGGTGGCCATGATGGCCATGATGAGGACGAAGGCGCAGATCCCCAGCAGGTACGGGGAGCGCACCACGGCACGGAACCCCTCCCAGGCGCTTCCCCCGATCACCTCTTCTTCCCGAACCACCGGCGGGGCCTCCGGGTCGTCGGGATCCACCTCCGAGAGGCTCTCGGGCTGGAGGTGGGCCACCAGCGCCGCCATCCCCACCGCCAACCCCAGGAACCCCACGGCGATGAGGATGAGGTTGGCGGTGCCCACCACCTCCACATAGGTCCAGGCCAGCCAGGGCCCGAAGATGGCGCCCATGGTCCCGCCCACCGCCACGATCCCGAAGAGGCGCTTGGACTGCTCCAGGGAGAAGCGGTCCACCATGAGCGCCCAGAACACCATGGTGCTGAACAGGTTGAAGACGCTGAACCAGACGTAGAAGACCCGCCCGGACACCTCTCCCGTCGCCTCGGGCGCGAACTGCAGGAGCGCCCAGAAGACCAGCAGGCTCGCCCCGAAGAAGAGGTAGGTGGCGGCGATGAACTGGATTCGCCGGAGGCGGGCCACCAGGAACCCGAACACAGGGTTCACCGCCAGCGTGACCACCGCCGTCCCGATGAAGAGGAGTCGGACCGTGTCCAGACCACTCTGCATCCCCAGCGCTTCCCGGGCCGGACGGATCACCATGAGCGCCGACAGCACGCAGAAGAAGAAGGCCATGGAGGCCAGGAGCGCCGGGAACTCGTCCCGGCGCACATTGGTGAACCGTTCGATGGCGGCGGTCACGGGGCCCCCGACTCAGGCGGTGGGGAGCGAGTCGACCAGCTCCACCATCCGCCGGCGCATGGCGGCGTCGGGAAGCTCCCCGTAGGCGGCGCCCATGTTGTCGGCCATATTGGCGGGCCGGCTGGTGGCCGGGGTGATGGCCGTCACCGCCGGGTGGGCGGCGATGAACTTGAGGAAGAACTGGGCCCAGGTGTGGGCACCGAACTCCGCCGCCCACTCGGGCACCTCTCGCCCGGCCACCCGGTTCCAGAGGCGGGTGCGGCCGAAGGGGGCGTAGACCAGCACGCCGATCCCCCGGTCCTGGGCCAGGGGAAGGATGACGTCTTCGGCGAACCGGTTGTCCACGGCATAGTCGGTTCCGATGAAGTCCAGCTCCTCGTTTCTCATGACATCGATGAGCTCATCGTACTGTCGCTCGAAGGTGGTGGTGATCCCCAGGTAGCGGATCCGACCCTCCTGCTTGTACTCCCGGAGGATGCCGAGCTGCACCGGCGGGTCACCCATATTGTGGACCTGGATCAGGTCGATGACGGGCTTCCCGATGCGCTCGAACGAGGTTTCCACCTGGGCCCGGGCCGCCTCAGGATCCGCCGGACCCTGGCGGGCCACATTCAGCTTGGTGGCCCAGAAGAGCTGCTCCTGGATGCCCAGCGCCTGAGCCACCGAACCCGCCACTTCTTCTGAAGCGCCGTAGCTGGGGGCCGTATCGAAGACCGTCCCGCCCCCCTCCACCAGGGCACTCAGAACGCCGCGGATGGCCTCCCGATCCTCTTCCCGGGCGATCTGGGCGAAGGTGGCCGAACTCCCGAGTCCCACGATGGGGATCCGCTCGCCGGTGGCCGGGATGGCCCGGGTGATGAGCTCCCGACGGCCGGGTTCGATCCCGTCCAGGGCCCGGAGGATTCCGGGGTTGAGCCCCAGGAGGGCGCCCGCACCCAGGGTGCGCCCAAGCCATTCCCGTCGCGTCCACATCGCCATCGTCCCTTCCTCCGTTGAACCGGGTTGTCGTGAACCCCGTCGACACAGGCTCCTGCTGCATCCTTGGGGTTGATGCTATGGGGTGACGCTCGAAATCGCCATGGCGTTAAAGGCACAAGGGTGCCTTGAACGGTGGGAGCGCCCCGCCTACCTTCTCCGGCCGGGACCTGCGTTTCCCCAGCGAAAGGGGGGCGGCCTCGAAGGGGGACCCGGCCTTCATGGGCTCCCGAGGCCCGCATCCCGTCCCGTGCTCGTCCGCTTCGCTTCCCCCGGCCCAGGATTTCCGTGTTCCAAGACAAAACCCTCGCCTTCATCGGCGCCGGGATCATGGGCGAGGCCATGATCCGCGGGCTCCTGGATCGGGATCAGGTGGGGCCCGAGCAGATCATCGCCGCCGATCCCTGGGCCCCTCGACGCGCCGAGGTGGCGGAGCGGTACGGGATCCGTACCACCGAGGACAACCGGGAGGCCGCCGAGGCAGGCCAGGTGGTCATCCTCTCCATCAAGCCCCAGTCGGCGCCGAAGGTCCTCCCGGAGATCCGGGGACACCTCCACTCCGACGATCTCCTCATCTCCATCATGGCGGGGATCTCCATCGAACGCCTGGGCGACGGGGCGGCCCACGCCGCTGTGGTCCGGGCCATGCCCAACACCCCCGCCCAGATCGGTCAGGGGATCTCGGTCTGGACGGCGACCCCTCAGGTCTCCGAGTCGCAACGGGAGGTGGCCCGGGCAATCCTGGCGGCGCTGGGCGACGAGATCTTCATGGGAGACGAGCGCTACCTGGACATGGCCACGGCCCTGAGTGGATCCGGCCCCGGGTACGTCTTCCTCTTCGTGGAAGCCCTCATCGACGCCGGGGTGCACATGGGATTCCCCCGCCGCGTCTCGGAGCAACTGGTGGTCCAGACCCTCCGCGGTTCCCTGGAATACGCCGCCGGCTCGGACCGCCATGTGGCCGAGTTGCGCAACCAGGTCACCTCTCCCGGTGGGACCACTGCTGCCGCCCTCTATCATATGGAGAAGGGAGGCCTCCGCACCGTCATCAGCCGGGGGATCTGGTCCGCCTACCAGCGGTCGCTGGAGCTCGGTCGGGAGTCCGACTGAGGTCACGCTCCGGCTTTACACACCCCCCGGGCTCCTCTATCTCTTCGGGTGGGCCGGCGGTGCCGGTCCGATCAGAATCCCCTTCACCCTCTCCCCGCCGGATCCCTCGCCATGAGCCTTCGCGTCCGCTTCGCTCCGTCGCCCACCGGATACCTCCATGTGGGAGGCGCCCGCACGGCCCTGTTCAACTGGCTGCTGGCTCGCCGCGAGGGGGGGCGGTTCCTCCTCCGCATCGAGGACACGGACCGGAACCGGTCGTCCCAGGAGATGGTGGACGCCATCCTCCAGGGGATGGAGTGGCTGGGGCTGAACTGGGACGAAGGCCCCTTCTTCCAGGGCGAAGGGGTCGATCGTCACCGGGCCGACGCCCTCCGACTGCTGGACGAGGGGAAGGCCTTCCGCGACTTCACCTCCCCCCAGGAGTTGGCCCGGGTCCGGGAGGAAGATCCGGACGCCGCCACCCGCTACCCCCGGCGCCGCGCCGAGGCGCTGGCACCGGGAGAGGCCGAGGAGCGGGCGGCGGCGGGGGAGCCCCACGCCATTCGCTTCCTCCTTCCCCACGACCGGGTGGTGGAGTTCGACGACCGGGTCCACGGCCTGACGCGATTCTCGGCCGACGCCATCGAGGATCTGGTGATCCTCCGGGCCGACGGGAGCCCCACCTACAACCTGGCGGTGGTCTCGGACGATGCCTTCATGAAGATCACCCTGGTGATGCGAGGCGACGACCACCTGTCCAACACGCCGAAGCAGATCCTCCTCTACGAGGCGCTGGGCTACCCCGTGCCCGAGTTCGCCCATCTTCCCCTGATCCTGGGCCCCGACGGGAAGCGCCTCTCCAAGCGGCACGGGGCCACGGCGGTGGGCGACTACGAGCACCAGGGGATCCTGCCCGAGGCCATGGTGAACTTCCTGGCCCTCCTGGGCTGGTCGCCGGGGACGGATCAGGAGGTCATGAGCCGGGCCGAGTTGGTGGGTGCCTTTTCCCTGGACCGGGTGGTGAAGAAGAGCGCCGTCTTCGACTCGGAGAAGCTGGGGTGGCTGAATGGCCAGCACCTGAACCGAATGGACGGGGTGGCGCTGGCCTCCCGGGTGTTGGCGAGACTGGAGTCCGACCTCCGCGAGGTAGCCGAGGCGGCCATGGAGACGGATCCGGCCTGGTTCGGTTCGATCCTGGAGCTGCTCACCACCCGGGCCCGGTCGGTGGACGATGTGGCCCTGAAGCTGAGGCCATACGTAGCCGACGAGATTGCCTACGATCCCGAGGCGGTGGAGAAGCACTGGGCCCGGCGTCCGGACGAGGCCACCGGGCACCTGGAGGCGCTGCGGGAGCGGTTGTCCGGATTGGATGCCGCCGCCGGGGCGTGGACCGAGGAGCGGCTGGAGGAAGAGCTCCGGGGGTTGGCCGACGAGCGGGGTGTGGGCGCCGGAAAGCTCATCCATCCCCTGCGGGTGGCGTTGGTGGGGGAGGCGGTGAGTCCCGGGATCTTCGAGGTGCTGGTGGCCATGGGGCAGGACCGCTCCCTGGCCCGGATGGCGGCGGGTGTGCAGTGGATCCGGACCCATGTGAACGAGAACGCTTGACCCCCTCACCGGCGCTGGATAGTCTGGAAAGGTTGCCCTCCTGCCCCGCCCGCCCCCTGGAGATGCGGAATGCCCGCCGTCCTCAACGATCTTGAGCAGCGCATCCTGGATTACATGGTCCGGTATCTCCGGACCCGCACCTATCAGCCCTCCATCCGGGAGATCGGCGAGGAGTTCGGGATCAAGAGCACCAAGACGGTCTCGGAGCACCTGAAGGCGCTGGCGCGCAAGGGGTACCTGGAGCGGGATCCATCCCGATCCAGGGGCGTGAGGATCCTGGGAGTCGACCTGAATCCGGACACCGTATCGGTGCCGTGCTACGCCGGGCTCCCACACCCGGACGCCCGTCGCCGGACCGACGGCATCGAGACCACCTTCTCCCTGGACCGGCGAATTGCCGGCGCCCGGGGATGCTTCTTCGTACGGACCCGGGGGGACGAGTTCGCGGCGCTGGGGATTGGTTCCGGTGACCTCCTCCTGGTGGAGCCGGCCGATGCCCTTCCCGACAGCGACGAGGCCCTCAGGGCCGACGGCGCCCTGGTGATGGTGGCCAATGGGAGCGGAGCCGAGCTCTACCGCTGCTCCCACGCTGCCGGCGAGACCATCCTCATCCCTGCAGGTGGAGGAGAGCCAATCCGGGTTGAGGATGGCGTCCGCCTCCGGGTCACCGGTCGGGTGGTGGCCATTCATCGTCGACTGGACGGCGCTCCGCTCCCCCGGAGCGCTACCACCCACTGACGCCCCACTGACGTCCCGATCCGGGGCGGGGTACAGGAACCGGTGGCGAGACCCGAAACCAGGGTCATGGGAGGTATGGTGGAGTCGGATCTCGGTCCCCTGGAGTCCATCCGCCCCGAGGCCGGTCGCAGGCGCCTGCCGGTGTCCGGCGAGTCCCTTCGTCCCCTCGTGAGTCCGGGTGCGGTGAATGCCCTCCTGGCAGACCCGATCCGCGACGGGGACGCGGCGTGGATGGCCCGCGCCCTGGAGCGGGCCCGGGAAGCCTGGATCCTGGGAGAGGTCCCTGTGGGGGCCGTGGTGGTCCGGGACGGATGCCTTCTGGCGGAAGGCGGCAACCGCACCCTCCGCTGGAACGATCCATCGGCCCACGCCGAGGTGGTGGCGCTGCGCCGGGCCGGGCGGCGCACCGGTGCTGCTCGTCTTCCCGGTACCTCCCTCTATGTGACGCTTGAGCCGTGCGCCCAGTGCGCCGGGGCCCTGGTCCTGGCCAGGGTGGATCGCCTGGTGTTCGGGGCGCCGGACCCCAAGGCCGGGATGGTGGGGAGCCTGGGCAACCTGGTGCAGGATCCCCGGCTGAACCACCGGATGGCGGTGACCCCCGGCGTCCTGGCCCAGGCGTGTGCGCGACTCCTACGCGACTTCTTCCGGGAGCGGAGACGACGATGAGCCTCCATGGCGCGATGGCCCCACGGGGCCGAACCCTCCGATGGGTTTCGGCCATGGGCGCATGGGCACTGGTGGGACTCCTCGCGGTGTCGTGTGTCCCGGCGGGACCGCCCGTGGAGCCGCCCCCGCCCCCGCCGATCCCGGAGCTTCCGCCGCCATCCTGGACCGGCACGCCGGAGCGCGAGCGGTCACCGAGGGCGCTTCCGGGGACGGAGCCGGGGGCGCCCTCCGCGGCGCCTGAGCCGGCCAGGGAACCCTCGGCGGTGGATGGGAGATCCGGCCGACGGGCCGACGGGCCACCAGTCGGGGCGGTGCCGACGGGAGGCGCACCGGCGGATCAGGCCGGCGCTCCTCCCCTCACCCGGGATGTGGCCTCGCCGGACGACGGGGAGACGTCGGTGCGAGCCCTCTGGATCGTCCGCACCGCCCTCAACCACCCCGATTCGGCTCGGATGGCGGTTCGTCGGGCCCACGCCGCCGGCTTCAACACCCTTCTGGTGCAGGTTCGGGGCAGGGGAGACGCCTGGTACCGCTCCGGCCGTGAGCCGCGGGGGCCCACCATCTCGTCGCAATTCCCCGGATACGATCCGCTGGCCGTGGTCCTGGATGAAGCCCGGGGGCTGGGCCTCTCGGTCCACGCCTGGCTGAACACCCTCCTTGTGGGAAGTGCCCACCGCCGCCACGGCGATCCCCTCCACACCGTGAACCGGAGGCCCGAGTTCCTGGCTGTTCCCCGTGAGCTGGCGCCCCGGCTCTTCGCCATGGATCCCCGGAGTCCCGCCTTCGTGGACGCCCTCATGGCCCATGCGGCGGCAAACACCGACCAGGTGGAGGGGCTCTACACCTCCCCCGTACTGGCTCCGGTGCAGGACCATCTGGCGGATGTGGTGGCCGACCTTCTCCTCCGCTACGACGTGGACGGGATCCATCTGGACTACATCCGGCTCCCGAACGCCGACTTCGATTATGGGCGGGCACCCCTGGAAGCCTTCCGGGCCCGGCTCCGGGGATCGCGCTCTCCCACCGACCTCCGGGACGCCGAGCGGGCCTGGCAGGCCGGCGACGTCTTTGCCTACACCGACGCCTTCCCTGGGGATTGGGCTGATTTCCATCGACAGGGAGTCACCACCGTGGTGGAGCGGATCCGGGGCGAGATTCACCGCATCGCTCCGGGGATTCCCCTCACCGCCGCCGTCTTCGCCAACGCCCAGGATGCCTACACCCACCGCTTCCAGCCCTGGGAGGAGTGGCTCGCGCTGGGGCTGGTGGATGTGGTGGTCCCCATGAACTACACGAACCTTCCCCACGTCTTCCAGGCCGGGGTGGATCGGGCCTTGCGGGCGGGGGGACCCCACCGGGTCTGGATGGGGGTGGGCGTCTACAACACCACCTTCGAAGGGGCCGTGGAGAAGTCGCGGATGGTCCGGGAGTCGGGGCTTTCGGGGCTCGTGCTCTTCAGCTACGACTGGGCCGTGGGGCCTGAAGGGCAGGCGGCGGCCCGGGGCGACTACCTGGGGTTGTTCTCGGCCCAGGTGTTCGGCGCGGGAACGTCTGCGGTTCGTTCAGCCCCCCGGGTTCCGGTCGCCCCCGCGTCCGGACGGCTGGATCCGGAGCCTCAGTAGGGCGACAGGCGGGAAGGGGCGAG
>REEG01000109.1 GCA_007695195.1 Gemmatimonadales bacterium | reverse complement strand
CTCGCCTTGTCACGCCCGTTGCCCCCACCCTGGAAGCGCTGCGCCGGACGCTGGAGGAGACAATTACCGTCGAGGGCTTTCGCCCATCGGAAGATCTATCCTGAGGGTCAAGGGCCCCGAGGAGGAATGGGCGGCGGATGGCACAGCCCGCACGGACGCTCGGCTGCCCACGCCGGCATCGCTCTGCCTCCGAGCATAGGTGAAGGCCTCGAGCGCACCGCCGAGTAGCGCAACGGCAGCCAAGCCGATTCCAAGCTCCCGCTGGGGGTACGTTTCCACCCGGACCACACTCTGGTATTCCGGTTCACCGAAGGGTCCGGAAAATGTCCGCCTCTCGTCGGTCAGTTCGGATCGGCTGGCGAGGAACACACCGACCCCGGCCCCAGCCAGGACCAGGAGACCCATGGCCGGCCGCTGCGTGTGGAGCTGGCCCAGTCCGGGAATGAGGAGGCCTCGGGCCAGCGTGCCTCCGGGGGTAAAGCCAGGAGGACCCGATGGCGTTGGTCCCACCGGAGTCGGAGGGTCCATCCGCTCCTGCTCCGGACCCACCGGAGTGGTGTCCGGATCATCTCCCTGCGGGTCCGGAAGGGCGTCGGTGGGACTCTCCTCCGGCTGGACGAGTTCCAGTTCCACCTCCAGTTCTCCATAGAGACTCCGCAGTACCGTGGCCACGGCGTTCTGGACGGCTTCCAGCGATCGGCCGGCGGCGGGCAGCCAGATCCCCTCAGTTCCCGGGACCAGGAGCGAGCCATCAGGTGCGACGGTGCGCACAGCCGAAAGGTCTTCCCGTTCCTGCACCAGGAACCGGATCTCATCTCCCACGCGGATGGGGTCGCCCGGCGTCTGGGCGGTGAGCGGCAGAGCGGTGCCGGCCAGGACCAGGAGCCAGAGAGGTGCAGAGAGGATTCCTCGGCTCCGGAACCGCTCCCCGCCGCTCCCGCGCACCTCGTCCCCTCTTGTCCGCACGGCAAAATGGCGCCAGACTCTCCGGGCCAAAATGTGAATGTCAATCACAGTCTTCTCGCCTCATTGGGTTCAGTATTCCCATCGGGTCGGGTCCGGTCTGGCCTGACCGGCGGATGACGTCTGGTCCATCCCTGCGGTCATCACCTGAGTGGTAGCTCAGCCTCCACCAAGGTCCTGGAATAGGGATGAGTGAGCCGTTCCACTACGAAATCCTCGGCCTTCATGGACTCCACCACCACTCCATCCTTCATGACCATGATGCGTTCGGCAAGACCACGGATCACGGAGAGGTCGTGGGAGACCACCAGCATTGCTAGCCCGAGGCGCTCGTGGATTTCCATCAATTCGTCGACCACGCGCTGCTGAATCACTACATCCAATCCTGCGAAGGGCTCATCTGCAAGCAGGACTCGCGGGCGCGTGGCGAGAGCCCTTGCCATGGCGACGCGTCGCTTCTCTCCACCGCTGAGCTGCCGGGGCCACCGGTGGAGAAACGCTGCAGACAGACCCACCGCCTCAAGCAGCGTCCCCGGTTCACCGGCTCTCCCATCCGGAGCCAAGGCTGCCGCCTGTGCCAGGATGGAGCCCACGCGTCGGCCGGGATTGAGGGTACTACCCGAATCCTGGAACAGCATACGGATGGAAGGACGAAATACCGCACGCATACGATCCCGATCCCACCCCCATGTGGAGACTCCATCCAGCAGTACCTCGCCGCTATCCACCGGGGCCAGGTGGGTGAGTGCACGCAGGAGGGTACTCTTCCCGGACCCACTCTCCCCTACAATGCCCACCAACTCACCGGGCTCTATCCGAACATCCACCCCGCGCAGCGCCTTCACCGGACCACTCGCCCGCCCCATGCCGCTTCGAGAATGGAAGGTTACGTGTAGCCGTCGGCCCTCGAGGATCGGTGGCGGGGTCATCTCTGTTCCTCCGCTCCGCCGGTAGCAGATCGCCGCTCCCCCCGGCGTGCCACAGCCGCGACCAGTTCCAGGGCTCCCGGATGCAGAGAATCGGCCTCCGCTCGGAAGAGAACCTCCGGCTCCCGGTCGTCCACGATTCGACCCTCCCCCAGGACCAGAACCCGATCCACCGTGCGTCGTGCCAGGGCCAGGTCATGGGTCACGAGAATGAGTCCGGCTCCAATACGCTCCAGGGATTCACGCAGGAGTTCCATGACCCGGACGCGGATGAGGGCGTCCAGCGCCGAAGTAGGTTCATCCGCCAGGAGCAGGGTCGGTTGCGGGAGCAGAGCCAGGGCAATGGCCACTCTCTGCGCCTCGCCTCCGCTCAGTTCGTTGGGCCAGGCTCGGAGAACGCGCTCCGGGTGCGCGAAGCCGAGTCCCTCGAGCAGGGTAGCATCAGAGGTCCTGTCTCCAGGAAGCGACCACTGTCGGCGAATCTTCTCCATCTGTTGTCCCACCCGCTCCCAAGGGATCAGTGACTCTCGGGGGTGCTGGAAGATCATTCCGATCCGTCGGCCCCTGATCCCAGCTTCACCGGCCCACCCGCCATCCCGCTTCCGATGTCGGCCGCCGCTTGTTCCCGGTACCGGATCGCTCAGGGGCTCAGTGAATCGGATGGTTCCGGAAACCACCCCGGGCTTCCCCTGAATGAGCCCCAGGATGGCCAGGAGGATCTGGGTCTTCCCCGATCCGGAACGGCCCAGGATGCAGAGTTTCTCACCGGGCTTCATACAGAAGGACACGCCCTTGAGCACCCGGTTGGGATTGTCTCTGGCTCTGAACTCCACCACAAGGTCTTCCACACACAGAAGAGGCGAAGGGTTCACGGCGCCTCCTCCCGTCCCGTCTCTATGGCAAGGGCGGCACGACGCCCCAGGAATTGGCATCCAGCGAGGACCGAGACCACTGCTAGGGCGGGAAAGAGGAGTTGCCAATATTCGCCGTAGTTGAGCCGCTCCCGTCCCTCGATGAGCATGGTCCCCCAGGAGTAGTTGACGGGCTGCACACCCATACCCAGATAACTCAACGTGACCTCCATCAACACCACGAAGCCCAGGGCGTACCAAACGAACCTGGCCAGGATGGGACGGGTGTTCAACCAGAGGATCTCCCTCCACAGGATCCGGGAATCCGTGAGTCCCAACTCCCGGGATGACTCCACGAAGGCACTCTTCCGGAATCCCTGCACCGTGGTAGAGACTTCCGCCGCCACCGAGGGGAGCAGCGCGACCCCGACGCCCACCATGATCCAGGGGAGGCTGAAGTTGGTGGCCACCGATACCACCAGAATGAGGAGAAGCCCTGGAACCGATTCAATGACCTCCAGAATGGTGCGGCTGGTTCTCCCTCGCACCCCATCATAGAAGCCGGCGGTAGCTCCCAGGATACTCCCCCCCAACACGGCCACGAGGATGCCGAGGATTCCCGGGAAGATCATCCACCGAGCAGAGGATACGAGCATACGGAGCACATCCTCCCCCCTCGCATTCGTTCCCAGGGGATGAAGGCCCCCTGAGACCCAGAGGCGGTACCGAACGACTATGCCCTCACCCTCGGGGACCCGGTACACAGCCGCTACCTCATGGACTCCTCGGAGACCCTCATGGGCCGGCACCCACTCGACCTGTCCGGTGTGCGACGAGATCCCCAATTCGGGCGGTCCATCCAGGAGCTCCCATATCGCTTCCGACTCCGCACGGGGATGCATATCCCGGGGTAGCAAGCGTGCAAGATCGGCGCGGTAGGTGCGTCCCACCACGGCGGTGGGGGGAGGATGCTTCCACCTTGAAGGCTGGTGGGACCGGAGCGACAGGGGATCCGGGGTGTCACCTTCCTCCACCGTCCCCTGGTCCGCCCCGGTGGGCTCACCTCCGCCGGGATCGAGCCCCAGGAACCCGGCAAGTCCGCCCGGATCGTCCTGCCCCACCCCTTCAGCCGCGACCGGTTGGATGTCCAGACGGGTCCCGGTGTAGGTGAAGACCCGAATCCACTGGATGTGCGGAGGCTGGTATGCCGGGTTCCCCGTCCCCGGCGGGGGGGTTCGTTGAGGAGGAAGGGTCTCCGTCACCAAGATCACTCCTGCCAGGAGCCCCAGAATCCCCACCCAGAGGCTCGCGGTCCTGTTCATGCCCACCCCAAAGACGGTCATCGCAGGTGCGGGAGGGCTGCGGCGCGAAGGACGTCACGCAACAGGTGGGCTCCGAGGACCAGAGCCATGACCACGGTAACACACCCAAGTATGACGGGATAATCCTTGACGCTGCCCAGCGCCTGCCAGATGCGCCAGCCCAGTCCCTGCCACTCAAAGATGACTTCGATGACGATGGCACCGCTGAGGAAGAGTGTCGCCTTGGAGGCGGCCTCATCCACAACATCCGGGACCATGGAACGCACGAGGAAGCGCCCCTGGCGGAGGCCACGAGCCCGCACCGCGAGCATGGTCTCCGACCGGCCGATATCTCTGGCTCTGGCCTGAAATCTGTCCAGGGTGCTACCTAGCGCACCGTCACCCAACACGAGTGCGAGGATCGGTAAGATCACCGCGGCCGCCACTGCGGCACCGGCCCCCTCCCGGATCTGGCTGAAGACAGGGACGATTCCCGCGAACTGGAAGGCCACCAGCATGAAGAGGATGGCCCAGATGAGAACCGGAAGATTCGACAGCGACCGGAGGACCTGGGCCGTGACTCGCGAGATCCTTGGATTCCGCGACTGCTCGATTCGAAGGCTCAGAATGAGGGCCGGCCCGAGGCTGAAGGCAAGGGCCCCAAGGAGGAGGGTCCCCGTCCTCCACGATGCCGCCAGCAACACATCCCAGACCGAGAACCCCCGGTTGGGATCGATGGCGAAGTAGTCAAAAAGCAGGAATACCCGGAGGTTCTCCTGCCACCGGTCCATGAAGGGGCCGGGAGCCCGGACATCCGGCACCAGGGCCAGAGCCGCGGAGGCCAGGACTCCCACTGTGACGAAAAGGCCCAGGTATCGACCGATCAACCCGAGGTAGAACCAGAAGCGGCGCACCGTGACTCACCGGAATTCCGGAATGAAATACCAGTCCCGAATATGGGTGAAGAAGAAATAGGGATCGATCCGGGGAAGTACGAAGCCATTCCGAGCGGCTGCGTGACGATCCACCGTGAAGAGGAAGCTATAGGGCTGCTCCTGGGCGATGAAGCCTTGGACGGAGCGCATGAGATCCCGTCGAAGTGCCGGATCCTGAGCCTCGGCGTACTGGTCCAGGAGCCGATCCACGTCCGCATTGGCATACTGGGTGACGTTGGCGCCGCCCGGGCGGATGTTCCGGGAGTGAAAGAGGCGGGAGATGTCGTAGATGGGGTCGAAGGTCCAGGGGAGCCATGCCACCTGATAGTCGCGATCATGGAAAACCCGCTGCTCCCAAATGTCGCGGTCCACATTCTCAAGCCGAACCTGGATACCCAGCCCCCCCAGGGCATCGATGAAGTCCTGGGCTACATTCTGTTCCGCCGATCCGGTGGCTTGGCGGGCCACGGGCAGGAGGAGGGAGAGCTCCATGGGCTCCCCGTCAGGGGTCTCCCGGATCCCATTCCCATTCAGATCCTGGAATCCGGCCGCATCCAGGAGCGCCGCCGCCTCGCCCGGGTCATAGGGAAGGGCACGGCGGTTGGGGTCGAAGAATGGAGCGGTGGGAACGAAGGGTCCAGCCAGGATCTCCCCTCGACCGTCGTACCACTGATTCAGCATCTGCTGCCGGTTGAGCGCCATGGTGAAGGCCCGGCGAACCCGCGCATCGTTCAGGACCGGATCGAGTAGGTTGTAGGCGAAGGTGTAGATGGTGTAGGACTGGTAGGGGCGGATCGCATGGGTTCCGGCATTCTCCACCTGCACCAGATTCGCCGGCGGAAGATCCACGACGAGGTTCAGCACGTCGGCGAGAAGCTGGGTCGTCATGGTCCCCACATCCACGGACAGGCGCATTTCCAGGCGATCCAGATTCGTACTGCCCCCCCAGTACTCCTCGAAGCGAGTGAGGCGCACCGTGCCCTCGATGTTCCTCTCCTGGAACTGGTACGGACCGGTTCCGATGGGACGCACGCCCAACTCATCGGGGTTTGAGCGGAGTTGCCTGGCAGGGAGGAGCCAGAGATCCATCACCCGCTCAGGGTCAGAAAGAGGATCGGTAAAGCGGAACCGGACCTGATACTGCCCCAGTGACTCCACACTTTCGACGAGGGAGATGATGTCGAGGCGGTCGTGGGTGGGATTGCCGAGGATAGCCTCGTAGCTCGCTACCACATCCTCGGCTGTGAAGCGGGAGCCGTCGTGCCAGAGCACGTCATTGCGGAGCCGGACCAGCGCCGAACCCGCCCCTGGTTCAACCTGAACGGATTCAGCCAGAACCGGCTCAAACTCCTCCACCTCGTAATCGTAGCGAAAGAGCCCCTCGAAAAGCACGGAAAAGAGGCGATCTGACACTGCCCGCATAGGCTGATCGGAGAGGGGATTGAAGGACCCCATGGCCTCCCGCTCGCCATAGACCAGATTCCCTCCCCCTGCCTGGCCCGCCAATGCGAGGGGAAGGCCCAGCATGAGGCCGGCGGACAGGATGAACGCCACAACCATACAAGCAGAGGGAGTGACCCGCCGTCGCCGCTGAGACGTTACCCGGGAGTGGCTGAACTCTCCGCGCAGATACAATTCCATACGTTCTCCTGTAGTGCTACTCGTCGACTACGGTCCAGGACGGCTCCATTCGGACCGCGTTCGCTCCGGGGCCGTCAACTCCTGGGCTAGCGTCAGCAGACCAGAAAGGGACGGATAGGACTGGCTGAGGGATACCAGATTCCCCCGTGCCCCAGGGTAGTGATCCCGTCCGTTCAGGTAGCGAACGTGAGCCATAACCATGAGGAACTCTGGTGGTACCTGACCAGGGTCGTTGCGAATGGAGGCGGGATACTGGGCCTCCAGCAACATGAGGGCTTCCGCAGCGTGCCCGAATCGGATCAGGGCTCGTGCCAGGAGGAGCGCCGACCGCGGCGATCCTCCGGCAAAGCCCAGACTTCGCTGAGCTTCGAACTCTTCCAGGGCCCATTCCCCACCCAGCCCCGCAGGCGAGGCCCGATCCAGCGTCAGGGCCGCAAGATTGCCTCCCTGCCCGATCATGGAGCGAAAGAGCTCCTCGGCTTCATCCCGTCGCCCTGTGGCTGCCAGGAGGGCCGCCCTTTCGAGTTCCGCCGCGGGCTCGGCCCGGCCCTCGACGAGGGTGAGGGCTTCCTCCGTTCGTCCCAGACGCCGGAGGGCCATGGCCCGCAGGATCACCGCTTGGGCATCGGTTAGCCCGTCCAGCGCGGACGCCATCATCCACCAGTCGGCTCTGGCCAGAAGGATCAGTGTCGAGGCGTCATGAAACTCCACATCCACATTGTTCCCGACCCGCTCCACATGATCCGGGATCGGTCGTGACTCAAGGAAGCGCTGTCCCCGCCGCACCGTCTCCGGGTCGGAGAGGGCCATGCCGGTGAGGATAAGACAGCGTCCCTGGGCCAGAGACTCCGACGGAGGCGAGGCGCAGTAGTCACGGTGAGCACCAACCCGGTCCAGAAGGTGACTCCATGAGGCCATGGGCGCAGGATCCTGAGCGGATCCAGCTGGAAGCGCTGCGAGCCAAGCCTCCCGGCTGGCTGACGGCTGTCCCACGAGCCCGGTGGCGCGCTGTAGGTGGGACCGGGCCTCGGACGGCCTTCCGGAGAGGGCGAGGTGAATGCCCAGGTAAAGCGGACTGTGCACCGTGGGTTCTACCCCATCTCCCGCGTCCCGAAGGGCCCCGTGATCCAAACCGAGGCGGATCGCAAACTCGGCTGCGTCGGTGAGGAGTTCGGCTCGATTGGCCAGGGCCTGTGCCAGCTGACGTCGTGTGGTGGCATCCAGATCTGCCAGGGTGGAGGCCTCCCCCCACAGGGTGTTCACCTGACGGTTTCGGTCGTCGCCTGCAGACCCTTGTCTGGCTTCAAGGTCCGTCGGAGCGGTGAGCAAGACCACCACAAGGGCCCCAATGGGCATCCACCAGTGAGTCGCCCCCCTCGTCATGGCGAAATGTTACCTACCGGTATCCTGAGCGACAGGCCAAGCCCAAGTCCGGAGGATTCGGAGCCCCCCACCCCTGGCTGGGCCACGAGCACGGGCTGCAGGGTGGGGCCCGCTGAACCGGGCGTATCGGACCCAAGGCCCGCGAGGAGGACCGTTCGATCCATGGTTCCCGATGAAGCCAGGGCCGCTTCGATCAGGGAGATGGCCCAGACGCCGGCTCCGATGGCGGCCCAATTCCAAAACCGGTCCAAAGCTACATCCCTCCGGCTGGAAATCGGGTGCCCGCCGTCATCCAGAATCTTCTCGGAACTCAGTACGTGGATTGGCCCCACAACCCCCACCACCGCACTCGCCGCCAGGAACCCCATTGCTCTCCCGCGATCGCCGCGGTGATACTGGCCGTACCCCGGCATGAAGGTACTCCGGAGCATCACCGAGCGGCGAGAGATCTCATGGGGTACCCGGACCTCCAGGTTTCCCCCCGCTGAATTGCTGAAGGCATCCCAGCGGGAAATGCGCTCGGTGTTCCCGGACTGGGACACGAAGGTGAGGCGGAGACCGTCTCCAACCCCCAGCGCCGATAGAGAGCTGTGCATCACGGTGCCGAAGCCGGCCTGCTCGGAGATGAGGCTGCTCTGCACCTCCACTTGAGCGGCTCCTTCCCGGCGCGTGATCCGCGCCTGCCCGATCGGGTTGCGGAGGTCCGGATCCCGGGCGATGAACACAATGGAGATTTCCACGTCACCGTCGGTTCCCAGCCGGCGCTCCAGCCACTGCGGCCCCCGATATCCCCGCTGCGGCTCCAGGACGTCACCGGCCACGTAGGCCGACGCACGGCCGGGGACAAAGATGCCCGTCCGCACTCGTCCGTTTCCGTCCCGATCAATCCGGACCAACTGGATCCCCTTCCGGGAGTCTTCAGCCGACAGGGAGGCTGCCGGCACCCGATCGGTGAGGAAGGCCACCATGGTCCCGTCCGGCGACCATGACGGACGATATTGGTGGAAATCCCACCCTTGCTGCTGCCCCGCCCCAACCGGGATGGTCCCGTCGGTGAGCCCGACCACGGCCCCGGAGGATTCGGATCGGTCCACCGCCAGATTGATCACACTGATGCGCTGCGTTCGGAGGTTCAACGCCTGCGACGGCAGCCCCGGAGCATCCGAGGGCATACGCTCCTGAAACGCGATGGCACGTCCATCCGGAGACCAGGCCGGGAAGCCGATTCCCTCGTCATTGCGGACCAACTCGTGGCTTTGGAGTTGCGCCCCTTGGACCGCCACCATGGCCGGTCTGACATCCGGGATGACATGGAGACTCCGCCCAGTGGTAAAGGCCAGGGATCTTCCGTCGTGGGACCAGACGGGAGTCCGGACCGGTTCTCCCGCAGCCGCCCCCCCGACGTCGACGGAGAAGGCATCCACCTCAAGCGAACCTGTCTCGGTCACGCGGGCCCAGCCCAGCCCCAGTCCGTAGCCACTCCCTGATCCGGACGAGATGAAGGAGAACCATCGTCGCCCCTCGGAGTCGGCCACCGGACGCCACGACAGTTCTCCGGAAAAGGCTGACGGTCGGGCCTCTTCCGGATCCCCATAGAGGAAGGCCAGCGGATCCGCCGCTCCACCGCCGGCGCCCCCGGTGGGCCCATCCAGGTCGATGGTCCGCACGATCCCCCGCTGCACATCAAGGATGAGCAGGTCTCCACGGGTGCCGGCGTCATTCGTACGCTCCACTGAGGCCAGACGAGGATCGGCCGGGTGAGTGGTGAGGTTGAAGAGCTTGCCCTCCACGGGGAGCGGCTGAGGCCGTTCCAGTCCCGCGCCATCCTGCGCCCAAGCGCCCGGCACCACCAGGCAGAGGGCAACTCCGGCAGTGGCGAGCAGCTTGACACCTCCGGCCCACCCCTTGGCTACTGAGCCCCCCACTCCTCCATTGAACGGGCCTTTCGGGAACTGCAGCCGCTTCACGCTTCCGTGACCACTGAATGGACTCATATCGTCTCCATGACCTGGTTCAGCCTGTCCTGGACGTCTTCCCGAGCGGCTTCGAGTTCTGCCGGAATGGACGACATCCCCCTGACATGGGCCAGGAAGGTTTCGAAGTCCTGCACGGTCCGGGGTATCGCCCGTTGTCGCTCCGTCGGATCCGAGGCACGTTCGAATTCAGAGAAAGAGCATAGGCCCTGGTAGTAGAGGGTCCACGCACGAATGATGGGCCGACGCTCGGGTGCTACGTTGTTGATGAGCCGTTCCACCTGCAGGAGGTTTCGGCGAGCCTCCGTGCATTGTCCATCCGTCTGCTGGATGCGCGCGAGTCCCAGAAAGGCCGAATACTCCCTCGGATTCAGGTTGATCATCTCCCTGAAGACGCCGGCCGCCTCCCCACTCTCGCCCTGCTCCACCAGCGCCTCGGCAAGTCGGGAACGGGAGATCATGTATTGACGTCCCACAGGGCTCTCAATGTCCATTGGAACAGGAAAGCTCCGGTAGTATTCCGCGGCACGGAAGAAATCCCCTTCCTCCATGGCTTCGTCGCCGAGGCGAAGGGCCTCTCCCGCTTCGATGGAGGTGAGTGCAGTTCGGATCACGGCCTCCGACCGGGTCTCCAGATCCAGGAGAGACGTGGATCGGTCGCTGAGATAGCCGTCCATGGTTACCGACCAACTGTACAGCCCGGGCGGTACACCGATAACTCCGGGAGCCTCCGTCTGAAAGGTCCGCCCATCGTCGGTTGGGTCCGTCAAGATGACCACGGCACCGGCGGGCTCTACCTCGATCCGGACCATGTGCTCCACCTCAGGCTCGGAGCGGGCCGGAGGTGGTGGCGGTGTGGAGGGACCAGGGGCCTGGACTGCCGTTTCCGATTCCGAGGAACGATCGGTCTCACCGGGAGGTTCCGCCACCGCCACCTGGATTCGCGGTCCCACCTCGACGGTCCGCTCGATGGTAACCCCAGGCGGAACGGTGAATCGGTAATCCTCGGCCTCGAAGCCCGGGGCCTCTACAGAGAATGAGACCTGCTGCGGAGCGTCGCCTCCCCCAAGGTCGAGGTGAATTGGCCGCCCGGCCCACTGAAGGTCACGCCCCCCCAGGGATATGGTAGCCGAGGGCAGGGGCGAGGACGTTTCCGGATCCACCACGGATAGGATCACCAACCCAGGGAGGCGATCGGGGTCGGTCCCGGAACCCTCCGGAAAAGAAGCCTCTTCCTGTCGGTCACAGCCTGTGAAGAAGAGGAGACCCGCGGCCAGCATGAGCGGATGGACCCCAGAATGTTGACGCTGTCCGCGTGTGCGAAACCGTGGCCAGCCTGGGGCTCGGGGGTCAAAGGGTTTCAGGAGCATGGCGAACGACGCGTTCATGGGGCAGATGAATCGATGATGGGTCGCGCAGGCATCAAGACGGAATTCTCAAGGACGAGGCTCGGGGGGTATCGCCTGACTGCGGAGGGCGGTGTCCATCCTCTCGGCCCCTCTGAAGCAACGGAAGGGCCGATACCATTGAAGCACCGGAAGGGCCGATACCATCACCGGGATCACTGACCATCGACCCGAACGCGACCCCGCAAGGGTCGCGGAGTCACCACGATGGAATCGGGATGGATGCGGGGAGAGATGCGATTTCGGCCAAGCACCACAATGAGGCTTTCGATCTCCTGCAGGGCCTCTCTCTCATCTTCGACGCGGTACAGAGTCACACCCCGAAGATTGCCCAGTTGCGCAAATACCTGATAGATCCCGGGCTCGAGGGGATCTTCGAACCGGAAATGGCCCAGATCATTGGTTCGCACCACTGAGGTAGCAGGCTCCGTCCAGACCTCCGCCGCCGAGACAGGGATGGAGTCGGGCATGAGAACCGAACCCACAACCAGAATATCAGAGGGCGAGGTGGGAGAGGAATCGGAGTCAATCGCAGACCCTGAAGACGATGCACAGGCCTGTACCCACATCACCAAGAACAGGACAAGGAGAGGAGGCCACCGCCTTACGAATCCTATCCCTGGACCGACCTGCCCAGGCTTCACCGATCCCACTCGTTTCATGACGTCCGTCCCATGAGAATTGCCGGGTGGCGGCGTCAAAGATCAACTACGTACGCCACCATTCTCAAAAGAGAAGCCGAGTGACCGGGTTTCGCAAGTTTTGAGCTTCATTCGTCACTTCGGGGTTTCGCGGCCTGACCGATCCTCGGCTCCAACGACCTCAGCGCCTTCGCTCCATCACCTGCCGGAGCCAGCCGGCCCGGGCCGGGGGCATGTC
>REEG01000074.1 GCA_007695195.1 Gemmatimonadales bacterium | reverse complement strand
CCGGGCCTGCCACCCCCGCGACGTGATCGCGGATCTGGTGGATATGGCCGTCTACCTGGGAAAGAAGCCGGTTCTGGCCCCTGAATTGGTGGCCGCCGCCTGCGAGAGCTACTTCCCCAGCGTCAGCTTGCGGGAGGCCTACGAGGCGCGTCGGGGTGACCAAGCGGCGGACCCCGACCCCCGCCGTCCCGATCCACGCCGGGACACCCCTCGGGAGGTGGGCTGACATGGCGGAGAAGGGTCCGTCCTGGATGACGTCCATGGGAGCCAAGGACAGCGCCGGTGCTCCGCCCCGGGCATCGACCTCGGGACCCGCCGGGCGGGGCGGCGCTGCTCCCCTGGCTCCGCCGCCTCCCATGTCGTCGGGCTCCCAGGCCCAGGGGATGCTGGACGACGCCATTCAGCGCCTCCGCGATGAGGCGCGGCGCACCGCCCTGGCCGATGCCGAGCAGGGCCTGCCGGACCCGGACCATGAAGGGGCGGTGCCCTCGGAGCTGGATCTGCGGGAGCGGTGCCGGGGGACCTTCCAGCGCTGGCTGGCGGCGGCGAGGCGAGAGACCACCGAGCGGCTGGCCGAATCGGAGTCCGCCGCCGCCGACAAGCTGGGACGGGTGGCGCTGGGCATCGACCGCCTTCAGCGCATCACCAACGAACTCTCCCGGGTGAAGGCCCGCTACTCCCTACGCCGCGACGAGGTGGAGGGTGAGCTGACCCGTGGGGGCGGACGGCGGCGGGGAATCCCCACCCCGGTCTACGCGGCGGCGCTGGGATTCCTGGGGTTGGTGGAGTTCTTCGCCAACGCCCCGGTCTTCTCGGCACTCCTGCCCCGGGATCCCCTCACGGAACGGCAGATCCGGCTTCTCACCGAGATGTCCGACGGGTGGTTCGCCGGGGCGGAGCGGGTCGTCGCCCAACTCATCTTCCGTCCCGATGCCACCCTCCTGGCGCTGGGGATCATCACCTTCCTCTGTGTCCTGTGCCACTTCTTCGGTGGGTCGCTTCGGGAACTGGTGATGCAGGGCGACCGGAAGGAGAACCGCTACACGGTGCAGGGTCGCTCCATGCTGGAGAACACGGTGCCCCTGGTCCTCACCGGCCTGGGGATCCTCCTCACCCTCGGGGTGCTCTACGACGCCCGGGTGACGCTGGGCGAGGTGGGGGAAGAGCGCTTCGCCCAGGACATGGCCCAGGTGGAAGAGTACCGCAGGGAGGCGAGCTGGCTCCGGGTGGACGGGGAGCTTCTGGCCGCCAATCAGCTCTCCAACCGCGCCGACGACCTGCAGGAGGCGGCGGTGGAGATGCGCGAATACGCCGCCGCCATGGCCCGCATGACCTTTCCCGTCCTCCTTCTGAACCTGACCCTGGTGCTGGCGGCCATCTCCGCCGCCTACTTCCACCGCCGGGACAGGCGGAGCGAGCGCTTCGACGAATCCCCCTTCGAGGATCGGCGTCAGGTGTTCATCGAGCAGGGCGAGGAGGTAGCCGGCGAGGTGGTCCGGCTCCTGGCCGAGGTTCCCCGGGACATCCGGGAGGTGAAGTCGCTCATCACCCTGAATCCCATGGGGGAGTGGCCGCAGGTGGTGACCCAGCTCGAATCGGTGGTGAGCCTCTACCGGGCCGAGAACGGCCGGGTCCGGGGGCTGGACCCCCGGCGGATCCCGGCCTTCGCGGCGCCTCCCGAGTTCAATCTGGTGGCTCCGTCTCCCAATGGAGAGCTGGTAACGAGGTCGCCCGACGAGTACGAGGTTGAACGTGCTGAATTGGCTGCCAGATTCAATCAGGTTCGCGCCCGATTCAACGACGAAGCCACGGCTACCTGGTGACCCCACTCTTGCTCACCGTTCCATCTGTCCCTTCTCCCAAACGCCTGGTCACTCCACTCCTGGTTCTGGGTCTCGCCCTGGTCCTGGGGGTGGGGCTACCGGCATGCGGGGGCGATCCGCCTCCCCTTCCTCCGGAGATTGCCGAGGGGCGGGCTCCGGAGCTCCTGATCCTGGTCTACGACCGCTCTACAAGCGTCACCGAGGCCGAGCTGCAGCACTACCAGGAGGCGACCCGGACCCGTCTGGACGATCTGGTCCACGGCGACCGGATCGTGGCGCTCCAGATCCTCGAGCTCTCCCTGGACGAAGATCCCATCCGGTGGGCCCAGGACGTTCCCCCTCGGGAGTTCCGGGAGCGGGTCATGGCCCGGGACTCGGTGGCCCGGGCCCGCTTCATCCAGGATGCCCGGGACTACCTCACCCGCTTTACCGACAATGAGGACCGGGACGGCTTTGTGGGCACCGACATCCTCTCCACCCTCCACCTGGTGGCGGCGGAGGTGGCGGCGTACCCGGAGCACCGGGCCTCGGTGATCCTCTTCTCGGACATGCTCCAGGCCAACGCCGTCATGAACATGGAAGGGCTCGTGCGCATGCCGCCGGCGGGGTGGATCCAGCAGCAGGCACGGCTACAGACGCTCCCCGACCTGTCGGGGGTCTGCGTGGTGGTGGTGGGGGCCCGCACCGATACGCCGGCGTCGCAGCGGGTCCGGAGCTTCTGGGAAGAGTACTTCGAGGTGACCGGAGCCAACCTCCTGCCCCGGAACTACCAGTACCGGGCGGTGCGGATTCCAGAACGGCCGTGCGGGGGGTAGCCGCGGCAGGGTGCGGGGCAGCCGGGTGCGGCGCGAGACCCCCTACACCAGCGTCGCCGGCTCCAGCTCCAGGGTGAAGTAGAAGCGCGTTCCCAGCTTCCGGCCGGTTTCGTACTCCAGCTCGCCCCCCATGGCGCGCACCAGCTTGCGTACGATGGTGAGGCCCAGCCCGGTACCGGAGAAGTGGTAGCCCGACCGGCCCTGGAATGGCCGGAAGGTGCGGTAGAGGTCGGACTGGGCCTGATCGGGGATCCCCGGACCGGTGTCGCGAACCGAGAACTCCACCGTCCGCACCCCCCGGGCCAGCGCCGAGATCTCCACGAACCCCTCGGAGGTGAACTTCACCGCGTTGGTGGTGAGGTTCAGGAGTACGCGCCGGAGCCCCTCCACATCGCCCAGGCGGAGGTCGCCCTCCGGCGGGGTCACCACCAGATTCAGCCCCTTGGCGGCGGCCATGGGCTCCACCATCTCCCGGACCGATTCCATGATCTCGGAGACGGGGAAGGGGGTGGGCTCCCGCTCACCGGTCTTCACCCCACCCCGCCCCATGTCCACCACATCGGAGGCCATGGAGACCATGGTGAGGGCGGCGCCGTAGATGAGGGAGAGCTGCCGCTTCTGCAGGTCGTTCAGCTCTCCGCTGCCGCCCTCCCGGAGGGTGTCGGCCAGGAAGAGGATAGAGGAGAGGGGCGAGCGGAAGTCATGGGCCACCTCCACCGCCAGTTCGAGCCCGTCGGGGCCCTTCAGGTCCACCCCGAAGTGGTCGTCCCAGCGGGGCGCCCAGGCGTCGGCCACCTGCCGGAAGGCCTCCAGGGCGCCCACCATCTCTTCGGCGTGGGGACGCAGTTCCGCCTCTTCGGCCCAGACGCTGACGATTTCCTCGCGGAGGATCTCCAGGAGGCGGCGCCGGAGCACGAGTCCGTCGCCGGGGCGGGCCACGACCCGGCCGGTGGCGGCGTCGGCCACCGCTTCCGACACCTGGATCAGCTCTTCGGTGAGCTGCTCCGTTCGCCCCAGGGAGTCCATGCCCACCCCTTCCCGGTCGCGCCAGCGGGTCAGGATCCGGCGCACGCCCTCCAGGAGGTCCGGATAGCGGATCCGGCTCTCCAGTGGAAGGGGAGCCCCGCCGCCCTCGCCGCCCTCCATTGGAAACGACGGACGTCCCATGGGAACCCGCGCCGTCGGCAGCGGCGGACTGCCCCCCTTCGGCCGCGTCATCTCAGGCCCCACCCTCCATGAGGTCCCGCTTCTCCAGCTCATGCTTCTGCATGAGGCGGTAGAGGGTGGTCCGGTCCACCCCGGCCCGTCGGGCCGCTTCGGACATGTTCCCGTCGCTGTTCCGGATCAGGCGCTCCAGGTAGGCCTGCTCGAACTCGGCCACCAGGAGGTCCCGGGCCGTGTGGTACTCGGCCTCCAGGAGCGAATCGGAGATCCCCACTCCGCCGCCGGGTCGGCCGCTCCCGTCGCCGTCGTCGGGGGGCGGTAGGTCGTCGGGGCCGATCTCCAGCGTGGCCTCGGTGAGGATGACGAGCTGCTCCATGACGTTCTGCAGCTCCCGGACGTTTCCGGACCAGTTCCGCCGCTGCAACTCCCGGAGCGCCGCCTCCGACAGGGCCGGGGGCGAGGTGTTCCCCTCCCGGTGCCGCTGCCAGTACTGGAGAAAGAAGTGGTTGGCCAGGACGGGGATGTCCGAGGGCCGCGCCCGGAGAGGCGGGAGGTGGATGGGCACCACCCGGAGCCGGTAGTAGAGATCCCGCCGGAGCTTCCCTTCTTCCACCGCCTGCAGTGGCTCCTGGTTGGTGGCGGCAATGAATCGCACGTCCACCACCGCGTCGGTAGATGAACTCCCCACCCGCCGCACCACCCCATCCTGGAGAACCCGGAGCAGCTTGGCCTGGATGGTCATGGACATCTCGCCCAGCTCATCCAGGAAGAGGGTGCCCCGGTGGGCCGCTTCCAGCAGCCCCGGCTTGTCCTTCACGGCCCCGGTGAATGCGCCCTTCACATGCCCGAACATCTCCGACTCCAGGAGGGTCTCCGGGAGGGCGGCGCAGTTCAGGGCGATGAGGGGGCGGGCCGACCGGCGGCTCTGGCTGTGGATGTAGTTGGCGAACATCTCCTTCCCGGTCCCGCTCTCGCCGGTGATGAAGACCGAGGCGTCGGTGCGGGCCACCTTCCTGGCCAGGTGCAGCGCACTGCGGAACGCCTCCGAGCTCCCCAGGAAGGCCACCTCCGAGTCCTTCCCGTGGCCGTGCTCCATCTGGAGCGACGTCTGTCGCTGCCGGCTGTCGCGGCCCACCACCACGGCGTGGCTCGCCCGACCCATGAGGACGTGGAGCTGCGTCGAGGAGAAGGGCTTGGGGAGGTAGTCCCAGGCGCCGGACTTGAGGGCGGCCAGGCTCGACTCCACCGAAGGATTGCCCGTCATGATGATGACGATGCACTCCGGGGTGGTCTTGAGGATGGCCTCCAGCAGCTTCATCCCGCCCACGCCGTGCATGTAGAGATCCAGGAGCACGATGTCGAAGGCCCGGCGCTGCACCAACTGCTGCGCCCGGTCGCCGCGACTCTCGGTCTTGACCTGGTACCCCTCCTGGGCGAGAACGCTGGCGCAGCTCTCGCGGATGGTGTCCTCGTCATCGATGATGAGGACGTGGATGCCCTCCCGGGCCTCACGGTCGACAACGGAATCGTTGTCAGCCTCTTCGTCCCGTCCGGACGTGGGCCTGCGCCAACGAGCCGGCGCCGTACTCTCATTGGATGCCATCGTGGGTCCTCCGACCTGACCTGCCCGGGTTCCTTCGCGGCTTCATCGCCGCCCGTACCTGCGCCCTCTGTTGTGCGCACGGAACGTACCATAGGGCAACGGTGCGACACTTTTCGGTGCGGGCAGCCCCTAGAGCGTTGCGGTTGGCCCACATGCGGCGGGTGGGCGCCCACCGTGACCTCGCCTATGGCGACCGATCAGCCTGGCAAGATGCCACGGAAATCCAGAGAATGCAACGGATTCCTTCGAAGCGTGCAGGGCGGGGAAGACAGAACTGTGGAGGGTGGTACAGAATTGGATGGGGTGGTGCGGCGGTTCAGCAGGGTGCCGGATCAATCGGAAGCACGGGGTGCGCCGAAGAGGTGGACGCGGTGCTCCGGTCCCTCAGAGCGGGCATGGGTCAATGCCGTCTCGGCGCGCCGCATGAGCTTCTCGGCGTCGATTCCCTCGGAGCGGATGTCGTCCACACCGTAACAGCCCACCTGGAAGCGGGGGGTGTCCCCGGCCACCAGGCACCCCACCAGGTGAGCATCCAGCCGGTCGATGAGGCGGTGGGCGAAGGTGACGGCCCCTTCACCATTGGTAGACGGGGTTACGATCCCGAAGCGGCACCGATCCAGGCGGGCCAGCACATCGGAGCTCCGGGTCTCGGCGCGCAGAACCTCGGAGGTGCGCTCCACCAGGGTGGCCAGCGCCGCCGGATCATCCATGACGCGGTCTTCCGCGACGGGGTCGGGCGCCAGAACCAGCGTGGCCAGGGGGGTGAGGTATCTCCAGGCCTCGGCCGTCTCGTCCCGGGCCCGCCGGAAGATGCCGCGCTGGTTGTAGAGCCCGGTCTCCGGGTCCAGCAGTCCTTCCCGCAGCCCCACATCGGCTGTGGTCTTGGCCCGGGCGAAGGTCTGGAGTTTGGCCAGGAGTTCGGGCACCTGCTCGGGAAAGCGGATGCAGTCCCACGCGCCGGCCTGCAGGAACTCCAGGCGGTCGGTATGGCTCACCTGCAGCGAGGTGAGGACCAGGATCGGCGTGACCGCACCCACCTCCGCCAGCGCCTGCATGTCCCGGCAGAGCCGGACGCCGTCGCGCCCCGGGAGCTTGGCGCCCAGAACGATGAGATCCGGTCGCCGCTGCCTGGCGGTGCGGATGAGGGACTCGGCGGTGAAGGCGTGGGTGACGTCGAATCCACGCGGAGCCAACACGGAAGCCAGAGACCGCGCCATCCACTCGTGCCGCTCCCCAATGAGGATAAGGGGGCGTGTGCGGAGGCGTCGCCGTTCAGCGACGGGGTCGGCCACCTCGACTTCGAGGGGCTGCTTCAGCGGGAGATCCATCAGTTGGCTTGGTCCGGAACACCGGTCAGGGGAGTTTTCTATTCAAGTAGATTTGTAAGAAGCAGAATGTGTGCCCTTGTGTCGGAAATGGGGTCAGATGGCGGAAATACCGGTCTTGCGTCCCAAATCGGCCCCGATCGCCATGATTTCCACGGCAGCGCTACCAGTGGATCAGCCGCGGGGTGTGACCGGCGGCAACGGGGCGATGGAATGTCTCGACACCTTGCTGTTACAAGGGTATGTCAGTGGCGGGTGACGGTGGATCTTTCCCCTGAGGTCCGGCTACCATGGAGCACCATGCCTCATCAACACCCCCCGACACCTTCTGATCGAGAGCTGCGGTGCGCGCCCTGACCTTTGACGTGAATGTCCCGGGCTTCCTCCGGGCCAAGACGCTGGGTCGCTTCTCCGAGGCGGCCACCTTCGGCCCCCTGTCCACCCTGCGCCTCCGGGACGATGTGCCCACCCCGGTTCTCCGGGGGCCGGAGTGGGTTCGTCTCCGGGTCCTGGCGTGCGGGATCTGCGGCACCGATCTGGCCAACCTCAGCTACTCGGCCAGTCCGGCCATGGAGCCCTTCGGCTCCTTCCCCGCCGTGCCCGGCCACGAGGTGGTGGCCCGGGTCGAGGAGGTGGGGTCGGCGGTCCGGCGATTCCGCCCCGGCGACCGGGTGGTGGTGGATCCCATGATCTCGTGCCGGGTGCGGGGGTGGCCCGAAGAGAAGATCTGCCTGTCGTGCCGGGAGGGCCGTCACAGCACCTGCGAACTGGCCGGTGAGGAGGGGGCCGGAGGATCCGGCGCGTCTGCCACCGGCGAGGCCGTGCCCGGCTCGAGCCCCGAGACCTCACCCGCCCCCCTAAGGCGCGGCCTCACCATCGGGTATCACGCCGATCTGCCCGGGGGCTGGGCCGAGGAGATGGTGGCCCACGAGAGCCAGCTCTTCCATGTGCCGGATGGGGTCTCGGACACCGCCGCCGTCCTGGTGGAGCCACTTTCCATCGGGATGCACGCCGTGCTGAACGGCGGTCCGGACGATCCCGAGGCCGACGTCCTGGTCATCGGCAGCGGTCCCATCGCCTTCGCCACCATCTGGGCGCTCCGGGCCTCCGGGTTCCGGGGCTCCATCGTGGCGCAGACCAAGCGGGAGGGAGAGGCGGAGCTGGCCCGCGCCCTGGGCGCCGACGAGGTGGTGAAGCCCGGGGTCGAGGCCCGGCAGGTCCTGGTGGAGACCGGCGCCCTGGCCTATCAGCCCATCGTGGGCGAAGAGGTGTTCAGTGGGGGTGGGTTCCCGGTGGTCTTCGACTGCGTGGGGAACCGGGGGAGCCTGACCCAGGCGCTCCGCTTCACCGCACCCCGGGGGCGCATCGTCATGCTGGGGTGCGCCGCCGAGATCTCGCGGTTGGACCTCACCTTCCTCTGGGCCCGGGAGCTGGAGCTGAAGGGATTCGTGGGGTACGGGACCGAGCGGTGGCGGGGGCGGGAGCTCCACACCTTCGAGGTGACCCTGGAGGGCCTCCGGGACTCGGGGATTCCGGCCGAGAAGCTGGTGACCCACACCTTCCCTCTTTCCCGGTACCGGGACGCCCTCTCGGCGGCGGCGAACCGGGCCCGGAGCGGCGCCATCAAGGTGGTGCTGGAGCCCCACGAGGGCTCGGGGGACGCAAGAGAAGGGGCCTGAGGTGGCCCTGCCGGCCCGGGGAAGCGGTGGGCCGCCGCCTATCCTGGCCCGCCCCCCCGCCGTCTCGCCGTCTATCCTGGCCGGCCCCCGCGGCTCTTCTTCATGGCCTCCTGCAGCGCCTCGAATCCCAGGAGGGCGCACTTGACCCGCACGGGGAACTTGGAGACGCCGGCCAGGGAGCGGAGGTTCCCCAGCGCCGGATCCTTCGCCGCCCCCTCATCGCCGTGCATCATCCCGGTAAAGCGTCGGGCCACCCCGAAGGCTTCGTCCAGCTCCTTCCCCTTCAGGATGGTGGACATCATGGAGACCGCCGCCTGGGAGATGGAGCATCCGTCGCCCAGGAACTTGATGTCCTCGATCCGGTCGTCCTCCACCCGGAGTTGCAGGCGGATCTCGTCGCCGCAGGTGGGATTGCGGACGTGGATCTCCACCGTGTTCTCGTCGGGCTCCAGCTCGCCCCGGTTCCGGGGGTTCTTGTAGTGGTCCAGGATGAGCTGCTGGTAGAGCGCCTTCATGGGGGGGGTGGCGCGATCGGTCATCCGAAGATCTCCTGCACCGTGGCCAGCGATTCAACCAGGCGGTCCACGTCGGCGTCGGAGTTGTAGAGGTAGAACGAGGCCCGGGCCGTGGCCGCCACCCCGTAGCGCTTCATGACGAGCTGGGCGCAGTGGTGGCCGGCTCGGATGGCCACCCCTTCCGAGTCCAGGATGGTGGCGATGTCGTGGGGGTGGGTCCCCTTCATGGTGAAGGAGACGACGCCGGCGCGCCGCGCCGGATCCGACGGGCCGAAGAGGCGGATGCCGGGCATGGCCTCCAGCGCCTCCATGGTCCGGCGCACCAGCCGCTGCTCGTGGGCCAGGATCCGCTCGGCACCCACGGCGTTCAGGTAGCGGACCGCCTCGGCCAGCCCCACCGCCCCGGAGATGTTGGGCGTTCCCGCCTCGAACTTGTAGGGGAGCTGCGCCCAGGTGGAGTGGTCCCGGTGCACCTCGTCGATCATGTCGCCGCCGCCCTGGTACGGCTCCATGGCCTCCAGGAGTTCGCGCCGGGCCCAGAGGACACCGATTCCCGTGGGTCCGCACATCTTGTGGCCCGAGAAGGCGTAGAAGTCCACCCCCAGTTCGGGGATCCGCACCGGGGCGTGGGCCGCCCCCTGGGCGCCGTCCACCAGCACCAGACCGCCGTGGGCCTTCACCTGCCGGGCGATCTCGGCCACCGGGTTCAGGGTGCCCAGGGCGTTGGAGACCTGGCTGATGGCGGCGATGCGCACCCGCCCACCCTCCAGGATCCGGGGAAGCTCGTCCAGGATGAGCTCTCCCTGGTCGTCCAGCTCCAGGTAGCGGAGCCGGGCCCCGGTCCGGGCCGCCAGCATCTGCCAGGGCACCAGATTGGAGTGGTGCTCCAGTTCGGTGAGGAGGATCTCGTCTCCCTCGGAGAGATGACTGTCACCCCAGGAGCGGGCTACCAGGTTGATGGCCTCGGTGGCTCCCCGGGTCCAGATGACCTCTCCCGGATCTTCCACGCCGAGCCAGCTCGCCACATGACCCCGGGCGCCCTCGTACCGTTCGGTAGAGCGCCGGGACAGCTCGTGAAGCCCCCGGTGGACGTTGGCGTTGTCCCGGCGGTAGAACCCTTCCAGCGCCTCGATGACGGCCAGGGGCTTCTGGGAGGTGGCGGCGTTGTCCAGATAGACCAACGGGTTCCCGTTCACCTCCTGGTGGAGGATGGGGAAGTGGGCCCGGACCGCCTCTACATCCAGTTCAGGGCCGGATCCGCCCGGACGTTCACCGGAGGGGCCCGTCCGGACCTCGGGGCCCGGGGCGGGGGTGGGTCGGGTTGCGGGCGAGGCCATGGGCATGGGGGCTTGGGGGGGAGGGGGTGGGACCGAACAACCAGTGGTCAGGGGCGGTCCCGCCCGCCGAAGATGGGCGTCTCAGCTCATGTCGACGAAGATCTCGCCGTCCCGGACCTCTACCGGGAAGGTCCGGACGGATTTGATGGCCGGGAGCTGCTTGGCCTTCCCGGTCCGGACATCGAATTTGGCACCGTGGAAGACGCATTCCAACTGCCCATTTTCCACCGCCCCCTCCGAAAGGGGGAAGTCCTGATGGGAGCAGCGGTCTTCCATGGCGTAGATCCCGTCGTCCAGCCGCACCAGTACCACCTCCAGCCCATCGGCGACTACGGCGTGCACGCACCCGTTGCCCTGGCACTCCTCTTCCGTGGCCACCTTGACCCACTCAGCCATGGAGGCGCTCCTCGATGATGCGGGTCACCTTCTCCGTCACCCCCCCCAGAGGCAGGCGCGACAGCACCTCGCCCAGGAACCCGATGACCACCAGCCGTTCGGCCATGGCCCGTGGCATTCCCCGGCTCATGAGGTAGAAGAGGGTGTCCAGATCGAGCTGTCCCACCGTGGCGCCGTGGGAGCAGCGCACGTCGTCGGCCTCGATCTCCAGATTCGGGAGCGAGTCGGCGCGGGCCGTCTCCGACAGGAGGAGGTTCCGGTTCGTCTGGTACGCGTCGGTCTGCTGGGCGCCCTTGTGGACCTTGATGATTCCCCGGAAGACGGAGCGGGCCCGGTTGTCCAGCGATCCCTTGTACAGAAGATCGCTCTTGGTGTGGGGGGCCACGTGGTCCTGGGACGTGTTGTGATCGAAGTGCTGGTTCCCGTCGCCGAAGCAGAGCCCCAGCATGTCGGAGTTGGCACCCGATCCCCGGAGCTGGGCGTTCAGGTCGAGGCGGGTCACCGACGCGCCCAGGCTCACATTCAGGGTGTCCAGGGTCGAGTCCTTCTCGGCCAGCGTCCGCTGCTGGATGAGGCTGAAGGCGCCCTGCCCCAGCCGCTGGAGCGACACGTACTGGACCTGGGCCGCCGGCCGGGCGATGACCTCCACCCCCGACGATACCAACGTCTGCCGGTCCAGGTCATCGGACAGGATCTCGTCCACGAAGGAGACCTGGCTGGCCTCATCGGCCACGATGAGGGTGCGGGAGAAGAGTGCCTTCCCCGCTTCCGAGACCCAGCGGGAGACCCGGATGGGCAGCTCCAGCCGCACACCCCGGGGCACATACAGGAAGATCCCGTCGTTCCAGAGCGCCGCGCTCAGCGCCTGGAACTTGCCCTGCTCGGCGGGGAGGGCCTCGGTGGCCAGATGGGCCTCCAGAAGCTCGGGATGGGCCGAAACCGCCTCCCGGAGCGACATGAGCACCACACCCTTGGCCGCCAGTTCGTCCTGCAGATCCACGTGGACCACCGTCCCGTCCACCTCGACCAGGTGACCGGACGCCTCCTGGTCCTCGTCCATGGTGGCGCGGAGCCGAGCCGGCGCCGTCTCCAGGTCGAAGCTCCCAGGCGCCCACTCCAGCCGCTCCAGCCGGTCCAGCTTGAGCTTCCGGCGCAGGTCCGTGTAGCGCCACTCTTCGAGGCGCGTGGTGGGCATGGGGGTGCGCTCGTACACCGACCAGGCGTGGCGGCGGCGCTCGGCCAGCCACTGGGGCTCCCCGGCGGCCAGGGCCTCCACGGCCTCGGCGTTCAGGGAATCGGTTACGCCCTCCATCAGCCCTCCCGTGGGCCCGGTGATCGTCTGGGTCTCAGCCATCTATCTCGAAGCTCGGTGGTTCGTGTTCTGGGTTGGTGGCGATGCGGCGGCGGGTCGCCCATGGGTGCACAGGCGATGCCGCGAGGGTGGTGGGCGTCAGCCCACCGACCCTTCCATCTCCAGCTCGATGAGCCGGTTCAGCTCCACGGCGTACTCCAGCGGGAGGAGCTTGGCGATGGGCTCGATGAAGCCCCGGACGATGAGGGCCATGGCCTCTTCCTCGCCCATTCCCCGGCTCATGAGGTAGA
>REEG01000075.1 GCA_007695195.1 Gemmatimonadales bacterium | reverse complement strand
GGTGTGCCGAACGTGCCAATCGATGGGGGGATCCAGGGTGTCGGTGGCCACGGGCTGCCAGCCTTCCATATCGGACTCGAAGGTGAAGGTGGCCTCGATGGGGTCGTCATGGGGGCCTCCTTTGTGCGACCTCTTCGGCCACGTGCGACCAAGTCGGCCATGATCGATCTACGGGTAGTTTGCATGTAGATTTACACGAAAGGCCGACTGGAGTTGGGAAGTCCGGGCCCACCCCCGGAGCCTGCGAGGGCTCGGAACGGGGTTGAGCCCGGAACGACCTCACCCCCGGAAAGACCTCAGGTCCCAACGGCCCCCCACCCCCCCGAGGAGGTCTCCCATGCCCCCCACCCCCCTGGAAGAAGAGAACAACCACAACATCCGCGTAGTCCTCACCGGAGGGCCGGGTGGCGGCAAGACCACGGCCGCCGACCTCTTCCGGCGCGAGATCGGCGAGCGTGTGGTGGTGGTTCCCGAGTCGGCCAGCGTCCTCTTCACCGGCGGACTTCCCCGGGTGAGCGAACCCCACGCCCAGTGCGCCGCCCAGAGCGCCATCTACCACCTGCAGCGAAGTCTGGAACTCATCCAGTCGTCCCTCTATCCGGACCGGATCCTCCTCTGCGACCGGGGAACGGTGGATGGGGCCGTCTACTGGCCGGAGGACTCGGGCGATTTCTTCGAGAAGATGGGGACCACCTTCGAGGAAGAGCTGGGCCGCTATGACGCCGTCATCTTCTTCGAGAGCGCGGCGGTGGGCAACATGTCCATCGAGACCGGCAATCCGGCGCGCATCGAGTCCAACGAGGAGGCGGTGATCCTGGACCGGAAGCTGCGCCGGCTCTGGTCCCGGCACCCCAACTTCACCTTCGTCCCCCACAACCCGTCGTTCTTCAAGAAGATCACGTCAGGGTTGGCGGCCATGGAGAGCATCGTGGGGCAACTCACCCATGCCCGGGAAGACCGCCTGGAGGCGGAGGCCGCCGACGGAGAGTAGGGAGGAAGGGTGGGGGCGGCTAATCGGCGCTGCTCACGGAGTTACAGCGAACCCCGCCCGCTCCAGCTCCGCTTCGGCTTCCGTCACGAAGCTGTGCTCCGCCCCGTACCCCTCCCGCAGTCGTGGCAGGGCCTCGCCCATCACTGCCAGCGCTTCGTCCCCACGGCCCGCCGCCAGGAGGGAGCGTCCCAGGAATCCCTGGACCTGAGCAAGGAATCGCTGGCCGGGGGGAAGGGCCACCGAGGCCACCTCGTAGGCCTCGGTGAGCACCGGGACCGCCGCGCCCGCGCGGTCGTTGCGGAAGAGGAAGAGCCCGTATTCGTTCAGTGCCCTTGCCAGATACGGGTCGTCGGTGGAGAGGGTCTCCCGGGAGATTTCCACGGCTCGTCGATGGAGGCTGTCCGCCTCGGCGGCTCGTCCCCCCTGCCGGTCGATGGTGGCCGCCAGGTTCGATAGGTGGTAGGCCACATCGGGGTGACGCTCTCCCAGCGAGGCCACGAAGATGTCCATGGCCTCGCGCATGTGGCCCTCCGCCGCCCCATGGTCCCCGAGGCGGACGGCCAGAAGGGTCTGGTCGGCGAGCTTTTCCGCCACCCGCAGGGAGCCTTCGCCGTATCGGGATACGGCCCGGGCATGCGCTTCTTCCATGATCTCCCCGGCTTCATCCAGGTGACCCAGCCGGACGAGGTACACACTCAGATTCGAGAGGAAGACGTCCTCGTTGGATCGCTCCTCATCGGGGAGGGTCCGACTGATCTCGATGGCCTCGCGCAGACGTGCCGCGCCGGCGTCGTACCCCTCCAGGAAGGTGAGGATTGCCGCCTGGTTTGCCAGGACCGTGGCCACCGTCTCAGTGCGGGGACCGTCGACTCGACGATACACGGTAAGCGCGGAGTCGAAGAGGGCGTTGGCCTCTTCGAAGCGCCCCAGGGTCTCAGCCACCTTCCCGAGATTATTCAGGCTTGTCCCCTCGCGGCGGGTGCCGGACGAACGGTCACCCCGGGCCAGCTCCAGCGCTTCTCCATGAGCCTGCTGGGCTTCGTCCAAGCGGCCCAGATTCCAGTACAGTAGGCCCGCCAGATCCAGTGAGGACCAGAGCGGTCCGGGGTCACCGGAGCGGCGGCGCAGCTCCACCGCCTCTTCCACCAGGGGAATGGCCGGTTGGGGCAGTCCCATGGCCTGATAGGCCTGCCCCATGACGTGCAGCATCCGGGCTCGGGTGAGTGGATCCTCATCAAGCTCCCGGCGGATCCGTTGGGAACCCTGATCCAGGAGGTCCCGGGCCGTTGCGGGAGGACCCGGGTTGGCGTCGGGATTGGCCTGCTCGAAGAGGCCCGCCAGGAAGTCGGCGGTGGCCACTGCCTGGCGGGCCTCGGCCTGGGCTCGATCCCGCTCCTGGGCCAATTCCCAGGTGTAGAAGGCCACGGTGGCCAGGAAGAGGACCAGGACGAGGACGCCCGCCCCCACCTCCCTGGCGTTTCTGCGCACGAACTTCCCGGTCCGATACCGGAAGGAGGTGCCTCGGGCCAGCACCGGCTGTCCCTGACGGAACCGTCGCAGGTCGTCGGCCAGGGCCCCCACCGATGGATATCGCCGATCCGGCTCCTTCCGCAGCGCCGTGGCGACGATCTTCTCCAGATCCCCCGACAGTGTGCGGGTCAGACGGTGGACGGTGGTTCCCCGAGCGGCAGCCACGTCGAGGTCCACCACCGAGGTGACGCGGGGCGGTTCGACCTCGCAGATCTCCCGCTCCATCTCGGCCGGTCGCCGGCTGGTGACGCGCTGGGCCGGCCGGCCCACCAGGAGTTCGTAGAGGAGAAGCCCGAGAGCGTAGACATCGGTGGCCGTGGTCACCGCATCGCCCCGGATCTGCTCCGGTGTGGAGTAGGCCGGCGTCAGGAGGCGCAGGTGCGTTCCCGTCTCCTGACTATCGTCGTCGGCATCTTCCAAAAGCTTGGCGATGCCGAAATCCAGCAACTTGGGAGTCCCTTCGCCGGTGACCAGCACATTTCCGGGCTTCAGATCCCGATGCACCACCAACCGGGTGTGGGCGTGCTCCACCGCCGCACAGACCTCCAGGAAGAGGTCGATCCGGCGAGCCACCGGAAGCCGGCGAGCGTCGCAGTAGCGGTCGATGGGGTCCCCATCCACGTATTCCAGGGCCAGCCAGGGGCTTCCGTCGGGGAGGGTGCCTCCGTCCAGGAGACGCGCCACATTGGGATGAGCGAGTCCGGCCAGGATCTGACGTTCGGTGCGGAAGCGGCGGACCGTCTCGCCGTGGAGTCGGCCGGACCGGATCACCTTGATGGCCACCTGCGCCGTGTATTCGGCGTCGGCCCGCTCCGCCAGGTACACCGAACCCATCCCCCCCCGACCCAACTCCCGGATGATGCGGTAGGCTCCCACCCGGTCGTCGGCCCTGAGGAGCGAGGCGTCCTCGGGGTCATGAGGCGGCAGGGGAGGCGACGCGGACTGAGCCGCCTCCCCCACCACCTCAGCCAGATAGTCGCCCGGGTCGTCTTCCGCCATCAGGTCGGCCCGGAGAAGCTCCAGAACCTGACGGCGGAGTTCATCATCCCCGGAGGCCTCCCGGCCCACGAAATCGTCCCGCTCCCCGGGGGGGCGTTGGAGGGCCGCTTCGAAGAGGGCCTGGATGCGTATCCAGCGATCGGGGTCCATGAGGCAACGATACGGTCAGTGGACCCGGAGCGCACTGGCCGGGCCACCGCGCCTCACGAGCCTGCTCGGTGGATGTTGGCCCGGAGGCCGGCTGCGCCGTTCCGACCTCCCGCCCCCCCGGTGCCCCCCGGCCCCACCTCGAAGCGGTTCCCGCTCTCGTCGAGTTGGCTTCCCAGCGACAGGATCCCGATGGAGGCACCGCCACCGCCACCCCCTCCACGGCCGCCCCGGCCGCCGGCACCACCGCGACCTCCACTACCACCGCCACCTCCCACACCGGCCTCGCTCACCGATCCTCCGATGCCCCCCGCCTCACCGGAGCCGCCGGTACCGCCTGCCCCGCCGTTACCGCCACCGGCCGTCTCCAGATGGCTTCCCACCACCCGCACCGATGACCCACCGGTGACCAGGATCGCGATGGAGGCACCCCCTCCCGAGCCGCCGACTCCGCCGAACCCCCCGAGCCCTCCGGCGCCTCCGCCTCCCCCACCGCCTCCGCACATACCGGCCAGGGCCCCGCCGCCCCCGCCGCCCCCGCCGCCGCCTCGGCCGGACGTTCCCATTCCACCCCGTGATCCCGCCGTGGGCTGAACCATCCCGTTGGGGGAGACGGGGCCCAGTGGGGCGCCCCCGGACCCCGGGCTTCCCGCACTTCCTGCGGACCCGTTCGATCCCGGACTTCCGCCACCACCCAGGGATCCCCCGGCCCCTCCCGCTCCCCCTGAACCCGAGCCCCGGGCCCCGTTGAATCCGCCTGCGGCGCCTCCCGCTCCGCCCTGGCCGCCGGCGAGGCGCCCACCGCCAAACCCGCCGACGCCCCCTGCCCGGCCGCAGACTCCGGAGTTTTCACCTCGATTTCCATCGGAGCCCCGGCCGGCCCGATTGGACCCGTTGGCCCCGGCGGCGCCGTTCCGACCTGCCGGGGCGCGGGCCGACACACCGGAGAAGACGATATCCCTCGCCTGCCGCAGATAGACGGCTGCCACGCCGGGCTGTCGCCCCTCGAATCGCACACCGTCCACGGTCACACCGGTGACCTCGGTCCCCTGCAGAGCGAAACGCAAATCCCCGTTGTTGGCTCCCCGCACCACCGACGCATGCCGGGTCGGGTCGCGTCGCCATGTCCCGGACTCGAAGCCGCCGAAGACGCTCACTCCTGAGCGGAGAACGAGGGTTTCATCCCAGGTGCCTGCCGCCAGGTAGATGTCGGCCTGGCCGGCGGCGGCCCGGGACATGGCGGCGCCGAGAGACGAGATGGGCGACTCCCTGGTCCCCGCTCCATTTGCGCTTCCCGAGGGACTCACGAAGACTGCCCGGTTCCGGTCCCGTACCACGAGGATCCTCACCTCCGCCGGCGGGCTGTCCACCAGGCCGTCGTTCACCACCAACTGGAACGACAGGTCGCTGATCTCGTTGGGAGCCGTGAAGCTGGGGGTGGGCACCGCGGCCAGGGTTCCCACGGACGGCCCGTCGGTCTGGGTCCAGCGGAAGGTGAGGGCGTCTCCGTCCGGATCGCTGCTCATGCTTCCATCCAGGGTGATGAGCGTACCCGCCGACGCGAGACCGTCGGCTCGGATCTCCGCTCTGGGAGCGGAATTGGTGAGGGTGGGGTCCGTCACACTCTCGGAACAGGCCGAGGCGGTGAGGGCCAGGAGGGCCAGCGTCACGAGCCACGGGCGACCGGGAACGGACCGGCGCGGGCCGGCGCTGGGTGTGGTGGAGCATCGGAGAGCAAGCATGAGGTAGCCTATGGGTTGATTCAGGATGTCATGAGCAGGGATCTCCTGCTCTTCCTGCCCCAATAGCGGAGGATGGGGGCGGACTCGATCATGCCTCACTCCGTCCCATCCTCCCCTGGCGAATCGAAGCCCTCTCCCGGGCGGATCCTTCCGGGTGGATCCAGCCGGCCGACCCCGGCCCGGCGTCACCGGTGCCTTTGCCAATCCCATCGCCGGACCCGATACTGCCAACCACACCCACCTGCCCCTCTCTCCCTGTCGGTCGCGGAGTCTCCCTGTGGACCCCACCCCTCCCCCCGCCATCACCACACTCCTCAACGACTGGCGCGGGGGTGATTCCCGGGCCCTCGACCTTCTGATTCCCCTGGTCTACGAAGAACTCCGGCAGGTGGCGGCGCGGCATCTGGCGGTGGAGCGGTCGGATCACACGCTCCAATCCACCGCCCTGGTGCATGAGGCGTACGCCCGGCTCGTGGGAGTGGATATCCCCTGGCAGGACCGGGCCCACTTCTTCGCGGTGGCGTCTGGAACCATGCGAAGGATCCTGGTGGATCACGCCCGGGCTCGGCGTGCCGGGAAACGGGGAGGCGGAGCGGTGCCGGTGACCCTCCAGGAGGGACTCCTGGGCAAGGAAACCGCCACGGATCGCCTTGTGGAGCTTGACGACGCCCTCCGGCGCCTCGCGGCCATGGATTCCAGGAAGGAGCGGGTGGTGGAGCTCCGGTACTTCGGCGGACTGAACGCAGGTGAGATCGCCGAAGTCCTGAAGGTGGGCGTGGCCACGGTTCAGCGGGATCTCCGCTTTGCCCGGGCCTGGTTGAGACGGGAGCTGTCGGATGGGGATCTCGCCCTGCCTCCTTCGGCGTGAGGCTGATGCAGCCGGAACGGATTGCCCGCCCCCCGGCATAAGCTGCGGAATCCGAGTACAGCATCCGCCGGGAAGGCCCCGGGTTCCCACTTCCCGAGGCGCCGCAGCCAAAGGGAAATGGGACCTTGGCACCCCCCCGATGGACGCCGGGCACGGACGTTGCGCTGAGAAATCTTCTCGCCTTGGAGTTGCCACAAGCGGGAGAGGACCGGATCCGAGCCGGTTCGCTTCCCAAGCTCCCCCTCCCCTGAATCAGGAGAAGCCCTCATGTGGAAGAAGGACGAACCCGAGAAGGTGTCCCCGGAACCCCGCCCCGCTTCCCCCGCGCCCCCCCGTTCCCGGGTGGAGGAGTCCCGGAAGCCGGCCTCCCCGGTGGAGCAGGCCACCATCGGTCGTTCCATCCGGATTCAGGGCGACGTCAGTGGGGATGAGGACCTCCTCATCCAGGGAACCATCGAGGGGAACGTCACGCTTGGGGATCACGCCGTCACCGTGGGGCCCGATGGTGATGTCCGGGCCCACATACGGGCTCGAATCGTGACCGTTCTGGGCCAGGTTCAGGGCGATCTCACTGCCGATGAGCAGGTGATCCTCGAAGCGTCGTCCCGGGTGCAGGGTGACATTTCGGCCCCACGGGTGGTCCTCCAGGACGGTGCGCGTTTCCGGGGCCGGATCGACATGGGTGATGCGGACGGAGGCATCGCGGCCCCTGGCCGGGACAAGGGTGAAGGAAAGGCGCGCACACCCTCTACCATCAGCTCGAACGGTGACGCCGATGGCGAGAGAGGGAAGGATGCGACGGGGGTGACCGGAACGACCGACCAGGCGACTTCCGCCACCCGGAGTCCGGCTAAGACCGGCGCCTGACCGGATCCGCTCGTGGCATGGTTCGGGCTCCTGAGGGGTGAGGCTCCGCCCGCAGAGCAGGCTACGGCTGCGCGGGACCGGGAACCGGGGACGCCGCAGGAGTCGGTGCGGCCCATCCGGTCCGTGGAGGGAGCGGCCCCCGGCGCCAGGGTCCTGCTGGAATCGGCTCTTGGCACGAGAGGCGGCGAGCTCCTGGACCTGGGGCCGGCCTCGCCCCGGAGTTTTGAGGTCTACCGGCGCTTCGCCGGCCGGATCCGGTTCGGCGACATCTTCTCCGACTGGGGCTCGGCGGGGTGGGGCGAGGCCCTCGCGACCGTGCTGCCGGACTCCGAGCTGAAGCCGGACTCCGGGTCGAAGATGGATCGGATCCTGGCCTGGGATGCACTGGACCGGCTGTCTCCGGAGGGGGGGCGTCACCTCATGGAGGTCCTGAGTGCTGTGGCTCGTCCCGGGGCTCGACTTCACCTGGTGGTGAGGGGGAGTCCGGAGGCTGCGCCGGGAGCCCTCCACTTCGAACTCACCGACGTGGACCGGATGATCTACGAACTCCGGGAGGGGGGGCCCGGGGGACGGGTGGGGCCACCCCTCCTCCCCGCCGAACTCCACGCCCTCCTTCTCCCCTTCCAAGTGGAGCGCGCCTTCACCCTCCGAGGCAACCTCCGGGAGTACGTGGCGGTGCGGTAGGGGGCCGCCCTGGGAGAGCCCGGACGGCCTGGACCTCCGGCTCTCCCTCAGTCATCCCCACCCTCCTCTCGCCGACCGGTGAAGTCGCATTGTCCGGCCGGCACCCCCTCCGTATGTTTCTCAAGTTCGCCTGACAGGTTCGGAAATCCACTGATGGGTTCCGGGTGTCCCGTCCGTTCCTGCTGTATCCTCCTCAGCATCCGCATTCCGGCGCGGAAGTCTCCTTCCCAGCGTCGATGAGGCCCCATGGACTACCATGACTTTGAACTGAAGCTGCGGTCGCTCGGGGGAAAGGAATACGAGATCGATGTCCGGTCTCCCAGCGGAGAGAAGACGACCAGCGTCCTCTTCCCCTTCGATGAACTGGCTCTGGAGTCCCGCCTGCAGGCGCTGGAAATCGCCCTCCTCAAGTCCGGCGGGACCCGCCGGGACATCCGCTTCAAGGAAGAGGAGTCGGTGGAGGACTTCGGGAAGGCCCTCTTCAACATGATGCTGGGTGGCGAGCTTCGGGACCTGTACCGGAGAAGCCGCGAGCGGGCCAGGGATGACGGGCGGGGGCTCCGGTTGCGGCTCAGGGTGGAGGCGCCGGAGCTGGCGTCCCTCCCCTGGGAATACATGTATGACGAGGGGGAAGGCGACTTCGTCTGCCTCTCGGCCGAGACCCCGGTGATCCGCTACATGGCTCTGGATCAAGCCCCTCCCCCCCTCACCATAGAGCCGCCCATCCGGGTCCTGGGCATGGTGTCGAGCCCCAATGACCGGGCGCAGTTGGATGTGAAGCGGGAGATGGAACGCATCGACCGGGCCACGGCCGGGCTTCGGCAGGAGGGACGGCTCCACTGGGAGTGGCTCCCTGGAGGCGGCTGGCGGGACCTGCAGCGGGCCATGCGAGAGGGGCCCTGGCACATCTTCCACTTCGTGGGCCACGGCGGATTCGATCCCGCCTCCCAGGAGGGGATCCTGGCCATGGTGGACGAGAACGGGGGATCGTTCCGGATCTCGGCCACCCAACTCGGACGACTCCTGGCCGATCACCACACCCTCCGACTGGCCGTCCTCAACTCCTGCGAAGGGGCGAAGGGAAGCGATACCAACATCTTCTCGAGCACCGCCTCGGTCCTCATGCGCCGAGGGGTCCCGGCGGTGGTGGCCATGCAGTACGAGATCACCGACCGTGCCGCCATCGAGTTCTCCCAGGTCTTCTACGAAGATATCGCCCGGGGGCTCGCCGTGGACACCGCCGTGACCGAGGCGCGGAAGGCCATCAGCATGTCGCTGGGAAAGAGCCTGGAGTGGGGAACGCCTGTGCTTTACATGCGGGCGCCGGATGGGGTCCTCTTCAATATCGAGGGAGAACCGGCGCCTCCGGTGGGGACCGGGCCCGGGTCGCAGCCCATCTCCCGCGGGGAGCCGCCTCCCTTCGCGGCGTCTTCGGGGGTGTCGGCGGGGTCGGCCGGCTCCTCCGGTCCCCCCGCCATGGCCGCCTCGGGCTCCGGGGGATCGACCGGCGAGGGGGGCGGAACTCCCCCGTCCCAGCCCCCCACCCGGTCGGTGCCGGACGGAGAGGGCAAGGGTTCCTCCACGAAACGCCCCCTCCTCATCGGAATGGCCGGCGGGCTCGCGGTGTTCATCGGGCTCGTCTGGCTTGCCTTCGCCATTGGCGGGGATTGGGAGGATGAGGCCTGGGAAGCCGATGAAATGGTTACGGCAGAGGAAACCCCGGATTCGGACCACAGCCTGGGTCCGGAGTGGACTTCCGATCCGGAGTGGACGTCCGATCCGCAACAGACCCTGAGCCTTGAGCTGTCGGCTAGGTTCTGGCCGGACCCCCACAGGGTCGAGCTCATGGCCGGTGGACCCGCCATCCCGGATCGACCGGGGTGTGACTTCGGCTTCGTCCCGATGTACCCCAGCGTGGACCTCTTCTACGAGGGAAATGGCCAGGAGACCCTGACGGTCGCCGCCATCTCCAGCGGGGATACCACCCTTCACATGGCCCTGCCCGATGGCCGATGGGTCTGTGACGACGATTCCTTCGGAGGGCTCGACCCCCTGCTGGTGATCCCGCAGGCCCCGAGCGGGCTGTACTCCGTGTGGGTGGGGACCATCGGTGCCGATCGGGTTCCGGCCGAGCTTCTGGTGAGCGAGTTCGATCTCGTGGAGCAATTGGATCGGACGCCCGGGCCTTGACGGAAGCTCCCCATCCACCGGCGGAAAAGCCGGGACTCCCCGACCCGCCGCCCAACCAGCCAGGACTCCTGGCCCAGCTCATGGAGAGGCAGGTGGGCCGGGCGGCGGTCATGTACGTGGTGGTGGCCTTTGCCCTCCTGCAGGCCGCCGATCTCCTCCTTCCGGCGCTGGGTGCGCCCTACTGGGTATTCCGGGTGCTGGTGGGCGTGGCCTTCGTGGGCTTCCCCATCATCCTGGTTCTCTCCTGGTACTTCGACCTGACGCCCCAGGGGCTCAGGAGGTCGACCTCCGAGAAGGCGCTCCCGGTCGGCCCCCGACGGCTCTGGGTCAGGCGAGGCATCCTGGGGGTGGTGGGACTCTCCGCTCTCGTCCTGGGGGGATTCGCCATCATCCGGACCTTGCCGGCGAATGTGGAGCTCGACAGCAGCCGGATCGTCGTCTTCCCCCTGGTGGTCCCGGACGGGGAGGTTCCCGCATCGGTGGGAGAAGACATCGCCACCATGATCGGACATGCGCTGGACCGGGCCGCGTCGCTCCGATGGATCGACGGCTGGGCCTTCCTGGACCGGGACGAGCAGGTGAACTCCCGGGCGCTCACCCTGGCCCGGGCACGAAGCATCGCCGCGGCACAGGGGAGCGGCCGCTTCGTGGTGGGCCGGGTGGTGGCGGGGGCCGATTCGTTGACCGTTCTCCTGGACCTCTTCGACGTGACCGAGGAGTTGCCCCTCCAGCGCGCCGGCGCTCAGGGGAGCCTCCGGGAGCCCTGGTCGGCGGGGCTCCGTGCGGCGAATCAACTCCTTCCCTCCCTCATCGATGAGGGGCCGGCCGACTTTGCCGCCCACTTCACGGGTCGGGACCCGGCTGCCGTCGCCCACTTCCTCGCCGGGGAGGCGGCGTACCGCCGGGTGCGATACCCGGAGGCGCTGGCCGCGTACCAATCCGCCTTCACCGTGGACCCCGCCTTCCCGGAGGCGGCCATCCGGGGGGCGCAGGCGGCGTCGTGGACCCACCGCTCGGTGGAGGCGTCCCTCCTGGTGGAGGCCGCGCTGGCGCTGGATCTGACGGACCGGGATCGGGCCTTCGCCGAGGGGCTTCAGGCGTACCTGGCTGGAGATTCGGAGCGGGCGCTGGCGGCGCTGGATCGAGCCCTGGCGCTGGACCCGCGCATGGCGGCGGCCTGGGCCCAGAGGGGGGAAGTGTACCACCACCTGGCCCCGTCGAGGCGCCTGCCCGACTCCCTGGCGGCGGCGGCCTTCCAGCAGGCCTACACCCTGGACCCCACCGCCGGCGGGGTCCTCTACCATCTGGCGCAGCACCGCCTCCGAAGCGAGGAACCGGAGGCCCTGAGGGGACTCGACCAGGAGTTCCGCTCCGCCGCCTCCGACCCGAGCCTGATCTCCGAGATCGAGCTCTCCACCCGGTGCGCCGTCCAGGGGCCCGGCGCGGTGGACTGGGAGGCCGAGGCCCGGGAGCGTGCCGGCATCCTCATGGAGGTGGCGGTGAACCTGGCGGCGGGCGAGAGGAGATGGCCCTGCGCCGAGGCCGCCTACCGGGCCATCCTGGCCCACGACACCGATACTTCCGGGTGGGAGGTGGGGCGCCGGTGGAGCAGCCTCAAGGGGCTCACGGGGCTTCTCCTGGCCACCGGTCGCACCGAGGAGGCCCTGGTTCTCCTGGACGCCGCAGGAACCTCGCTGTCCCATCTCCGGCGAGCGGCCGGCCCTTCGTCCCGGCGCCTGCGCGATTCCGGCGGCCCTTCCGAGGTGGGTGACCCCGTGCAGTTCGCCGAACTCCTCTTCCTGCTGGTAGACGCCGCCGGCTTCCCCACCGAGGGTCGAGCAGAGCGGGTGGCGGCGGAAAACCGGGACGCCGAGGGAAGGTATGGTTCCACCAATATCGCCCGCCTCTGGTTCATGGGAATCTGGGAGGCCTCGCGAGGCGACGCCGAGGCGACCCGGGATGTGGCCCGGAGGATGGAGGAGCGCCTGGCCACCGGGTCCGGTTCGCCCCGGGATTCCCTCCTGGTGCAGGCCATGGCGGGTCACGCGGCCCTGGCGGAGGGAGATTCCGTCGCCGCGCTGGAGGTCTTCCGGTCGCTCCGGCCACAGGGAGAGATCCAGTGGAACGAAGCGGACGCCCTGGGTCATGAGCGGCTGATCCACGCCCGGCTCGCCCTGGCCCTGGGACGCCACAGGGAAGCGGTGGACGTGACCACCTGGCTGGAGGCTTCCCCCAGCATCTACCCCCTCTTCCGATCCGCCGCCCTGGAGATCCGTGCGGTGGCCACCGAGGGCCTTCGCATGAACAGCGACGCCCGGGTCCTCCGGGAACGCAGGGACCAGCTCGTCACCTCGAGCCGGCCGTAGCCCCCCCAATCTGGAGAATACGCCATGTCCGAAGAGCTGGAGCGAAAGCTGGACCGGTACTTCCGCGAACTCACCCCCTGGCTTCAGGAGCTCAGCGACGCCGTTCGGGAACTGCAGCATCAGGCGGGAGAAGGGGAAGGAGGGAGAGGAAGGGATCCCGGGCGCCCGCCCCCGGCGCCCCAGTTGGGCGAGTTGGAGTAACGCCT
>REEG01000178.1 GCA_007695195.1 Gemmatimonadales bacterium | reverse complement strand
GTTCACAGACGGCAACACGGCGGCCCTTCACCTCTTCGGCGTTCCATCTGTCGAGGCATTCACTGCCTACGGACCGTGGGACCTGGCTCCCAACCACCAGCCCTGTGGGACTGCCTCGGGAGATATGGCACGGGAACACATCGCTACGGCCCTCGAAAAGGGAAGCCATTTCTTCGAATGGACCCACGCCCGTGCGGATGGCTCCCCCTTCCCTTCCACCGTCTCCCTCACCCGGATGGAGGGTGAGGATGGGCTATTCCTGCAGGCCATTGTTCGGGACATTTCCAAGGAGAAGGCCGCAGAGGCCCATCTCCTGGAAGCGTACCAGCGGCTTCAGGAGGCCACGGTACGGGCCGAGGAGATGGCCAAACGAGCCGAGGCCGCCAGTGTGGCGAAAAGTGCGTTCCTGGCCAACATGAGCCACGAGATCCGCACCCCCATGAATGGGGTGATCGGCATGACCGGCCTGCTCCTCGAGACCGAATTGACACCGGAGCAACGCCGCTATGCCGAGACGGTACGGACAAGTGGAGAGTCACTCCTCACCCTCCTGAATGACATCCTGGACCTCTCGCGCGTCGAGGCCGGCCGGATGGACCTCGAAACCGTGGACTTCGACCTCCACGAACTCCTGGCCGGCCTGTCCGCCGCCCTGGCCCACAGGGCCGACGAGAAGGGGATCGAATTCGTCTGCAGCCATCACCCCACCGTACCCATCCATCTCCGAGGAGACCCGAGCCGTATTCGCCAGGTCCTCATCAACCTGGCGGGGAACGCCGTCAAGTTCACCGAGGAAGGAGAGGTGGCCGTCGTGGTCGAGGTGGCCTCGGACGCGAAGGAGGCCTTCTACCCGGGCGAAGAGATCCGGCTTCGATTCACCGTCCGGGATACGGGCATCGGAATCCCATCGGACAAGGTGGATGGTCTCTTCGAAAAGTTCACTCAGCTCGACGCCTCCACCACACGCCACTACGGAGGCTCCGGCCTGGGACTGGCCATCTCCCGGGAGTTGGTGGGGCTCATGAATGGGGAGATCGGCGCGGTGAGCCCCTGCCCTCCCGGTTCACAGCCCCTGCCGGACACGGCCGGGCCGGCACTGGGCGGGCCGGGCTCCCTCTTCCACTTCACGATTCCATTGGACGTCGCCGAGACGCCGAAGCAGGCGGCGGACGAGGAGAAGACGGCGACGACGGCCAGTCTCCAGGGCCGACGAATTCTCATTATCGACGACAATGCCACCAACCGCGAACTTCTTCGGCTCCACTGTCAATCCTGGGGAATGGAGCCGCACGAGGCGGGGAGCGGCTCGGAGGGCGTGGCGGCGCTCCGAACGGCGGCGGCGGACGGCAAGCCATTCCCCATAGCCCTGGTGGATATGCAGATGCCGGGAATGGATGGGGAGGCTGTGGCCCGATCGGTGCGTGGGGATCCGGAGCTTGTGGGCACCCGACTCATCCTCCTCACCTCCATGGGATTCTGGGGGAACCGCGAGGCCATCATGGAGGCCGGCTTCGACGAGGCTCTGGTCAAGCCCTTCCGGACCAGCGACCTCCAGGGCGTCATGGGGCGCGTCCTCTGCCGGCAGTGGACGCAGTCGGCCCCCATCGACTCGACGGCGACCCGTGGCTCCACCCCCGGTGATGGTCTGGCTGACCGCTTCCGGAACCGTCGAGCGCGGATCCTCCTGGCCGAGGACAATCCCATCAATCAACAGGTCGCACTCGGCATTCTGGGTAAGATGGGCCTTGATGCCGAAGCCGTCGCCGATGGGGCCTCGGCCCTGGCCCGGGTCGAAGAGGGGGAGATTGACCTCGTCCTCATGGACGTACAGATGCCCAGGATGGATGGACTCGAAGCAACCCGTCGCATCCGGGACCTGGATACCCCGTGGGCGCAGACCGTGCCCATCGTAGCCATGACCGCCCATGTCATGCGTGGCGATCGGGAGCGGTGCCTGGAGGCGGGGATGAGCGACTACCTGGGAAAACCCGTTCTCCCCAAAGCCCTGGCCGAGATCCTGGATCGGTGGCTCCCGGCGGGGGATGGGGATGGGCAGGAATCACCGGGATGGGTGAACGATGATGCTCCTCACCCCGATGCCCCCACCGCTCGCCACGTCCTCGATGTGGAGGCCATGCTGGCGGCTTTCCTGAACGACCATGCCCTGGCGGCGAGGCTGGGGAAGATGTTCCTGGAGGGATCTCCGGGAGAACTGGCAGCGATTCGGCAGGCTCTGGAAGAGGACCGGCTCGACGAAGTGGAACGGCGAGCCCACGGACTCAAGAGTTCCGCCGGACACCTCCGGGCAGAGGAATTCAGGTTGGGGGCTGAGCAGTTGGAGAATGCGGCCCGCCGATCCGGAGCCACCGACCTCCCAGCCCATGAGAAGAAGGCTCGTCTCGCTTCACTTCTGACCGCTTGCGAGAGCCAGCATGACCGTCTGAGAAGAGCCCTGGAAGAGACATTGAAGATCTGAGCCCCACGTGGGGGATCAGCGCGCTTCTCCCAGAATCTGATTGAGACGCTCCGCCACCGCGGTCAAACGGGCGCGCTGGGCGGCCAGGTCCTCCGCAACCCGGATATCGAAGGTGGCCAGCTCGGCGCGGATCGACTCCAGATCCTCCGGATCCATCCCCAGGAGCACCGGATCGACCTGTTCCAATCGCGTTGTGGACGACCGGACCCGTTCGTTGGCGATGCCGAAGTTCCGGGCATCCACATCGAGAAGGGCGCGGTACAGGAGGGTCAGGGCCTGTTCGCCGTGAAGGCGACTCTCCAGACTCTCGGCCCTGTCCGCCGCCGCCGCCTCGGCCAGTTCCGCCTCCCTGGCGGTTTCCCGCAGTTCGGGCACTGGGCCCCGACCGATGGCAATCCCGACGCCCAGGAGAATCAGGACCCCCACCAGGGACAGGGCACCGAATACCGCCCGTTTGGAGAGCCCGAATACCTGTCCATCTTCACTGGAACGGGGCGAGTCAGCCATGGGTCAACCTCCTGTGGATCTACTGGTGGGGGTGATCATGCTCCATGCTCATACCCCGCCCATGGGTCGTATCTGCCAGGGTCAGGCTATAGCGCGCCACGGCCTCCAACTGCTCGTGGGACAGGTGGCCCTGGGACGGCATGAGACCGAACCGCTCAATGGCCCGGGCCGGTAGAAGGGAGGCTTCTTCCGTAGGCTCCCGCAGAAAAGCCACCATGGCCGCCACGGCCTCGTCCTCGCTGTCGAACCGATGGAAGTAGTAGGCGGCGGCGTGGGAGATGGGCGGAGCCAGGCTCGGGGGCGGCTCCATGGTGTGACACATGGCACACACCAACTCGTAGAGCATCTTTCCGTCCGGTTCCGAATCGACCGCCGTGGGAACCAAATCGCTTCCGGAACTGCCGAAGAGACCGAACGACGTCACCCCAGAGAGGACCAGGGTCGAAGTGAAGGCCGCACGAAGCACGCATCCTCCAGGGAAATCAGGAACGGACCCGTCCGCGATTCGGACCAAAGGGTCCTCTCAACGCTAACGCCCTCATCGGGCCCGACGCCAGACTTCGGTGGGTATTCTCCAGGTACCGGTCCTCAAAGAAACCCCAGAGCCGCCAGGATTCCCCGCGCCCCGAGCGCCAGGGCCACCGCCGTCACCGTCACTCCCAGTACATTGCCCACGGTGCCGTTCCGTCGCTCTCCCATCCACCGTGCGTCGTTCACGGCCAGCAGCAGGAAGGCGGCCACACATGGCAGGAGCACCCCGTTGGCGGCCTGGGCGAAGAGGATGACTTCTACCGGTCGGACGCCGAAGGCCGCCAGGACCATTCCCGTGCCCAGCACCACCATCCAGACCCCCCGCATCCCAGGTGCCGACAGATCCGTCTTCCACCCCAGCGCACCGGCGGTGGCCCAGGCGGCGGCCAGGGGCGCCGTCACCGACGATGTCAGGCCGGCCGCCAGCAGTCCCACGGCGAAGAAGCCCCCCGCCCATGGCCCCAGCAGCGGCTCGAGTTGTCGCGCCATATCGGCGGCGCTCGCCACCTCCTGATCACTACCATGGATGGTCCCGGCGGCTGTGAGCACGATGGCCATGCTCACAGCCCCTCCCACCAGGATGGAGAGGGTGAGATCCCGACGGGCGGCCCCCAGGGCTCCAGGGCCCTGGAATCGCTCCCGTACCGCCGAGGCGTGGAGGAAGAGGTTGTAGGGCACCACGGTGGTCCCCACCAGGGCCACGGTGAGGAGGAGGGCGCCATCGGGAAGCCGCGGTACGAACAGCCCGGATGCGATGCCGGCGAGGGATGGTCGGACCATGATGGCCGTCACCACGAACACGATGGACATGACGGCGACCATGACCACGAGGATGCCCTCCACCAGGCGGTAACGGCCACTCCAGAGGAGGAGCCCCGCCACCAGACCAATGACAAGGGCCCAGATCCGTGGCGTGCCCCCGGCCACCGCCTCCAGCCCCAGCCCCGCTCCCAGGAGATTCCCGGTCTGGAAGGCCGCGTTCCCCACCCCGATGGCCGAGACGATGAGGAGGGCCGCCCCCCACCGGAGGACGGGGTGGGAGAAGCGACGCCGGATCGCCTCACCGAGCCCGAGTCCCGTCACCACTCCCAGGCGGGCCGACATCTCTTGGAGTACGAGGGTGGCGGCAATGGAGAAGGCCAGAGCCCAGAGCAGGGCGGTGCCGAACCCCGCGCCGGCGAGGGTTGCCGTGGTGACGGTCCCTGGCCCGATGAAGGCCGCCGCCACCATCCACCCCGGTCCTCCGACTCGCCGCCTCCGCGTCGCCGGTGCCCCTCCTTCGGCGGCCCCGGTGGTGTCCGGACGAACGGTCACCGGATCAAAGGGCCAGCGTGCGTGTGAGCTTGATGGCCAGCACCCGCTCCTCCGGCCCGACCCCTTCCCGGCTCCGGCGCTCGGTGAAGGTCACATAGAAGTCGCTGAGGGGCGCATGGATGTAATTGAGGCGAAGGCTGGTGACGATCTCGTCGGCAGCCGCGTTGTACTGGACGAAGGAACTGGCGAAGAGCCGGGTGGAGTGGGCATACCGGATGCGGGTCCCCACTACGTCGGCGGTGAAACTCCCCACCTCGGGGAGGGAGATCCGGTTGTGGTCCACGATCCCGTCCACGGACAGGTGGGCACTGGGGCGCCACCGCCCCTGGAACCGGGTGGAAATGCGGTCACCATCGAAGAAGCCGCCTCCGTCCACGTTGACCCGAGCCGAGAAAGCTCGGGCCCGACTCGACTCGTAACCGACCCCCACCTCCCGGAACCGGTAGCGGCCGGGCGCCACTCGGGCTCCCCCCGAGACCCGGAACGGTACATCCAGGATCTCGTAGCGATCATCGGCCTGGAGACTGAGTTCGCTCCCGTCCGAGAACTCCACGTCCAGCCCCACCTTCCGGTTCCGGGTGACCAGGTCGGACCTGCCCAGTACGGCGTCTGGACCGGATCCGGTGGCGGTCACACGGGGGCCGGTGGCGGTCACATAGTCGAACTCCACATACGGATTCACCTCCTGGACGAGAGCCCAACCTGGCCGTGGATGGAGTCCAAAGGTCCCGTAGTGATGGCGCACGCCGGGTCTCCGGACGAAGCCAACGCCGGGATCGAAGTCATGGCCCACGTGGCGAACGAAGGCCGACGTGTTGACCATCCGATCCCGCCATGCCGCCGCCACCCTCCCGGCGAAACGGTCCCCGGAGAGCTGCGGGTCCTGCACACCGGCGGCATAGGCATTCACGATGAGATTCCCCAGGAGGCGGAAATTGGCGTCCACACCGAAGCTCCGGTTGGCCGCCTCGCCCGGATCGACCCCATCCGGACCTGTGCCCACCCCATCGCCGCCCGGGGCTCCGTCACGGCCGGCGGCCCCATCCCAGCCCGTGGGCTGTCGATTCACGAAGAGGAAGCCCACGTCCCCGGCATTACCCAGTGGGCGACGTACCCGGGCGACAGCGAAGTTCTCGGCCGGAAGCCCCCGGGCGGATCGGGTCTGCATATTCAGGAACCCCAACTCCGTATCGCCCACCCGCCCGGACAGACGCCCCCCTCCCAGGATCGGGAGGGGCTGCCCGGCGGGGGTCATTCCGATCCTTCGGGAGTGAAAGAGGGTGAACTGACGGAGCGACGACCCCGTCCGGTAGCCCCGTTCCGTCACATCCCCGAAGGTGAAGGAGCCGGAGTTCTCCACAAAGAACTCCCGCTGCTCAGGGAAGAAGAGCGAGAACCGGGTGAGGTTTACCTGCTGCTGGTCCACCTCGACCTGGGAGAAGTCCGTATTGAGGGTCAGGTCGAGAGTCAGTTGGGGCGTCAGCCCCACCTTGAGGTCACCTCCTGCCTTCCACTGCCCGCCCAGATCCGCTTCACCCACCGCCGCCCCCGCCGAATGTCCGGCGCCGGCGAAGGGTTTCAGCCGAACGTTCCGCCCCCCTGAAACGCCCTGGATTCCGGTCAGTGTCCCGGCCCGGGACATGCGATGCACGGGATCGTGCCGATCCACCGGGGCCCAGTAGGAGTCCTCATTCTTCCAACGCACCCGCCGGAGCAGATTCATCCCGAAGCTCAGTTCGTCCAATGTGGGATCGAATCGGAGCGCAGACCATGGAATCGCCATCTCCAGCGTCCAGCCCCAGTCGAACTGGACCGTCTCCACCTCCACTGCGCCTCGCCAGGCGAAATCCTGGTTGCGCGAGTCATCGAAGGTCTGACCATCCCGAAGCGCTCCTCTCGGGTTGACCAGAAAGATGAAGGAGTTCCGCCGGTCCAGAAATGTATCGAGGGTGATGGCGAAGATGTCCGAGTCACGGGTGCTGGCCCCAGGGAAGTCCCGTTCCAGGGTGAGGAGGGTGGAACGGGACCGGTCCGACTCATGAAGACGCGCCCCCACGTAGAGGGCCTCGTCATCGTAGAGGATCATGACCTCCGTGCGTTCCGTCGCCTGGAAGCCGGTGCGCGGCTGGGACTGGATGAACCGGTCGATGACCGGTGCCTGCAACCAGGCTCCCTCGTCCAGATGTCCATCCACCCGAATGCGCTCAGCGGTCCGCACGGCGGGAGCCGAGGGCCGGAGGGCACGCTCCACGTCGATGGCAAAGTCCACACCCGGTGTTCCCTTTTCAAGGCTGCCTGACTCCACGCCCACCGGTACCTGGGATGCGTCCTGGGCCGCCAGGGCCGGTACAATCCCGAGGAGGAGCGGGAGGAGACGGAGGGTCCGGAAAGCTGCCTCCACGGTCGCCCGCAGTGGGGTGGTTCGGTGCGGCGTCACGGGCTCACTCCCTCGCAGTCGGACGAGAACGTTGCACAGTGCGGCCAATGTGGCTCGGAACACCATCCTCGGCAACGGCCCGGCGGAATCCGACGTGGCGATGCAGCGGTTCGTACCGGCCTGGACCTTGCGCACGCATTGCAAAGACGAAAGACTGCGGTCCGACCCCATCGTCCCTGCCCCATGGCCGGCCCGCCCACTTGTCGAACCCTTCAGGAAACCCCATGAACCCTCCACGACCACCAGGCACCCGCCACTGATGGCGGCGTTTCCGCTTCGGGTCCCCCGGGTTCCCCGACCGATCCGGCTCCAGGTGGTCGCCCTGGCACTCGTTCTGGCGCCGGCGGCGGCTCTCCCCTCGCCCGTGGGGGGGCAGGTGATGGGTTCGGAGTCCAGTGCCTCTGTGGGCCAGGCCCTGGATCCTGAACTGGCCCCACGGCCGGCGGGAGAGGCCGCTCTTGCCACCGGCCCCGTCACCATCGACGGCCGACTGGATGAGCCGGCCTGGCAAGCGGCGCTCCCCCTTACCGGATTTGTTCAGGCCATCCCCGACGCCGGTCTTCCCGCCACCGAGGAGACCGAGGTCCGGATGCTCTATGATGACCGGTACCTCTATATCGGCGCCCGTATGTTCGACAGTCGACCGGATCTGCTGGTCTCCGGAACGCTGGAACGGGATCACCCAGGGGTCAGCGCCCACGACATCGATCTCTTCGGCGTCTTTCTCGACACCTTCCTCGATCGCCGGAACGGGTACCTCTTCCTGGTGAATCCGGCCGGCGCCGTTCGCGACGGCCAGGCCTTCGACAACTCCCGGAATCTGGATTTCGCATGGGATGCCGTGGTGGAGGTGGCAACACAGATCGATCCGGAGGGATGGACCGTTGAAATGGCCATTCCGTGGACGACGCTCCGGTTCGATCCATCGCGCGACGAGCAGCTCTGGGGGGTCAACTTCCACCGGTCCATCGCGCGGCGAAATGAGCGCACGGCGTGGGCTCCGCTGGATCGTCGCCACCAGATCCACTTCGCCGAGCGGGCCGGAACCGTGGAAGGCCCCCCCCAGGTACCGGTGGGGCGGAATATCCGGTTAAAACCCTTCGTCCTGTCGCAGGACGGCCGGGGTTCCACCCTACCGGCTTGGCGTCAGGGAACCCAGGCCGACGGCGGCCTGGATCTCAAGTGGGGTCTCACCCCGCGAATGACCATGGATCTCACCTGGCGCGCCGACTTCTCCCACGTGGAGGTGGACCGGGAGCAGGTGAACCTGTCGCGCTTCCCCACCTTCTTCCCGGAGCGCCGGGAATTCTTTGTGGAGAACTCCGGGATGTTCCTCTTCGGGGAGCAGTCGGAACGGAATTACCGGGGCGGGACATCGGCCGCCGATCTTCGCCTCTTCCACTCGCGGCGAATCGGTCTGGAGGGCGGACGCCCCGTACCCCTTCTGGGAGGAGGACGACTCTCGGGTCAGGCAGGGGACACAGAGGTGGGAATTCTCCACGCCCGCACCGGTGCCGTGGAGGAGGTGCCCGGAGATGCCTTCTCGGTGATTCGCCTCCGTCGGCGGGTGGGAGCGGCCTCGGATGTGGGGGTGTTGGTCACGGACCGACAGAGCCGGGAAGGAGGGGGGTGGAATCGCGCCGGGGGTGTAGACATGAACCTGCGGCTGGGCCCCAACCTCCTCGTCAGCTCCTACGCCGCCGGCACATCCCGCAGCGGCGCGTCCGACGACGATGACGCGTGGACAGGTCGGCTCTGGGTAGCGTGGCGGGACCAGATCTGGGACGCGTCGGCTCTCGCGCGAAGGGTCGGCCCCGACTTCGATCCCGGTGTCGGATTCGTCCAGAGGCGGGGCATGACCCACCTCTACGCCACGGTGGGGGCTCACCCTCGACCACCGCTCCCCGGTGTTCTCGACGTGAACCCCTACGTCGAGGCCCATCGGTACACCTCTGTGACCGGCGAGGTCGAGACCACCCGGGAGACCGGTGGACTGGGAATGAACTTCGCGGACGGTGGAGAGTTCTCCACGCGCGTGACACGTCGGATGGAACGGCTGGAAGTGGGATTCCAGGTGGAGGGGCAGGGACAGGTCGCCGCTGGCACCTACCAGTTCACCGAGGCCGAGGCCCGGTACCAGTCTTCTGGTAATCGACGGATCTCCGGAAGCCTCATGGGGGCAGCAGGGGGCTACTTCGGCGGCCGACGACAGAGTGTGGGAGCCGGCCTGCGATGGCAGCCCGATCCCCGCCTGTCCCTTGCCGTTCAGGCCAACCGGAATGCCATCGAATTGGGAAGCGAAGAGTTCTCGGCCAACCTCTACCGGTCCGAACTCCGGGTGGCCCACTCCACCCGTCTCTATCTAGGGGGGGTCGTGCAGTACAATGAAGCACAGGAACTGCTCGTGTCGAACCTGCGGCTCACCTGGCTTCACGCTCCTCTGAGCGAGGCCTACCTGGTGGTCACGGACCGCCGGCGGATGGGGGACGACAGATCGGGGTCCGAGCGCCTTCTCACGTTGAAGGTGACGCGTTTGCTGGCATTCTGAGCCCTTGCCCCATCCGTCAGCCAGGAACCCCGGAGGCCTTCCGTGATTCCAGAAGCTCCCGAACCGCTGTGGACAGGGCATCGAGGGAGAACGGCTTGGCCAGGAATCGCACCCCATCCGCACTCAACTGCCGCGATTCCAGGAAATCGGCGGTGAAGCCGGAGATGAAGAGACAGGGGGGCTGGACCCCCTCCCGCTCCAGAATCTCCTGGAGTTCGACCCCACTGCGACCCGGCATGAGGACATCGGTGATGAGAAGGTCCAATGAATCCCCATGGACCCGTGCCCAGTCAAGTCCCTCTTCCGCGTCGGCCGCCGTTTGCACCCTGTATCCCATGCGGGTCAGGAAGCGGGCCATCACCCGGAGCAGGGCCGCATCGTCCTCCACCAGGAGAATTTGCGGCGGTAGGTCGCTGGGCGATTCCCTGGAGGGGGAGCCGAAGCGGATCGGTGCGGGCTCGGCGGCCATGGGAGGGAGAAGCAGGCGCACCGCCGTGCCGAGGCCCGGAGTACTCTCTATCTCCAACAGACCCCCATTCTGGAGGGCAAACCCCTGGGCCGCCGAGAGACCGAGCCCCTGGGCACCGACCCCTCTTTTGGTGGTGAAGAAGGGATCCAGCGCTCGCTGAGCCACTGCGGACTCCATGCCGATGCCGTCGTCCCTCACCGTGACGGCAAAGTAGCGCCGCCCAGGAACAGCGGTAACCGCGTCGGCTGTGGAGGCTTCCTCGGTCTCAAAGGTCCGCCGCCGGATCTCCGTCGTGGACAGGACGATCTCGCCATGATGGGGTTCTCCGCGCACCACCCGGTAGGCCAGAATCGCGTCCCGTGCGTTGGTAAGCAGGCCGTCCAGCGCCTCTTCCAGCCGCTCCGGATCGACCCGGACCCGTCCGTCTCCTGCGCCTGGTAACCACCGGAGGCGAATACTCCGGCCCACCACCCGCTGGAGTCCGGGTACCATCGCCTCCACCATCTCGTCCAGTGTGCCCGGCCGCCGAAAGAAGGGACGCCGTCCGGCGAAGGACAGGAGGGTTCGGGTCAGATCTCCACACCGACCCACCGCCGCCAGGATCTCAAGGAGGTGGGCCTCCGTGGACTCGACGGAACCTCGCTCGGAGAGCGCCATTTCGGCGTGGGTGAGGATGGTGGCAAGGTGCGAGTTCACTCCGTGCGCCACCCCACCGGCGAGGTTCCGCAATGGGCCGAAGGGAGGGGAAAACACGTCGAACCCCGACTCCGGTTGCTCCCCCTCCAGCAACCAGGACATCTCTTCGGTGACCTCGAAACCCACGGACTGGAAGAAGAGTCCATGGGGCTCAGGCACAGATGAGTCACCCCAGCCCGCGTCGGTGGCACCATCGCCCGGAGGGGACTCCGGAACGTCATCGGCAACCAGGGGCCTGTTCACCCACAAAAAGCGGCGTCGCCTTCCCGAGGGATCCATCACGGAGTGCTGATTGGTGTACCAGCGCGGGCGACTCACCACATCCGTAACCACAAGAGCGACCTCGTGGCGAACCTCTGCCTCAAGGAAGTCCGTGAGCCAGCGGCGGCCCACCGGCTCTTCCCCACCGGCAATTCGATCCCGGTACCGGCGGTTGGCCCACACAATGGTGGTGTCGGGACGCCACACACACACAGCCACGGGAAGGCGATCGAGCGCCGAACCCGAACTGAGTGCCTCCCCGGCCAACGCCATGAGATCAAACGTTGAATCGGCCCCCTGCTCGACCATATGCAGCGCTCCCGGACCCGGAGTGTGAAGAGGCGGTACGACGCGGGAGACCCAGGGCATCTCCCGATACTCAGATTCCCGAAACAGACGACTGCGACTCCCACGACGAAGCGAAAGCCGGTTCGATAATCATCTAATTTAAATACATTTAAGTCAACTATCTGTTCGGATGGCGCTTCCCATCGAAACTCCTCTCCGCTGTCAGGGTGATGCGATCCGGACTCCCACCACCGCACTGAATGTGGCGGCCCCGCCCAGACCTCCCCTGGCTTCGAAGAAGGGGGCGAAGGTACGGCGCTCGAACTGCACACCGCCCAGAAGGTTCAGGCCAGGATCCCACGATGAATCGCCCCCGGCGGAGGTCCGCGCCAGCGAGACCCCCGTTCCCGCATAGGAACGTGCCGCGCCGTCCCCCAGGCGGATCAGGGGAACCATCAGGTCCGCATTCGCCTGCAGCACATCTCCTTCGCTGGGCGTGAAGAAATGGATCCCGCCCGCCACCCCCATGCGACTCGCGAACCCGCCTCCATCCTCGTCCCGATCTGTGGGGAGAACCCGGTCCAGGCTCACCTGCCCGCGAACCCCCGCCCCGAAGCTGCGATCGGCATCGTACTCCACGAACGCAAAGCATCCGGTGACCGCCAGACTGAGAAACGGGATGAGAACGATAAGGAAGAACGGCACAGGGACCTCACTTCGAGACCCCCTGGAGGGTGAACCAAACATGGAAGTGTTCCTTTTTTCGTTTGGGAAGGATGGCTTGCCCATCAATCTCGCTCATTGCCGAATCGACGCAAAGACACCCGGGACGCCGCCACCTCTCTCATCCTCACGCCTTCAGTTCAACTCGCTATCTCACCCTTTCACCCTTCCCTGCCTTCCCTGCTAGATTGCCCATGTGGAGATGGAGAACCCTGTCTCCTCCACTCTCCGAACCTGGACTTCGCCTCAGAAGGAGGAAACCCGATATGAGACTCGACGGACGCGTGGCCATCATCACAGGAGGAGCCGGAGGGATCGGCCTCGCCACGGCACGGCTATTCCTCGCCGAAGGAGCAGCGGGTGTTCACCTGGTGGATCTCAGTGAGGAGGCCCTCACCGAGGCCGCCGCCCAACTGGACGGGGAGCGCGTCGGGATCTCCGCCGCCGATGTCTCCCGGGACGCCGAGGTGGCCCGCTATATGTCGGAGGCCATGGAGCGCTTCGGCCGTGTGGACATCCTCTTCCTGAACGCCG
>REEG01000082.1 GCA_007695195.1 Gemmatimonadales bacterium | reverse complement strand
GGTGGGCACCGGGTGTGGCCCCGCCCCTGACCCCACCCCCGACTCTCCGGCGTGGTCCCCACCCCAGGCCGTGGAGAGCTCCGACGCTCCCGAGGCCATCGGTCCCTACAGCCAGGCCATCCGTGCCGGGGGGACCCTCTATCTGGCCGGACAGATCGCCCTGGATCCCGCCACCGGCGAGATGGTGGAAGGGGGGATTGAGGCCGAGACCCGCCAGGTCATGGAGAATCTGGCGGCGGTGCTGGCGGCGGCGGGGATGGACTTCGGGCATGTGGTGCAGACCCAGGTCTTCCTCACCGATCTGGCGGATTTCGCCGCCATGAACGAGATCTACGGAAGCTACCTGGCTCCGCCCTATCCGGCCCGGGCCACGGTGGAGGTGGCGGGCCTCCCCCGGGGCGCCGTGGTGGAGATCCAGATGGTGGCGGTGGACGGGCCCTGAGTCTGCGGGCCGGTCGAAGCCGGCGACCACCGACACCGTATCAAGGGGGTTCTGGCGACACCCCGCGCGGGCGCATAGGTTGACGGCATCCATTCCTGTGGACTCCAACTGCCCGGTACCCATGAGACGTCGCCTCGCCCTATCGCTCACCGCCGCTGCCCTCCTGGTGCTGCCCGCCGCCGCCCTTCAGGCCCAGAATATCCCCACTCCGCTGGAGCACTTCGGTCACGAGATCGGAGCCGACGGGACCATGGCCGACTGGCACGAACTCTCGGCCTACTACCAGCGTCTGGCCGAGACCAGTGGCCGGGTCACCATCGAGACCACCGGGCAGTCCACCCTGGGCGAGGACTTCCTCCAACTGGTCATCACCAGCGAGGCCAACCACCGGAACCTGGACCGCTTCCTGGAGATCCAGCACCTCCTGGCAGATCCGCGACGGATCTCCGGTGAGGCCGAGGTGGAGCGGCTCATCCAGGAGGGGCGGACGGTGGTGCTCCTCACCAACCACATCCACTCCAACGAGATCGGTGCCGGGCAGATGCCGGCGCGTCTGGCCTACACCCTGGCCTCGTCCCAGGACCCGGAGATCCTCCACATCCTGGACGAGACCATCATCGTCCTCATCCCCTCCCTGAACCCGGACGGGACGCAGATGATGGCCGAGTGGTGGCACCAGTGGAAGGGGACCGAGTTCGAGGCCGCCCCCCTCCCCCGCCTCTACCACCAGTATACCGGGCACAACAACAACCGGGACTGGTTCTTCTTCGCCCAGCCCGAGACCCGGAACACGGTGATCCACGCCCACAACCGGTGGAAGCCCCAGATCGTCTACGACACCCATCAGATGGGGAATCAGGGGGCCCGCTTCTTCATCCCCCCCTACATCGATCCGGTGGAGCCCAATGTGGATCCCCGCATCGTGGCCGGGTTCAACGCCCTGGGGACGGATATCGCCGCCGACATGACCCGACGCGGCTACACCGGGGTGGTCACCAGCGCCATCTTCGACATCTACACTCCGGCCCGGGCGTACATGCATTACCACGGCGGGATCCGGATCCTATCGGAGGCGGCCCGGCTGGACGACTTCGCCAACCCCATGTTCCAGACCATGGATGATCTTCGGCCCGCTCGGGACTACGACCCCCGGGTCATGAGCGTGACCTTCCCGGCGCCCTGGGAAGGGGGGCGATGGGGGCTGGACGACATCGTGGACTACCTGGAGGCCGGCGCGATGGGGCTCCTCCGGAACGCAGCGCGGAATCGGGACTTCTGGCTCCGGAACTTCGCCGATATCCACCGGGACGCCGTGGCGGGGTGGGATCGGTGGCCCGATGCCTGGGTCATCCCGGCGGGCCAGGAGAATGAGCTGGGGCTCCACCACCTCCTCCGGGTCCTCACCACCGGCGCCGTGGAGGTTCATGAGGCCCGGTCGGCCTTCCAGGTGGCGGACGCCCTGAACGGCTCGACCCGCACCTTCCCCGAGGGCTCCTGGGTGATCCCCATGCAGCAGCCCTACGCCTCCTTCGCCCAGACCATGCTGGAGATCCAGGAGTATCCGGACCTCCGCGAGTACCCGGGCGGGCCCCCCATCCGCCCCTACGACGCCACTGCCCACGCCCTTCCCCTCCTCTTCAATGTGGAGGCGGTTGCGGTGGAGTCCTTCCCCCACGGCGACGTGTCGCTCTCGGACCCCATGGAGATGGTTACCGAGCCGCGGTTCGAGGCACCGGACTTCCTCACCGGTTCCGACGCGCCCCGAATCGGGCTCTACCGCTCGTTCCAGGAGCCCATGCCCCAGGGGTGGACGCGCTGGCTCTTCGACGGCGCCGGCGTCGCCTACGATGAGGTCCGGAATCAGGACCTCCGGGCCGGCGACCTCAACGACCGATGGGACGTCATCATCTTCCAGGACCAGTCGCCCCAGTCCATCGTGAACGGGTGGAGCGATGAGGTCATGCCCGCCCCGTACGCCGGCGGGGTGGGTCGGGAAGGTATGACCGCCCTGCGGGCGTTCGTGGAGAATGGCGGTCGGCTGGTGGCCATCGACGAAGCCACCGACTTCGCCATCGACGTGCTGGAGCTGGATGTCCGGAACGCCGTGGCCGATCTCCCGCCTCAGGACTTCTTCATCCCCGGATCCATCCTCCACCTGGACCTGGATCCGGCCCACCCCATCCGGGAAGGGGTGCCCACCGAGTTCATGGCCTGGTACTGGCGGACGAGTCGGGCCTTCGAGGTGAACGATCCCCGGGCCCGGGTCCTGGCGACGTACGGCGAGGGCAATCCCCACCTGGCGGGATGGGTGCTGGGTGAGGAGTTCATCGGCGGGATGCCGGCGCTGGTGGAGGCCTCGGTGGGTGAGGGATCGGTGCTCCTGTACGGGTTCCAGCCCAACTTCCGGGGACAGACGGTGGGGCTCTGGCCGCTGCTCTTCAACGGCCTGCGGTGAGGGGGACGGCGGCGGTCCTCCTGATTCTGGGTCTGACGCTGGCACCCACCAACGGGGTGGGCGCCCAGGCCATTGGATCAGGTGAAGTAGACGATGGCATCGTCCGGGTCGAAGCCCTGCGCATCGGTCAGGCCGAGGCTCCTCGGGTGGACGGGACACTCTCCGAGGAGGTATGGAGCCGGGCGCCCTTGGTGGGCGGACTGCGCCAGATGGAGCCCTTCGAAGGCGCCCCGGCCTCGCAGCCTGTGGAGGTCCGCATCCTCTACACCGAGGCGGCGCTCTACGTGGGCGCCCGGCTTCACGACACCGGTCCGGTGAGCGCCCGTATGGGGCGCCGGGACATGAACCTGGAAGATGCCGACTGGTTCGGCATCGCCCTGGATTCCCAGCACGATCGGCGCACGGCCTACCTCTTCCAGGTGAGTCCGGCGGGGGTTCAGCGCGATGCCCTCCTGAGCGCCGGGTCCGGCTCCAACGCCTTCTCCGAGGCCGAGGACACCACCTGGGACGCGGTGTGGGAGTCGGCGACGCGCATCGATCCGGACGGGTGGACGGTGGAGATGCGGATCCCCCTCTCCCAGCTTCCCATTCCCCAGCGCGAGGTCCATACCTGGGGTCTGCAGGTGGAACGCATCATCGGGCGCGAGCAGGAGCGCTCGGTGCTGGCCTTCGTTCCCCGCGAGGAACGAGGCGGCATCCCCCGCTATGCGCATCTGGAGGGGATCCGGAACATTGCACCGGGGCAGCCCCTGGAGCTGCGGCCCTACATGGTGCTCCAGGGTGAGTCGGTGGATCGGGGCGCAAACCCCTTCCGGGACACTCGGGAGGGATCGGTGTCGGGAGGTCTCGATCTCCGCTACCGACTGTCCGGCGACCTCCTCCTCACCGCCACCCTCAATCCCGACTTCGGCCAGGTTGAGGTGGACCCGGCGGTGGTGAACCTGGGGGTCTACGAGACCTTCTTCCAGGAGCGGCGCCCCTTCTTCCTGGAAGGCACCGATGTCTTCGATTTCGGTGGAGGGTCCAATGCCGGCGGGCGTCTCTTCTACACCAGGCGCATGGGGAGAAGTCCCCAGCTTCCGGCCCCGACACCCCGCTCCGACACGCCGCGCCAGGCCAACATCCTGGGGGCGGCCAAGCTCACCGGCCGAACGGACGGGGGGTGGAGGTTCGGGTTCATGGAGGCGGTGACGGCCCGGGCCGAAACCCGCTTCCTGGATGGGGCCGATGAGGCGGGGCGCGTGGTGGCTGAACCCCTCACCAACTACGCTGCGGTGCGGGTTCGCCGCGATCTGCGGGACGGCGCCTCCGTGGTGGGAGGGATGCTCACCAGCGTCCTCCGCGAGAGTGATCCCGGCCGGGCCGACCTCTTCCTTCCGTCGTCGGCCTGGGCCGGCGGCCTGGACTTCCGCCACGAATGGGACCAGCGGCGATGGCTGGTCCAGGGGAGTGTCGTGGGGACACGGGTGGCGGGATCGCCCGAGGCGTTGACCCGGATCCAGCGGGCCGGCCACCACTTCTTCCAGCGGCCCGACGCCCCTCATCTGGGGGTGGACTCCACCGCTACGGTCCTCAACGGGTTCGCCGCCTCCACCACCCTGGCCCGGCGCATGGGTCGCAACTGGCAGGCCGAGCTCGGGGGCGCCCTCACCACTCCGTCCTTCGAGGTGAACGACATGGGGTTCGGTGTGCGCACCGACCGCCGCGACGTGTCGACCCAACTCCGGTACACCGAGACCACGGCGGGGCGCCACCTCCGACGGTGGGATGCCTCGGGACGGGTTCGCTACGAGTTCAACTTCAATGGCGAGATGATCGCCAACTGGCACACCATCCGGGGGAGCGCCACCACCCTGGGGTTCCTGGAGATGAGCGGGTCCCTCACCCATCGGACCCGGGCCAACGACGACCGGCGCACCCGGGGTGGCCCCCTGACCCATCGCCCGGCCCATACGTCGTTCTCCGGGTCCGTCACCACCGACCGGCGCCGGTCGGTGGGATTCCGGGTGGACACCGGCGTGGCCCGGGACGCGGAGGGTGGACTGGAAGACCAGCTCCAGGCCCGGGTCCTGATCCGTCCCTCCTCCCGGTGGGAGCTTCAACTGGCGCCGGAGGTGATCCGCTTCCAGGAAGCCGCCCAGTACGTGACCACCCTGAGCGACCCCGACCGCATCGCCACCTTCGGGCGCAGCTACATCTTTGCCCCTCTGGACCAGACCACCGTGTCGCTGGAGACGCGGCTCAATGTGGCCCTCTCCCCCACCCTCTCCATCCAGGCCTACGCCCAGCCCTTCCTGTCGGCGGGGGACTACGGGGATCCCACAGTCCTGGAGCGTCCTTCCTCCTTCGATTTCGCACCCTGGACCGGGAACGGGGAGATTCCGGATCGGAATTTCAATCTGAGGAGTTTGCGGGGCAACGCGGTGCTCCGGTGGGAGTGGAACCCCGGGGCGGTCCTCTATGTAGCCTGGCAGCAGAACCGGCGGGATATGGTCCGGGGGCTCGGAGACTTCGACTTCTCCCGGGACCGGTCGGCCCTCTTCCGGGCTCCCGCCGACAACATCCTCATCGTGAAGGCGAACCTCTGGGTCACGCCCTGACGCTCGCGGACGACAAACCGACGCCATGACCAGAATTCCCACGACCCCCATCCACTCGGTGGGCCGGGCTGCAGCCTTTCTCCTGGTCGCCCTTTTTGCCCTCGCCGCCTGTTCCGCCGGCGACACCACTCCCGGCACGGAGTGGGATCGGTGGCGCTCGCCGGAGGCCGGGGGGATGAGCACCGAAGGACTGGCTCGGGTGGAGAGCCACCTGGAGGGGATGTCCACCTCGTCCATGATGGTGGTGACGGGCGGGCGGGTAGCCTTCGAATACGGGGACGTCACCGAAGTCAGCTACCTGGCGTCGGTGCGGAAGAGCATCCTGGCCATGCTCTACGGGATCTACTGGGACCGGGAGATCATCGATCTGGACTGGACGCTGGAGCAGGTTGGGATCGATGAACACGGAGGCCTCACCCCGGAAGAGCGACAGGCCCGGATCCGGGACGTCATCGCCTCACGGTCGGGCATCTACCGTCCGGCCTCCAACGCCGGCGACGATCTGGCCTCGGCGCCGGAGCCGGGGAGTGTGGCCCCGGGGGAGTTCTACCTCTACTCCAACTGGGACTTCAACGCCGCCGGCACCATCTTCGAAGAGGTGAGTGGCGTCAACATCTTCGACGCCCTGGCCATGGAGCTGGCCATCCCCCTGCGGTTCCAGGACTTCGACCGGGAGCGGCATGAGAAGGGCGGAGATCTGGAGCAGTCCATGCACCCGTCCTATCACATGCACCTCTCGACCCGGGACAAGGCTCGGGTGGGGCTTCTCGCGCTCCGCAACGGCCGCTGGGGAGACCAGCGCCTCATCTCCGACGACTGGATGCGTGAGATGACCCGTCCCATCACCCCGGTGGGCGAGATGAATCCCGAGCACCGCCGGGAGGGTCCCCACGGCTACGGGTACATGTGGTGGGTCTGGGACGGCCCCCACAACCAGGGCCCCTACCGGGGCGCCTATACGGGAGTGGGGGCCGTGGGTCAGTACATCGCCGTCCTGCCGGCTCTGGACATGGTGGTGGCCCACAAGACGGTGCCCGGCGACGGACGGCGGGTGCAGCATCCGGAGTTCTGGGAACTCCTGGATCTGGTGGTGGAGGCCCACTGCGGCGAGGCCTGCTAGGCCGTCCGCCGTCCTGCCGTCACCAGCGCGCCCGGGCCCCCCGGGTGTCCACATGGATGAAGGGCCCCCGGACGGCGTTGGCCCGGTAGCTGGAGAGCCCCCCCTGGACCACATGGGGCTCGGCCCGGTCCTGGACCCGCTCCACGATCCGGTAGAGGAGGCGGGCATCCGCTTCCCCACCCTCCCCGTTACCGGTGAGGTCGTCCATCCACCCGTTCCCCGTCTCGTCGATGAAGAAGTCCGCCGCATCGCCCCACAGGTGGCGGCTGTGGTCGGTGGTGTTTCCGATGGCCCGATTGTACCAGGGCGTCCGGAAGCCCGACATGACGTAGAGGGTGGCGGCTTCGATCCCTTCCACCCGGACCTCCTCCAGGATCGCCTCCATCTTGAGGGTCAGGTGCTCGGAGAGGACCAGGTACCGGGGGTTGCCTTCCTGTCGCGGCAGGTACTGGCGCAGGGTAAAGCCGGGGGAGACCCGGAGATCCAGGAGTTCGGGAGACGCTTCCACGAAGCCCGGAGGGGGCGGAAGGTCCGGCGTGCTCCGGTAGGTCCCGATGCGAAATCCGTTGAGCTCCCCATTCTCCACCGCCTCGAAGGGATGGAGGATCAGGACGTTGAGGGTGATGGCATCCATATCCACCGGTGATTCCACCCGCAGGGGAACAGCCTCGCCGGGGGTCTGGGGGGCGGTCCACGTCCACCGGCCCGGGCTGTAGGGCGTCTCGACGCCGTCGGGGGTCCGGAGAAGGAAGCCTTCCGCCGCCCCCTCGCCCCAGATCTCGTCCAGCTCGATGTCCACGGTTTCGCCGGGCCGGACCGTCACGCCCAGCACCCGATACGGCACCACCGCATCCCGGACCCGGATCCGGAAGGAGGCACGGACTTCCTCGCTGTAGGGGTGGGGGCGGACCTCAGGGGTGGAAGCCGATCCAGGGAGGGGCATGGGGGCTTCCCTGGCCAGCTCCAGCGGAAGGGCTTCGAAGGGGTTGTCTTCGGGAGCGAGTTCGCCGTAGGCCGGCGGCGAACCGGGCGAGAGGGCTTCTTCCGGCTCGAAACCGGGGAGCTGCCCCCAGAGGAAGACGGCGAACGGGATGGGAATGGCGGCGAAGAGAACGGGGGTCGGAAAGCGGCTGGGCTGCAGCGGCATGCAGAGGTACCAGGGGGTGCGGAGGAGGGCTGTGGGGACCGGACGCCGGGTCCGGGATTCGGGATTTCCCACCAGCAACTCCGTTTCCTACTCCGGATCCCTCCAGTGGGGTCCGCCGGGTCCCGCCGACAGCGCAGTCCACACCGCAGGGTCCAGATCGTAGATGTCGTCCCGGAAGTGGACCGTGTCGCCCCCTTCCACGAAGACGGTCCGATACTCCAGGTGGATCAGGTAGGGACGGGGGAGGACCACCTGCCGTTCCCGTCCCGCGGAAATCACCTGGTCGATCCTCTCCCGGCTCCAGTCGGACCCTTCCCGCAAGAGGTGCGTCGCCACTTCCAGGGCCCCTTCAATGCGGATACACCCCGACGACAGGGCACGACGGGGTTGGGCGAAGAGGTGCCGATCCGGGGTGTCGTGGAGGTAGACGTTGTGGCGGTTGGGGAACATGAACTTCACATGCCCCATGGCGTTGCGGGGACCGGGTTCCTGACGGAGGCGGAAGCGGCGATTGAATTCAGCCGCGCTGATGGCGCCCCAATCCACCGTAGCCGGATCGACCCTGGCGCCGCCGGCCTGGTCCAGGACCACGATCCCCTCCCGGGCCAGGTGCCCGGGGTCGGTGCGGATCTTGGGAAGCTGATCCCGAACGGCGAGGGAGGGGGGGACATGCCAGTAGGGCGCCACGACCAGATAGGTCATGCGCCCGCTGAACAGGGGCGTGGGGCGGTCCGTGCGTCCCACCACGGCCCGGATGGCCATGGACTCCGTCCCATCGTCGTAGATATGCACCGTGAATGCCGGGATGTTGACCCGGATCTCCCGGTCTCCTCGCTCCTGAGGGAGCCAGCGTCGGCGCTCCAGATTCACCTGAAGCTGCCGGAGCCGTTCTGCTGCTCCCACATTGAGGGCCGCCAGGGTGGCCGGCCCCACCCGGGCATCCACCTCCAGGCCGTGTCGCTCCTGGAAGCGCCGCACCGCCGCTTCCACCTCTGCATCGTAGAGCTCCGGGTCGTCCGGTTCCGCCGACGGGGATTCGGGGATTCCGGGGAGATCCCCACCCATCCGGAGCCGCTCCCGGAGGGCGGTCACCCTCGGGTCCACATCTCCCGGATCAAGCGTCGGTCCCTCCGGCACCCGGGCCCATCCCCCCTGGGCCATGACCCGCTCCAGCCGGATTCCCTCGCCCAGCAGGACCTGGTACTCCATGCCGGCGGGACGCAGGTCATCCAGGATCCGCTCGAGTTCGGTGGGACCCATGCCACCGCTCGCCTCGGCAGCCTGGGACAGGTGCGCCACCGGGTCGATCCACCAACGGGGCGCCGACCAGTGGCGGTTCAGGGAGGCGGGATCCAGGCGGCCGTGGGCCAGATGGTGGATGAGCTGCAGGGCCGCGTCGGTGAGGAGGAGCTCTACATCGGCCTGTATGCCCGCAGCGCCGTCGGCTTCTCCACTGGCCGCTACCAGCTCCCGGAAGAGTTCACCCAGCGTGTCCACATGATAGTGGGTGGGATTGAACCCATCGTGCTCCACCGACCGGAGCGCGCGGTGGAGCCCAAGGCGGTCCCGGGACTCGGCGGTGCGCCAGATGGGCGCGAAGTCCCGCTGCCGATAGAAGCGAAGGAGCGCCTCTCCCGACCGGAGGGGGCGGCCACCGAGATGGAGCCGCCCTTCCCGCCCTGCCGCTCCTTCCGCGGCCGCGTAGGCGATCCGCCGCTGCAGTTCATCCCGAAGGGCGGCGCTGGAGGGGTCCAGGATCGTGTCGGCAGCGGGCTCGCCTGCCTGGAAGGTCGTAGCCTCGAGACCTTCCGAGCCCAGCATGGCCACCAGTACCGCCGGAAGGACCGCGGCCACAAGGGCCCACCGTCGAACCCCACCGCGCCCCCGCCCCCTTGGATGACGAAACGGCGGAGCCCCCTCTTCCGGGGCCCCGCCGTCTCGGATCCATCGCCGCGTATCCATGCAGTACGTTACCCCATAATCTGCCGGATTGTCCCCGCGGGTCAGTGCATCTGGAGGGCCTCGGCCTCCAGATCCTCGGCCACGGCCGGGGTGTCCACCGCCGACGGGCCCAGGTCATCCCAGTTCAGGATGGCGTTCCAGGCCAGCGCCATGCCCCCCCGGGTCTGGTTGCGGTGAAGCGCCCGGACCCCGTAGAGGACCAGGAACCCGTCGCCCTGGGGCACCGAGATCACCGCCGGATGTCCGCCGAGCCCGCCCCGACCCAGCACCAGGCCGCTCAGGAAGACCTCATCCGCCGGCGCGTAGCGGAGCACCACATTCTCTTCCAGCTCCGACGACACCGAGAAGTAGGGGCCGAAGCGGTCGAAGACCGGGAAGCTCTCATCGTACCCCGCCAGGATCGGGTGCCCCCGGTCGGCCCCTTCCCCCTTCACGATGGAGCCGGGGCTGAAGAGGTTGCCGGTGGAGCGCAGGGTGACCCCACGCACGAGCCCCATCTCCACCGGGAGGGTGGCGGCGGAGCCCATGGCCATGAAGGTGCCCCCGGCATGGACGAAGTCCCGGATGGCCTGGAGCCCCTCGAGCCCCATCCCCCCCGTCATGTCGGAGGTGGTGGAGAGGTGGCCCAGGGTCGGAAAGCCCTCCGTACGCTCCCAGGCCATGGGGCCCGACGACGGGTCGAGCCCCTCGAAGATCTGCCGGGCCGACGAGTTCCGCCCCTGCTCCGGGAAGAGGATCACATCGAAGCGGTCCCGGAGGTTCCCCTCCCGGAGGCGGTCTTCCGGGAAGTAGGTGTAGGGGATCCCCCGATCGTCCAGGGCGAAGCGGACGGCGCCGTCGTCCTGGGTGTTCCGCCAACTGTGCAGCACGGCGATGCGGGGGAGGGTCTGGCGCCGCGGGCTCAGCCCTTCCTCCGCCCCGGACGGGAGCCCCACCACCTCGAGCCCGTACTCCCGGGCCCACGCCTCCACCTCAGTTTCGCTCATGGCGTCGGTGGGGATGAGCCAGCTCCCGGGATTCCACCGGGTGTCGCCATCCACCTCCACCTCCTGACGGGTGGTGTAGACCGGCAGGTCTTCGCCCAGCGCCCAGCGGGCCTCCAGGGAGTGGGCCGACCCCTCGACCCGCACCGCCCACCACGCCGGGCCGCTCCGGCCCGCCACCGAACGGACACTCCCGGGAAGGTGCACCCGGTCGTCCACCGCCGTCATGGCGGACTGGAGCACGGCGGGATCCGTGATCTCGTGCACCTGCACGTTGTAGAGGAGGGGGAAGGTCCAGGCCACATCGTCGTAGGGACGGGGCGCGTCTTCCGGGTAGTGCTGGATCTCCATGAGGTTGCGGATGAAGCCGGCGTAGGGCTGATCCGCCCGGATGAGGAAGTCGCCCTGACGGATGGCGACAGTGCCTTCTTCCCCGGCGTCGGCCTGACGGGCCACCCATCCCGGCACCCCGTCCAGCTCGGCGGCGCCATCGGCCCGGTGGATCTCCACCCCGTGGGTCAGGAGGAGGTTCAACATCTGGGAGACGTCGGCCCGCCGCCCCTGCTCCGCCGGGATGACCCAGGCGTGGGGGGCATGGGTGCGGCCCCGCTCCACCGCGTTCCAGTTCTTCTGCCAGTAGTTCCGCAGCACCTCCCGGCGGTTCCGGGCCTGCAGGTGGATGGAGTGGAGGAGTCCGGTCTGGGCGTAGTTCAGGTTGTTCCGGATGGACCAGTCCACCTCCGAGTAGGGGGGATTGGCCCGGAACCACTCCACCGAGGTCCAGTTGGCCCCCACCTCGCGCCGCATGGTCTGGGGCACCGAGTTCCCGAAGGTCTCGTAGAAGCGGGCGTTGGCATTCCGGTTGTTCATGCCGAAGATCCAGTATCCCGGATTCCACCCGTCGAAGAAGTCGTGGGTCCAGGCTCCGGGCATCCCCTGGGCCGTGACCTGGGTCACCTCATGGTGGGCCACCCACTGCCACTCGTGGCGGAGGATGGCGTCCAGGTTCTCGTTGTACGGGCCCGTTCCGGTGGAGACGTAGAGGAAGGGGACGGACTCGTGGAGGTCGATCCCCACCGGCATCTTCCAGTGCTCGAAGAGGGAGAGCATCTGACGGGTCGAGGCCTGGGTGAGCTGGAAGCCGTCCCGGTTGATGTCGTGGCGGATGTACGTTCCCCAGAAGGGCGGGCCCGGCGGCCGGTCCGAGAACTCCCGGACGTCGGTGGCGTTCACGCGGTACCACTCCACCACCCGGTCCCACCCGTCGGGATCACCCAGGGGGAAGATGAAGATCACGGCCTCGTCCCGGATCTCGCGGATCATGGGATCGTCGGAGACGGCCAGGCGGTAGGCCAGCTCCGCCACCGCCTCGGGCTGCCCTGTCTCCGGCGCATGGAGCCCCGCCGTGATGAGGTGGACCATGGGGAGGTCCTGGATCAGCGCCTCCATCTCTTCCCGGCTCGTCTCCCGGGGTTCGGTGAGGCGGTGGTACGCCTGACGGATCTCTTCCAGCCGCCCCAGGTTCTCCGGGGACCCGATCTGGACCAGGGCGAAGCGCCGCCCCTCCTCCGTTTCGTTCATGTACTCGAAGGAGAGGCGCGGCGAGGCGGCCGCCAGCGCCTCATACCACCCGTAGAACTCGGCGCTGGTGTGGAGGTAATCGGGGCGTCCGAAGGGGTGGCCGAAGTGTTCCATGGGCGAAGGCACCCCCTCCGCCAGGGGGAGGTGATCCACCAGCCGGCTGGTGAACTCCGGGGCTGTGGTCCACGACCGCATGAGGCGCGTGGCCGTGGTGTCCACCGCCTGCCCCCAGGGGGTCACCGCCGAAAGGGGCAGCTCCAGGTGCCAGTCGTACGTCTGGGGGATCCCCTGCTCGGACGCGTCGGAGGCAGACTGGGCCTCCAGGAGTCCCGGCGCTACCGCCAGGGCCAGGAAGCCCAGGGTGGGGAGGAGTGCAGAGGCACCGGCTCGACGCCAAGACCTTCCCCGAAGAAGGTTGCCTGGCCTCCGGATCGGCGCGGGGCCCTGGAGCGGATGGGAGTGCGGGTACATTCGGAAACCTCGGAAGGAGCTGGAGTTCGCAGATGGTCCAGTACGGTCCAGTGAGGAAGCCCGCTCCCCTGGCCTCAGTGTGCTCCAGGAGCCGGCCCCCTCACCTCAACGGACGCAACCTACGACCTCCGGCACCGTCGCGCACCCTTGGAGGCCTCTGTGCAACGTGATGGCGGCCCTCATCAGCGAAACGGGGAAGATCAACGGAGGCTTGCGCCCCTGCCTGGCCATA
>REEG01000135.1 GCA_007695195.1 Gemmatimonadales bacterium | reverse complement strand
CCAGGAGATGTAGAGACGTGAATTTCTTCGAGGTCCAGGACGAGGCCAGGGGACTGTCCAGGAAGCTGGTGGCCCTCTATGTGCTGGCGGTAGTGGGGCTGGTACTGGGCGTCTACCTGGTGGCGGCGGTGGCACTGGGCGTTGCCGGGGCGTCGGCCGAGCCGGGAGTGACCCCCGGTCCCGCCTCCCCGGCCCGGCTCTTCGACCCCGGCCTCTTCGTCCTGGTGACGCTGGGGATGGGCGTCCTCATCGGAGGAGGCACCGCCTTTCGCACGAGCCAGCTTCGGAAGGGAGGCGCGGCGGTGGCCGAGCTCCTGGGGGGGCGCCGTGTGGATCCGGGCACCCGGGATCCCAAGGAGCGCCAACTCATGAATGTGGTGGAGGAGATGTCCATCGCCTCGGGGGTTCCGGTTCCCGAGGTCTTCATCATGGACCGGGAGCCCGGCATCAACGCCTTCGCCGCCGGACACACCCTGAACGACGCGGCGGTGGCCGTCACCCGAGGCGCCCTGGACGCCTTCACCCGGGACGAACTCCAGGGGGTCATGGCCCACGAGTTCAGCCACATCCTGAACGGCGACATGCGCCTGAACATCCGCCTCATGGGCCTCCTCTTCGGGATCCTCCTCCTGACGGTGGTGGGGCGCGGAGTCCTCCGGGGAGGGATGGGGTCGGGCCGGGGCCGGAGTTCGGGAGGGGGAGGGCAGGCCGGCGCCATCGCGGCCGTCGGCATCGCCCTGGTGGTCCTGGGCTATCTGGGGGTCCTGGTGGGGCGCCTCATCCAGGCCGCCGTGTCGCGCCAGCGGGAGTATCTGGCCGACGCGGCGGCGGTGGAGTTCACCCGGAACCCCGACGGCATCGCCAACGCCCTGAAGCGGATCGGCGCCGGTGCCCACGGATCGCGCCTCCAGGATTCCCACGCCGAGGAGGCGAGCCACTTCTTCTTCGCGTCGGGGCGCCGGAAGGCCCTCTCGGGGATGACGGCCACCCACCCGCCGCTGGAGAAGCGGATCCGGAGGGTGCAGCCGACGTGGGACGGGAGCTACGACGTCCCCCCGGCGCCCAAGGTCCGGGGGTCGGGGAGGAAAGCGAGCCGGCCCTCCCGGCGGGACCCCATCCGCGACCTCATGGAGGGCCGGGAGTCAGGTGCTGCCGGCGGCCTCCCCGGTGCCATGATCCTGGGGGGGATCCTCGCCTCGGCCGGGACGCTGGGACCGGGGCAGGTGGCCGAAGCCAGGCGGATTCTCGGCGCCCTCCCCGACGAGATCCGCAGTCAGGTCCGCACCCCGGAGGGAGCCCTGGGAACGGTGGTGGGGCTGGTCCTGGCGGGGGTGGAACGACCCGAAGGTGAGGGGAAGGAAGGGGATCCGGCGGAGGTGGTGGGGCGCCGCCTGGGCAATCGGGTCCTGAGGGGCTCCGACGACGTGATGACCTGGGCGTCCTCGGCTCCCCGGGAGCTCCGCCTTCCCCTCCTGGAGCTGGCGCTTCCAGGGCTTCGGGGGCTCCCGGCGGAGCGAGCCCGAGCTCTTCGGGATACCCTGTCCGAGCTGCTGGAAAGGGGACGGGGCGGCTCGGTGGATCCCTTCCTCTTCGCCCTCTTCCATCTGGTTCGCCGGAATCTTCCGGTGGAGGTGGAGGGGGAGCCCGGCGGCCGGAGAGGCGGGGGCAAGGGGCTCGATGGCCTCACGGAGCCCGCTGGGATTCTCCTTTCGCTCCTGGCCCATGCCGGAGGAAGGGCGCCGGAGGCGGCGGCCGACGCCTTCTCGGCAGGGGCGGCGAGGCTCCCCGGCGGTGGGGGCCGGGGCGGACTGACATCGGCGGGGGATCTGGGCCTGGGGATGGTGGACGCCTCCCTCACGGCGCTGGAGATGGCGGCCCCGGGAGCCAAGCGTGGCTTCCTGGAAGCGGCCGCCGCGGTGGTGGAGTGGGACGGTCGCGTGGGCCCGGAAGAAGCGGAGCTCCTTCGGGCCTTGGGCGAGGCGCTCGAGGTGCCCCTTCCACCCCTCGGGTCGATCGCGTCAACAACCGACGGAGAGGCGAATGGATGAATCGGAGGTCCTGATCCTCATTGTCGCCTTCGTGGCCATGGTGGGGGCGTGGATCGGGACCATGCAGGCGGCCATGCACCGCCTCTACTTCCGGGGCAATCCCGGACCGGGGCTGGTGCGGGCGGCGGTGCTGGCGTCTCTCTTCTGGATCTGGCTCGTCTGCCTGATCTGGGCCGACGACAGCGTCCGGGGGGTCTACGTCCTCTTCTACCTGGTGCTGGGCTATGCGGCGGTGAAGCTCTTCGGCCACGCCGGGTCCCGCATCACCGGCCTTCGCTACCGGATCGACGTTCTGGAGCGCCGCAATCCCGTGGCCGGACTGGTGATGGCCGCCTTCGTCCTGGCCACGGGCCTCATCTTCGGTGGGAGCCTCTGGGGAGATGCCGATCCGGTGGGCGACGACGAGGGGGGGTGGTGGATCGTCTGGGGCTTCTTCCTCATGGGGTGGATCGCCCTGGTGATGGCCTTCCGGATCTGGCTGCGGCGGGAGCGGAAGCGGTTCCCCGGAACCTCCGGGAGCCTGCGCCGGACCCACGATCCGGAAGACGGCCGGGCCGCCGCCCTCTTCCTCCTGGCCGCTGCCATTCCCCTCACCGACGCCGTGGCCGGTGACTTCTGGGGGTGGCGGCATGGGCTCCTCACCTTCGGGGTGCTGGCGGGGCTCCTCCTGGCCCACGAGGTCTTCCTGGGGGTGGCTCGGGCCGGGGCCGGCGGGTCTGCGGAGGCTCCCGACGGGGCCGGAGCCGGGGCGTCCGGGGGCGCGGTTGCGGTGGGGCGCCCCGCCGGTGCCCGAGCCACCGAGGGGCTGGTCTACCTGGGGCTCGCCCTGGCGGCGTGGGGTGCCAACCGGGTCCTGAACATCTTCCTGGGGCCGGGAGGATGAGCCCGTCGGGGAGCCCGTCGGGGGTGGCGCCACCTCCCGCGACCCCGGCGCACCGGTGGGGACTTTCCACCCGGCCCTGGGGGCTGGGTGAGGCGGAGCGATCCGAGCTCCTCCGGGCCCTCCGCTTCGACTGGTTCAAGTGGGATACGTACTCCGCCGGACACTTCACCATGATCCCCGAGGTCATGGTGGTGCCCGAGGCGCTGCACCGAGAGGTGGTGGCAGCGGTGGAGGGGCTTTCGGCGGCCCTCTCCCGCTTCGAGGACCGGGTCCACGCCGATGTGGCGATCCTGGATCGGCTGGGGATTCCCCGTCCCCTGCACCCCCTCCTGGCCCGGGAGCCCCAGCGGACGCTGCAGTGTGCCCGCTACGACCTCTTCCCCTGCGACGACGGGCGCCTCATGGTGTCCGAGTTCAACGAGGATGTCCCCGGGGGGTTCAACGAGACGGTGGGGCTTCCCCACCTTATGGGAGATCCGGGGCCGGGGTGCCGGTGGGAGGCCGGGCTTCGGGATGCGCTGGTGACGGCCTTCGCCGACGCCGAGACGGTGGGGCTCCTCTACGCCACCGCCTTCTCCGAGGATCTGCAGCACATGCTGATCCTGGACCGGTGGTTCACCGAGGCCGGCCACCGGACGGTGCGGGGCTCCCCGGCCCACCTGACCCGGGGGTGGTCGGGTCGGCCCCGGATCCTGGGGACGCCCGTGGACGGCGCCTTCCGCTTCTACCCCGGCGAGTGGATGCCCCGCCTCCCCAACTTCGGGACCTGGGGACGGATGGGCGCCCGGCTCCCCATGATGAACCCCCTCCGCCACATGGTCCGCCAGAGCAAGAAGGTCTTCGAGGTGTGGCGCGAGGTCATGGCCGACGATGCGGAAACGCTGGCCCTCCTGGATGCCCATGCGCCCCGGACTCTGCCCTTCGAGGCGGATGGGATCTCCCGGTGGCGGGACGAGCAGCCCCGCTGGGTGCTCAAGCGGGCCTTCGGTCGCATGGGAGATGCCGTGATCATGGGCTCGCTGGTGACCCCGAAGGTCTGGGACGAAGCCCTGAAGGAGGCGCAGGCGAAGCCCGCCGAGTGGTGCCTCCAGGAGTGCTTCCAGGTGACCCCCCTGGAGTTCGGAGCAGGGTCGCTCTTCCCGACTCTCGGGGCCTTCGTGGTGAACGGGCGTTTCGCCGGATACTATTCCCGGGCCGCGGCCCGACCCTTCCTCACCCATGAGGCGCTGCATGTGGCAACGGTGGTCCAACTTCTTTGAGGCCCTGGGCCGGCTCCGGCTCCCCATCCGACTGGTGAAGGGGCGCACGGCCGGGGATCCCCAGGCGTCCGACGCCCGGGGTGGACGGGACTGGCAGGCCTTTGCCCGGAGCGAGCCCCTCTTCCAGGTGTGGGGTCCTCTCCAGGGGAGTCCCTGGGAGCCGTACCATGCCATCCCCCTCTTCGCCTCGGTGGACTGGATGGATCGACGCCGGATCGGACCCACACCGGAGGCGGTGGTGGAGGCGGAACGGACCCGGCTCGAGACTGCGGAGCGGGCCGGAGCGTCCTCGGCCGGGGCGACTCCCGTGAGGCCCGACGGGGATTTCCTCCTCCCTCGACACGCCCGACCCGGGGCGCCGGCGCCGGGATGGCTCGAGCCCGGGACGCTGTGCGTCGTGGACCTGCCGGGGCGGGCGGCGGTGGAGGCGGCAGCGTGGCTCGTGGCCGACGGGGAGGCGCAGCCGGTGTGCACCTTCGATCACTGGCCCCACCCCAAGGCACTTCTTCCTGCCGACCTCCTGGTGGCGGAGCTGCTTCGCTGGGCGTCGACGCTGGCCGAGGCCCGGGGGCGCCTGGCCACCGATGCGCCGCCTCTGTGGGTCTGCGATGCCATGCGGCTGGGGACCCGGAAGGGGCGCCCGGGTGAATTCGACAACCGCTACTACCTGGATGACTCCATCCTCCCCACGCCCCGGGTACTGCGGGATGCCGGGATCGGGCGGGTGGTCTATCTGGGGTGGGCCGGCGACGAGGAGGGACCCGACGCGCCGGCGGCGGGGCCCCACGTGCCGCTGGCGGATCTGGTGGAATGGTTCTCGGAGCTCCTCACCGGCGGAATCGAGATCCAGCATGTTCCGGTGTGGGATCCGGAGCTCCGGCCGCGGCCCTTCCAGGGCTCGGCACGGCGCCCGCGCTTCTCGCCCAAGGATTATCGACGCTCAGCCGCCGGCGGGTTCGGAACGGAGGTGCCCGAGCCGTCGTCGTCGGGAAGCAGCGGGTAGGGCATGGGGAAGCCACCGGAGGTTCAGGGGAGCGAGGAGGGGGCGGAGGCCCGGGGGGTGGTCCCGGCCTCGGATGCGGATCGTCTCCGGCGGGTCTTCCTGGCGGTTCTGGCCCTGGGAGGCGTGGTTCTGGTGGGCACCATGCTGCGACCCTTCCTTCCCGCCATCCTCACAAGTCTGGTAGTGGTGGCCCTGGCCTGGCCCGCCTATCACCCGTTCCGGGAATGGGTGCGCAGGCCGGCGCTGGCCGCCATTGTGGGGACGGCCGTCCTCTTTCTCATGGTGCTGCTCCCCGTCCTGGGGATCTCCCTCATCCTCTTCCACCAGGCCAGAATCGGGATCGATCTGGTGGCGGCGGCGGCGAGCCAGGCCCTGGAACCCGGGGGACGGGCCTATCTCTGGATCGATTACCTTGCCCACCGGATCGGAATGGATCCCGCGGAGGTCACCGCCAACCTCACGGATCAGGCGCGGGAGGTGGCCGGTACGCTGGCCACCCGTACCCTGGGCCTCTTCTCGGGGCTTGGCGGCTGGTTTCTCCAGACCCTCACCGCCCTCTTCACCATCTACTACCTTCTTCGTGACGGCGACGCCCTGGCCGAGAAGTTCAAGGATGCCATCCCCATGGAGCGCACCTTGACGGAGCGTCTCATGTCCCGGGCCGCCGAGGTCAGCTTCGCGGCCGTCTTCGGCTCACTCCTGGTGGCCGTGGTCCAGGGCATCCTGGGCGGAGTGGCCTTCTGGGCCCTGGGTCTTCCGGCGCCGGCGCTCTGGGGACTGATCATGGGGCTCCTCTCTCTTCTCCCGGTGATCGGTCCCTTTCTGGTCTGGATGCCCGCCAGCATCATCCTGCTGGTGGCGGGCTCGCCCTGGAAGGCATTGGCCCTCCTTGTCCTGGGGCTCGCGGTGATCTCATCGGTGGACAACGTCCTTCGGGCCGTGTTCGTGGGGAACCGCGCCCAGTTGCACCCCCTGGTGGTATTCTTCAGCGTCCTGGGCGGACTGGTGGTCTTCGGCGGAGTCGGCATCTTTGTGGGTCCCGTCCTCTTCGTGACGGCCCTCACCCTCATGGAGATGGCCCGGCTCACGCTGGACCCACCGGATGGGGAGTCGCCCGGGACCGCCATTCTCCCGTGAGTCCCACCGGCCTCTCCGCTCGGGCCCCTGTTCTCACATCCCGGTCCTCCCTTCCTCCAGACAACGGCCTCATGCCTTCTCTACCTCCTCTGTCCAGGGTCCGGTGCTGGTGGCTCAACCGGTTGAGCCGCCCCGCTCGAGCTGGTTCCCGTGCCGCTCCGGCCGTTTCCGAGGGCTCCGCCATTCCGCTCCTTGGGGTGGTCCTGGCGCTTGTGGTCACGGTTCCGGCCCTTCTCGTGCCGGTACAAGGTGGGGCTCAGCTCACCGGTGATCCGGGGGTGCCTCCCTCCATCCGCTCTCTCGGGTTGGGCGGTGCCCTCCCCCTGGCGGACCGGGATCCCGATCTCCTCTTCGGGAATCCGGCCCTGGTGGAGCGGGCCCGGGGCTCGGGAGTGGCGGCGGGTCGCCTGTATCCGGAAGTGGGTTGGCTTTCCATGGCGGCGGCCACGGCGTGGTGGGGAGGTGGGGCTGGGCTGGGGGTGCGGGTGTGGGACGGGGGCGCCGCGGCCGGTGGAGTGGACGGAGTCGAGGGAGCTCCGGGGGGGGAAGGCACCACCGTGGGCGCCGTCACCGCCGGGCTCGGACGCACCGTGAAGGGCATTCGGGTGGGGGCCGCCCTCACCGGGATGGAGGCACGCCGGGGAGAGGCGCGGGACGCCACCGCCCATCTGGATCTGGGGGTGGCCGCCGAGGTGGGTCCGGTGACGCTGGGGGTGTCGGGGGGTGGGCTGGGACCGTCGCTGGAGCTTCCGCCCTCGGGTGATCGCCTTCATCCGCGCTGGGCTCGTGCCGGGTTCGGGACCACGGCCACGCCGCTGGGTCCCCTGGACGTGGCCGCCATGGGGGGGCTGACGGTGCGGCAGGGGTACCGGCCCCGGGCCGGGATCGGGGTGGAGGTGGGGTGGTGGCCCGTGGCGGGGCGGACCTTCGTGGGCCGGGCCGGGCTCGAGAGCGGTCGCCGCGTCGGCACGTCGCCCTGGAGCATGGGCGGCGCCTTCCTGGGCGACAGCTTCACCCTGGAGTACGGCGTGCGTCCCCGGTCCGACGGCGGTCGGGTCCACGGGGTGGCCCTCCGGTTCCGGTAGGGGAGGGGCGTCGCCGGGCCGGTCATCGCCGGTCATCCCCTGCCGCGGTGGGCAAGGGGGGGCGCAAACGGTCTCGGAACCCCGGGGACCGCCTGGCTCAGCTACGGGGTTCCGTTGGCGCCTGCGGGCACCCGGGGCTGCAGGAAGCCGTCGTCGGGTTGGCTCACCCCCAGCCGGGTGAGCCAGACCTCGCCCACCCTGGTCCGGTCGAACTCCAGGCGGATCTCCCGAATCTGGTCCGGACGAAGCGAGGGGTTCACCGCCACGAACTCGTCCAGCGGGAGGGAGAAGTGGTGCCCCACCACCTCGTGGAGGGTGGGGAAGCGGTCCGCCTCCAGGTCGGAGCGCCGGAGGATGCGGATCTCCAGCGGCTTCCGGAGCGGTCCGAAGTGGGAGAGGGGAAGGGAGGCGACGCTTCCGGCGTCGTCCACCAGGACCACCGATAGGTCCAGGGGGCCTTCCGGGGTGGCGTCGGGGGCCGGTTGATCCGGCTCGTTCCCGGCCTCCTGCGTCTCCGTGTCCTCGTCGTCCTCGTCGGCCGGTCCGGGTCGGCGTTCCGTGGCGCCCATGACGAAGTCCAGGGTGGCGCCGAGGCCCATCCCCACCTGGGCCGCAGTCCCCTCGTCCAGCCGCACGGTCCACCGGGGAGGGGGCGTCGCGGCGCGCTCCTGCCCTTCCTCCGAGCCATGAAAGCCCAGCCACACGGCGCGGGCTTCCTGGGAACGCTGTTGCTGCGCCGTCAGCCGGGAGCGAAGGACCAGCTCTCCCTCCCGCCAGGTGGAGAGCCCCTCGCCCTCCAGGGTGACCCCGGGAGTGGTGCCGGTGGTGAGGTCGATGTCCTCGGTGAAGTCGGCCAGGGGGACGAACGTGCTGTGCTCGAAGCGGGTCTTGTACATGGTGGGCGGGAGCCATTCCCCTGCCGTGCGGTGGTCCCGGAAGAGGGGGAGCCAGCGCTCCTCGCCCAGGAGGGTGGCCTCGAGGAAGGCGGTGATCCAGACCCGAGCGAACTCGAGCTGATCTTCCATGGGGAGGAGGCCGTCCAGCCGGAGGATGCGCGGACTCCGGGGGCCACTGTCCAGCGGACCCCACCCGGTATTCCACTGGCCGTGGTTGGCCCGGTAGACGTATACCGACGACTTGAAGGCCGGCACCTCGCCGGTGAACGAGACGCGCTGGTACTGGCGGAGCCCGGCGAAGGAGGTCACGTCGCCGTCGTGGGAGCCGTGGAAGACCAGGTAGTTCACGTCTTCCAGGGGGACGGGCCGGTCGGCGGGGAGGTACTGTCCGTCCACCGGGGCGATGGCCACCAGCGACCGGATCCGGTAGCCGAAGTCGAAGGTGACTGCGGCGTCGTCGGGGTAGTGCCGGAGCTGGTTGAAGGCGGCGGCGTGCCCCACCGCCTCGCCTCCCCGGGAGTGCCCCATGAGGGCGATGCGGTCCCAGTCCACCTTTCCGTGGAAGGGGTTGTCCGGGTCGGCGGTGAACCCTTCCCACGCCTCCAGGTGCTTCAGGAGCATCCACCCCCGGGCGTCGTTCTCGCCCCGGATGCGGCCGTTCAGGAAGTTCATGTCCACCGAGGTGACGATGAACCCGCGGCTCGCCAGGAGCTCGCCCAGGTACGCGTACCCCCGATCCGAGGAGCGGCGGGGGTCGTGATTCCCGTGCACCACCAGGACCAGGGGGAAGGGGCCTTCGCCTTCCGGATACCAGACCCGGCCATTCCGCGGAAATTCGGTCTCGTCGAACCCCCAGTAGCGGCGCCAGAAGCGGGCTTGTTCGGTGCGTCGGGCGAAGGGGGAGGCGTCGACGCTGGTGGTGGTGAAGGCCACGCCCTCGGCGTATTCGGGGCGCTGCCGGTCCGTCCCGCTCCCGTAGGTGAGGAAGCCTACCTCCCAGGGGCCGGGGGTGGAGGGGCTGTCGCCGGCGATGGCCTGGTGGGCCAGGACCCGGGGGTGGTCGCTCTCCGCCAGATGGAGGGAGCCGGCGCACCCGGCCAGGAGGATGATGGCCAGGAGGGGGGTGCCCAGGAGGGGGACCACCTGGCGTCGGGGTCTGGCCCGGAGTGGGTGGGCTCGGAGAGGGCCGGCCCGGAGAGGGCGAGGGAGGACGTGTGGAGGCATGACGGGGGCGAGGGCTCCGGGTGGCGGCTAAGGGGGAGATCTGGGCGGGGGCGGAGGAAGGATCCTCCGCACCGTACGTCCCGCCCGTCGTCGGAACAAGGTCCCGGGATCGACCAATTACGAACATGTGGGTAGACAGGGCCGGGAGTGGGGTGTAGGTTGGTGGTAGTAACGAAGGGGTTCGTACCCACCGATTCGTAGCTGCCTTCTGGAGGCGGGATGGACGACATCACCTTTTCCCAGCGCGAGCTCGACGTCATGAGCGTCCTCTGGCGGGACGGTTCCGGAACCGTGGCCGAGGTCCGGGAGGCCCTGGGAGGAGAGGCCGCCTACACCACCATCCTCAAGATCCTGCAGATCCTGGAAGAGAAGGGGTACGTCCGCCACGAGAAGGAGGGGCGGGCCTACCGGTACTTCCCGGTGGTAGAGGCGGAGCGGGCGGGGGATTCGGCGTTGGACCGGGTGGTGGACAAGATCTTCCACGGGTCGGCGGAACTCACGCTGGCTCGCCTCGTGTCGGCCCGGACCATTCCGGCGGCGGAGTTGGATCGCATGCGCCGACTCCTGGACGAACTGGGCGAGGAGGCCCCATGAGCTGGATCCTCTACGGGGTGGCGCTCTCCGGCCTTCTGACCCTGGCCGCCTGGGGGTTGGAAAGGGGCCTGGCCGCCCTGGGGAGCCCCACCCGCTGGGTGTGGGCGCTGGCGCTGGCCGGGAGTGTGGGCAGCCTGGGATTGGCCGCCAGTGGTGCCCTGCCTCCGGGTTCCGGAGCCCAGGCCACGGCGGGCGAGGGTGTGGCGGCGGTGGAGCCGCTGGGAGAAGCTGGGGATCAACCGGCGGCTGGAGCGGGAGTTCGCGCTCTCGCCAGGGAGGTCGTGGGCGTGATCCCCACCTTCCTGGCCTCTACCGTGAACCACGTCGCCTCCACCCTGCACCGGGGCCTGGGCCGTGCGGTGTTGGGCGGGGAGCCCCCGCCTGAGGCGGGCCGGGCGTTCCTGGCGTTCTGGCTCCTGGCCTCCCTCACCTTCCTGACAGGCGCTGCGGCGGCCCAGCGGCGCCTGCGGCGTCGGCTGGCTCGGTGGCCGTCGGCCCGGGTCCTGGGCCATGAGCTTCTGCTGTCCGACGATGTGGGGCCTGCCGTTGTGGGGGTCTCACGCCCCCAGCTGGTTCTGCCGAAACGACTTCTGACGCTGGATCAGCCCCGACTCGGCATGATCCTTCTCCACGAGGAGGAGCACCGCAGGGCCGGCGATACCCGCTTGCTCACCGCCGGCCTCCTGGCCCTGATCATGGTTCCGTGGAACCCCTTCCTTTGGCTCCAGCACAGACGCCTCCGGCAGGCACTGGAGGCCGACTGTGACGCCCGGGTCCTGAGGCGTGGAGTCTCCCGCCGCGCCTATGCATGGACGCTGCTCTCCGTCTGCACAGACCGACCGTTGGGCCCGCTCCCGGCCCTCACCCTCTCCGCCCCCGCCCGACACCTCAAGAGGAGGATCCGCGCTATGAAGCCACGCTCACCCCTTTCCCGTATTCCCACCGCCCTCGCCGGAGTACTTCTGGCCCTGACGGTCCTTCTGGCCGCCTGCCAGGTGGATGTGCCCACCGCCGACACCCTGCCCCTGCCGACGGAGGCGGAGTCCAGCGCCACAGTGGCTGAGGAGACCGTCGCCGGGACCGATGGATCGGCCCCCGATGCGGGAGCCACGCCCCCGCTCAGGACCAGTGACATCGCGCTCCGGGCCGGCGCCGCCGACCCCGAGAGCCCGTCGCCCCTCATCGTGGTGGACGGCGACGTCTGGTCTGAGGATCTCTCGGAAATAGATCCCGTGGACATCGCCCGGGTGGAGGTCTTCAAAGGGGAGGCCGCCCTGACGCATTGGGGAGAAGCGGGCGCCCACGGCGTCATCCGTATCACGACCAAGGAGGCGGAGGCCAACCCGTAGGTCATTCCGCCCCGCCCCTGGTACGGCTCGGTTCTCCCTACCGCCGTGCCCGACGGTCCGCGCCGGGCCGCCCCCCCCGGCGCCGAGCCGCCCGGGCGCGGGCCTCCTCCATCCCTTCCTCCTCGGCGTCGCCGTCGCCGGCCAGGTGCTGGGCCAGCGATCGGACGGTGGGGAAGCGGAAGAGGTCCACCACTTCCACCGTATGGCCGGTCCGCTCCCGGATCTGCTCCACGGCGCGAACGGCCAGGAGGGAGTGGGCGCCCAACTCGAAGAAGTTGGTCTCCACATCGACCCGGTCCTGCTCCAGCAGTTCGCTCCAGACGCCTGAGAGGACCGCTTCCATCTCCGCCGCGGCCGGGGTGGAGGCGGTGGCGAGGCGCGTGGCTGACCCGTCGCCGAGACGGGTGTCCGGCACGCCTGCACCCCCGGCGGCCGGCTCTCGGGTGCTGGTAGCGGTACCCACCGGGAGGGGAGAGGCGTAGCCCAGCGGCTCCCGGGTCGGCGGGCCCGCGATGGAGGCGGCCAGCTCGGTGGGTTCCGCCGCCAGCTTACGGAGGCGGTCCAGCGGTTCCAGCGCCGCCAGCACCTGGTCCACCGGGAGGCCGAAGTCCACCAGGCATCCCACCTCATCCACACCGATGGATGAGAGGCGCGCCAGGAGCGGGAGGCACGACTCGGGAGCGCCGAAGAGCCCGCTGGTGCGGAAGTAGCGCTCGAAGGAGTACTCCAGCGCCGTGTCCACCGCCTCAGGGGAGAGCCCTTCCACCGTCAGCTCCGGGTTGTCGCGGAAGATGGGAAGGGACTGGAGGTAGCGGTGCGCCAGGGAGACGGAGCTTCCCAGATATTGCTTCATGGGCCCCCGCACCAGCTCGCGGATGCCCTCGTCGTGGTCGGTGACGTGGGTATGCACCATGACCGAGACCTGGCCCTCGCCGGGGTGGCCCGCCTCCCGCCATGCGGCCCGGTACTCCTGGATCCGCTCGGCGAGCTGATCAATGCCCTGGAAGAGGAGGTGGGTGAGGATGTGGGTGCCCAGCGTTCCCGCCTGCCGGAAACTATCCGGCGACATGGCGGCGGTGAGCCAGATGGGGATCTCGGCCTGCACCGGCCGGGGCACGGTCCGGACGCTCACCTCGTCGCCCATCCCGTTCACCGCTCGGAGGGGCTCTCCCCGCCAGAGGGCTCGGATCTCGTGGATCCGCTCCACCAGGGTGTCCTTCCGCTCCTCGTACCCGCCGTCCACAAGGACGAAGTCGTCGGGGAACCAGCCGGCGGCCACCCCCAACTCCACGCGTCCGCCGGAGAGCTGGTCCACCACCGACCACTCCTCCACGATCCGTGCCGGATGGTGGAGGGGGACCACCACGCTTCCGGACCGGAGACTGATGCGCTCGGTGTGGGTGGCCAGGGTGGCGGCCAGGAGGGCGGGGTTGGGCGAGAGGCCACCGAAGGCGTGGAAGTGCCGCTCGGGCATCCAGAGTGAGGCGAAGCCGCGACGGTCGGCGAAGCGGGCCGCCTCCAGGATGAGTCGGTAGCCGTCCCGGGCGTCGTCCCCACCCTCGGAGCTGGCGAAGAAGAAGATGCCGAGGTCAAGGGGTTTCATGGACATGTCCGGGTCGGGGAAGGTCATGGGAAAGCAAGGGTTGAGTGTTGGTGGTAAGCTTGGGTTCCCGGGCGGTTGGGCGGCGGTGTTACCTGCCGGAAGTCTCCGTCTTCAGGGTCCAGGCCATCGGGCGTGGAGAGTTTACCACTTCTCTATGGAAAATACCACAATCATGAATCGTGCCACCTCGATTCGCCACCGCCTGTAGGCCGATCTCCGGAAGCCCCTGCGCCGGTCGCCAACCGCCCCAGACCGGTCTCGGGACGCCCCCAGACCGATCTTCCACCATCCCCAGACCGATCTCCTGCCGCCTGCGCGCCGATCGCCCTCCCCTGAGCCATCCGTTCCCTAAAAATGCGAATCTGGGTTCGCATTTTTAGAGCAGGGGGGAGGGGCAGGCGGAGCGGGGCGAGGCAGGGGCGAGGCGGGACGGGCACCTCCGACAACACAGCCAGTAGCCACGAGGAATCCATGCGCCACCAGGAATCCATGGGGAGGGCACCCGCGGCCGGGGGAAACTCTTCGAGCAAATTTTCAGCTCTACAGATGTGTAGAGTTTCCCAGGGCTTTGCCTGGGTATTCCTTCATTAACCCCTTCCGGGGTCGCTCGTTGAAGACTTTCCCGGCTGAGGTGCTATGGACCCCGCCCCCGCCGCCCCCGCCGTCCCCTTCACCACTTCCCGAACCACGGCGGTGGCGTAGCAACCGGGGTCGAGGCGGAAGCGGAGCTCCACATACGGACCATGGGCGTCGGCTCCCTCCTCCACCTGGGTGTCCTGGAGGAGAAAGCGGAGGGGACGGCGGAGCCCCATGCGCCGATTGCCCCGCCTCCGGGCGAACTCTCCCGCCTGCACTCCGGCCCATGCCAGGATCCCCTCCTCCAGCGCCGCCACCTCCCCTGTGGGTCGCCGCATGCGCGGACCGAAGAGGGGGCCGGTGGCGGAGAGCTCGCCGCGGCGGAGTGAGGTCCCGAAGTCGGAGGGATCGGTGACCTCCACCAGGCTCCCTTGGTCCTGACGGGACGTGGGATCGGCGGCACGCCCGGTCCGGTCGGCATGGCTTGACGTCGACTCTGCACGATGGCGGGCTCGGCCACGGGGGCGCGAGACCGGTTCCCCGGCGAGGTGGCCGCCACCCCCGCGGCGATAGGCCAGGTCACCGGGGCGAACCCGGTCGATCTCGTCGATCCGCACCGCCAGCAGGGCGTTGAAAAGCCATGACTGGTAGGCCGATCGGTAGAGGTCCAGCATGCGGCGGCCCACGGCACGCACCGCTTCCTCGGAGCGCTTTCCCTCGGCGAGAAGCCGGCTCACCAGGCGCGGTTCCCGGAAAGCGGGGGGCCAGAGTTCTGCCGCCTCTCCGTACCGGCCGGCGTCGAAGGCGGCCCGGGCCTCCCTGATGAGGGGGGTATCGGCTTCCGTGGGGGATCCGGCCATGACCTGGAGCGCCTCGTCCCACCGATTCCGCAGAAGGGCCCGGCCCACCACGGCGCTGTCGCCCCGCGAACCGAATCGCTGGGGGCCGAAGTAGTTGGGGACCCCCCGGGCCTCCAGGGTTTCCAGGACGAGGCGGATCCGGGGAAGATGGTGGGGATCCACCCCCCGGAGCCGGAGCTGGAAGCGGTTCCCGGCCAGCGCTCCCACGGCCAGCTTGCGCGGGTGACGGCCAACCTCCAGGACGCGGAGGGCGGGGAGGTCCAGCGCTCGGAGTCGCTCGCCGGACACCCCGGGCACACTCATCCACTGGGTGGTGACGGCCTGGGCATCCTTCCGTCCGGCTACCCCGAAAGCCCGCCGGTCCACCCCCAGCGCCCGGGCCAGGGCGCTCACCAGGTGGTGGGTGGGGATCCCCCGCTTCTCCACCTGGAAGAGGAGGTGCTCGCCCCGCCCCTCCGGAGGCCCAAGGGGCACCTCATCCACCCGGAAGTCCTCGGGCCTCTCCCGGATCCGCGCCGGCACCCCCGGCACCTGGGCGGTGAGCCACGGCCAGGGCTCCCGGCCTCCCCCGGCGCCGGCTACCGTCCGTCTCCCGGCCGCCGGGACGGGGTGGGGAAGGGCGGCTGGATGACCTCGACCCCGCCGTGGATCTCCAGGAGCCGGAGTGCCTCACTCACGCCCCGCTCGAGTTGGGGATCCCGCCCCTCGGCCACGTCCCGGGCCGTCACCCGGATCTCGATGTCCGGGTGCACACCCTCGTTCTCGGCGATCCAGTCGCCGCCGGGCTCGAAGACGGCGTTGCACGGCGCGTTCACGAAGCCACCGTCCACCATGGGGTAGTGGGAGCAGGAACGCACCAGCCCGCCCCAGGTGCGCTGACCGATGAGGGGTCCGATCTCCAGGTGGCGGAAGACCCAGGGGAAGAAGTCGCCGCCGGAGCCGGCGTACTCGTTGATGAGGAGCACCTTGGGACCCAGGATCCCCGCCGGGAGGCGGTGCGGTCGCCCCTCCACCGACTCGTTGGTGATGGCGGCCCGGAGATTCCGGTTCATGAGGTCCACCATGTAGTCGTCCAGCAGCCCGCCCCCATTGAAGCGCTCGTCGATGACGGCGGCGGGCCGGTCCTGCTGGGAGAAGTAGTACCGGTCGAAGGAGACCAGGCCGGGGTTCCCGGTGTTGGGTACCCAGACGTAGGCCAGGCGTCCGTCGGAGAGTTCGTCCACCCGTCGCCGGTTGTCCTCGACCCACGCCCGCTGCCGCAGGGGGATCTCATTGGCCATGGGCACCACCGTCTCGGTCCAGGCCTCGTCCATGGAGGGGGTGCTGGACACCTGGATCCGGATCTGCCGCCCCACCGTCCCCTCGAAGGCGCGGAAGGGATCGTCCTGGGCGGTGAGCTCAACCCCCTCCACCGCCAGGAGGTAGTCGCCCTCCCGGACCCGCATCCCCGGCTGGTCCAGAGGGGCGTTGAGGCCGGGATTCCACTGCTCTGTGGTGAAGATCCGGGCGATGCGCCAGCGCCCATCCGCCGCCTCCAGATCCGCCCCCAGCAGTCCCACCGGCGTGGACTCCACCTGGGGCAGGTCGCCGCCCCCGAAGAAGGAGTGGCCCACGGAGAGCTCGGCGTTCACCTTCCCGATGACGTAGTTCAGGTCGGCCCGGTGCCGCACGTGCTCCACCAGGGGCGCGTACCGCTGGTACACAGCGTCCCAATCGGCGCCGTGGAGGTTCGGGTCGTAGAAGAAGTCCCGCTGCATCCGCCACGATTCGTCGAAGATCTGCCGCCACTCCACCGCCGGGTCGATGTGGGCCCGGAGGTCCACGGTGAGACGCCCGGAGGTGGCATCGGGCGGGCGGGCCGTGCTCACCACCCGCCACTGCCCTCCACTGAAGAAGAGGATCCGGCCGCCGTCGCCGGATACGGCCACCCGCCCCACGCCCTGGGCGAAGCTCTCCGCCTCCCGCGATTCCAGGGTGAAGCGGTGGAGGGTCATGCCGGGCTGGCCCCGGGTCATCTCGGTGAGGAAGACGGCACCCTCGGGTCCCGCCAGCGCCGAGGTGTACCGACCCGTCGGCATGGGGAGGGGGACGATGCGGCGCTCGATCCCCTCCAGGTCGATGCGGACGTCGTCGTCACCGTCGGCCGCCGTCTCCTGGGGGGCGGCGGCACTCGTCGGGGCCCCGTCGCCGGCCCCGGCACTCCCTTCTTCCTCGTCGCTGCGAAGGGGGAAGGGGGTGGGGTCATCGCTTCGGAGCACCATGACGTACGCTCCGTAGGTGGGCTCGGCCACGATGGAGCTGGTGTTGGCCCAACCAGCGGCGGTGCCCAGGTCGGTGCCGGCCAGGAACCAGAGGTGGCGGCCGTCCCGGTCCCACGCCGGGGAGAAGGCGTCGGCCATGGGATCGGTGAGGACCTCCGTCTCGCCGCTCTCCACCGACCAGACCACCAGGCGGCGGAACTGGTTGGCGAAGCGGTTCTCGTAGGCGAGCCAGCGGGAGTCCGGCGACCACACCGGGCGCATGGAGGTCCGGTCGTTGGAATCACCCCCCTCATCGGCGGTGAGGACCTGCCCCGACTCCACCTCAACCACCCGAACCCGGGCCCGGTCGTCCATGAAGGCGATGCGGCTCCCGTCGGGGGACCAGGAGGGGTTCCATGCCATGCGGGACTCGCCGATGGAGATGGATCGAGGCTCGCCCAGGCCGTCCTGGGGCCCGATGAGGAGGCGGTAGCCGCTCCCATCGTCGGAGAACCAGGCCACCGACTCACCGTCCGGCGACCACACCGGGGCCCGGTCGGCGGCACCGTCGCTCCGGGTCAGATTCCGGGCGCTCCCGTGCTCAACCGGAACGGTGAAGATCTCGCCCCGGGCCTCCATCACCGCCCGGGCGCCGGTGGCCGAGAGTCCGGCGGATCGGATGTTCGAACCCACATCGACCCAGCGGGGGCGGGCCCAGGGGAAGTCGCCCCGCACCGTCACCTCCACCCGCTCCGACACCCCGGTGGCGGGATCCAGCGTGTGGATCCATCCGTCGTGCTCATAGACCAGCACACCGGCGCCTCCCGCCAGGTGCTTGATGTCCACGTCCGTCTCGAAGGTGATCTGCTCCAGGGCCCCATCGGCCGGATCGTAGGCCCAGACGTTGATGGCCCAGTCCCGATCCGACAGGAAGTAGATGGTCCCGTCCAGCCAGACCGGGTGGGTGTCGGAGGTCCAATCGCCGGGGAGGAGCACCTCGTCCAGCGTCTCCAGATCCAGGATCACCAGCGGCTGATTCTGCCCCCCTCGGTATCCTCGCCACTCCGGGTCCCAGCGCGTGGTCTGGTGCACGGCCATGCGGCCGCCGTCCTGGGAGAAGGAGCCGGCGAAGCCGAAGGGCGCCGGGAGAAGGGTGGATGCTCCCCCTTCCACCGGCACGGTCCAGAGCCGGTTGTGGGGGGTGGGCGCCGTCTCCCGTCCCGAGGCGTAGAGGATGTGGGTTCCATCCGGCGTCCAGCCCCGGGCGTGGGACGGGCTCGGGTACCAGGTCAGGCGCACCGGGTCCCCGCCCTCCACCCCCACCACGTGAACCTGTGGCGTCCCCGAGATGGCCGAGGTAAAGGCGATGTGCCGGCCGTCCGGCGAGAAGTGGGGGCTCGACACCACCGCCGGGGTGGCGGTGAGTCGACGGGCCTCGCCTCCCTCCCGGCCCACGACCCAGAGGTCGCCCCCGTGGGTGAAGGCGATGTGCTCGGCGCTCACGGTGGGCTCCCGGAGGAGGCGCGTGTCCTGGGCGATCCCCTCGTCCGGGACCACGACCGGAGCCAGAAGCAGCAGAAGGAGGGGGAAGAGGACGGCAGGACGGACGGGAACTGGGATCATGCGGAGCGTCTCCGGGTTCGAAGGGAGCGTCGACCAACGCGCTATCTTCTCGAAGCTCCATCGCCGATGCCGTGGGGGTCAAGAGCCCTGCGAGCCGGCCGACCCATCCTCCCCGTCTCCGGGAGTCCCTCCGATGTTCCGCCGAGTCTCCCTCGACGCCCTGGGGCTTCACCGCCCTGAGCTCCGGGCGTGGGCCATGTACGACTGGGCCGTGACGGGGATGTGGGCGGTCATCGTGGCCACCGTCTTCCCCATCTACTTCCAGACGGTGGCGGCGGATGGGCTCGCCTCGGAGGTGGCCACCCGCAACTTCGCTCTGGCCACCGCCCTGGGGATCGTCCTGGTGGCGGTGGCGGCTCCGGTTCTGGGCGCCATCACGGACCAGCGCCCCTGGAAGAAGCGCTTCCTGGCGGCCTTCGTGGTGCTGGGCGCGTCGGCGGCGGTGGCCCTCTTCTGGGTGGACCGGGGAGACTGGGTGCTGGGACTCTCCCTCTTTATCCTGGTGAACATCGGCGCCAATGGGAGCGCCATCTTCTACGATGCGCTCCTCCCCCACCTGGCGGACCGGGACGAGTTGGACCGGGTGTCGGCGGGAGCCTTCGCCGTGGGGTATCTGGGGGCCGGCCTCCTCCTGGTGGTGGCGCTCCTGGTCATCGAGCAGCCCGGGTGGTTCGGGTTGCCCGAGGGGACGCTCCCGGCCCGCCTGGCCCTGGCCTCGGTGGGGATCTGGTGGGCGGCGTTCACCCTTCCCCTCCTCCTCCGGGTGCCCGAACCGCCACCGGCCGAGGCGCTGGCGGTGGAGGGGGAGCACCGGGGCGCCACGGCGTTGGCGGCGGCCCGGGTGCTCGGGACGGTTCGGGATCTCCGGAGCTACCGCGACGCCGCCCTCTTCCTGCTGGCCTTCCTCATCTACAACGACGGCGTGGGCACCATCATCCGCATGGCGGCGGTGTACGGCGCCGAGGTGGGGATCGAGCAGGGGGCCCTCATCGGGGCTGTGGTCCTGGTGCAGTTCGTGGGGGTGCCCGCCACCTTCCTCTTCGGAAACCTGGCCTCGTCGTGGGGGGCCAAGCGCGCCCTCTTCGCCGGGCTGGCGGTGTACATGGGGGTCACGGTGCTGGGGTTCTTCATGACCAGCGCCGTCCACTTCTTCGTCCTGGCCTTCCTGGTGGGTCTGGTGCAGGGAGGCACCCAGGCCATCTCCCGCTCCCTCTTCGCCGCCATGATCCCCCGGTCATTCTCCGGCGAGTTCTTCGGGTTCTTCTCCGTCATGGAGAAGTTCGCCGGGATGGTGGGGCCCCTGGTGTTCGCCCTGGTCATCGCACTCACCGGATCGAGCCGCATAGCCATCCTCTCCATCTTCACCTTCTTCGCCGTGGGCGCCGTCCTCCTGGCCATGGTGGATGTGGAGGAGGGGATCCGCCGGGCGGATCGGGACGAGGTGGGCCTCCAACGGGGCCGGGTGGGCACGTGAGACGGGTGGGCACGTAGCCGGGCGACGGGATCTGGCCCCTCCGTCCCCGGACTGGTACTCTCGAATAGATCCCTGAAATCGCTTCAGTGAAGGGTGCCCTGCCGTCCGTGGGGGCTGTCCCCAGTCCAGGAGTTGCCATGTCAGCACCCCCGGTGTGGCCCATTTCCGTCTTCCGTTCCGCACTCCGTCGGCCCGCTGCCCTCTTCCCTTCCGCTCTCGTGGCGGTGGCGCTGGCGCTGGCCCTTGGCGGGGCAACGGGCTGCGGTAGCGACCAGGAGACCTCGCCGGACGAATCGGCGGCATCTGGAGCGGCGGCCGCCGCGTCCCAGGGCCCCGCTACCCCACCGCCGGTCACCGATGGCGAGGTGCGGGTCTTCTCCGCACCGCTCCTGTGGGACGGCACCGGAGCGGAACCCATCCCCGATGCCGTCCTGGTGACCCGGGGCGGGCGAGTCGAATCGGTGGGGCCCCGAGGCCGGGTCACGGTCCCGGCCGGTGCACAGGAGATCGCCCTGGGCGGCGCCTTCGTGATGCCGGGCTTCATCAATGCCCACGGCCACGCCGCCGGCGTCCGCGGGGCAGAGAGCGGTGCCGAGCACTACACCCAGGAGAACCTCCTGCGCCAGTTGGCTCTCTACGCCCGCTACGGCGTGACCACGGTGGCCAGCATGGGGGGCGACGGGCCCGAGGCGGTGGCGCTCCGGGACGGTCAGGATCGGTCCGATCTCTCCCGCGCCCGCATCTATCTGGCCGGTCCCATCCTCACGCCCCGATCCCCCGATGAGGTGGACGAGCAGTTCCAGCGCCTGGAGGGGATGGAGGTGGACTGGGTGAAGTTCCGGGTCGACGACTCCCTGGGTCGCACCACGGCCATGGACCGGGACACCTACCGGGCTCTCATCCGGGAGGCCGAGGCCCGGGGGATTCCCACGGCCGTCCACATGGTGGACCTCGAGCATTCCCGGGGGTTGGTGGAGGAGGGGGCCGCAATCCTGGCGCACTCCATTCGGGACGAACTGGTGGACGACGACCTCGTGCAGGCGGTGGTGGAGCGGGGCGTCTGCCTCACACCCACCCTCACCCGGGAGCTGTCGGTGTTCGTCTACGGAGAGCGGCCCGACTTCTTCGACGATCCCTTCTTCCTGGCCGAGGCGGATCCGGAGGTCATGGAGGTACTGATGGACCCGGCCCGCCAGGCGGCGGTGCGGGAGAGCGAGGCGGCGCGGTGGTTCGAGGCGCAGCTTCCGGTGGCCATGGAGAACCTGCGGCGGATCCACGAGGGGGGCGGCCTGGTGGCGCTGGGTACCGACTCCGGGCCGGTGGGACGCTTCCAGGGGTACTTCGAGCACCTGGAGATGGAGATGATGGTGCAGTCGGGGCTCTCTCCCGAGGCGGTGCTGCGGAGTGCCACCGGGGAGGCGGCCCGGTGCCTCGGGCTGGAGGGCACGGTGGGCACGCTGGTGCCCGGGGCGTGGGGCGACCTGGTGGTGCTGGACGCAGATCCCCGGGACGATATCCGGAACACGCGGACGCTCCGGTCGGTCTGGATCTCATCAAACCGGGTCCGTTGAGGGGATGATCATGGAGCGAGGTCGTCGTTGGGCGCTGAGGCTGGGTCTGGGTCTTTCCCTTGGGTCGCTGGCCACCGGCTGTGGGGGAGATGGGCATCAGGCCGAGCCCCTGGATCGGGGGCTGGAAGACGCGGCGCCGGCGGTGTCCACCGGACCCGGTGCCGACACCGATTCCCGGGATGGCGCCGACGCGTTGGTGCCCGGTGCCGAAGCCCGATCCTTCCTGGGCGGGGCGCTCTTCCCACCTCCACTGGACGAGGAGTTCCGGGAAGAGCAGAGCCGGGAGCTGGAATTGGCCAGGGCGGCGCTGGACGCCGATCCCGACGATCCGGAGGCGTGGATCTGGGTGGGGCGCCGCGAGGCCTATCTGGGACAGTACCGGGATGCCATCGCCACCTTCACCCAGGGGCTGGAGCGGTTTCCCGACGATGCCCGCTTCCTCCGTCATCGGGGCCACCGGTCTCTGACGGTGCGGGAGCCGGCCCGGGCCCAGGCCGATCTGGAGCGGGGGTTGGTGTTGGCGGCGGACCGGCCCGACGAGATCGAGCCGGACGGATTGCCCAACCCCCAGGGAATCCCCCTCACCACCCTCCACTTCAACCTCTGGTACCATCTCGGCCTCGCCCGATACGTGCAGGGCGATTGGGAAGGGGCGGCTGAGGCGTTTCGGTCCTGCATGGAGGTCTCCACCAATCCGGACCTGCGTGTGGCCACCGCGTACTGGCTCTTCCTGACGCTACACCGGGCGGGGCGGGGAGCCGAGGCGGCGGATCTCCTGGTGGATCTCCCCGACGACGACGAGATCATCGAGAACGCCAGCTATCTCTACCTGCTCCGGGTCTTCGCCGGCGAGGTGGACGAGGCGTCTCTGAGGGCCCGGGAGGGGGCCGGCACCCTGGGCGGAGCCACCCTCCGGTACGGCATCGCCGCCTTCCATCAGATTGGAGGAAGGGAGGGCGAGGCCCGGGCCGTCATGCACGAGGTGCTCCTGGAGCCGCGCCAGTGGCCGGCCTTCGGGTATCTGGCGGTGGAGGCGGAGGTGGCTCGGCGGGGGTGGTGAGGCCCGGCTGCCCATCCCGGCGTCGGTGGTTGCCCTCGCTACCCTGCCTGCCATATTTTCAAGTATGAAAGAAAATCAAGAAAACAATGGTCACGACGAGGAGGCCGCGGCCGCTCTCGCCGACCGACTTCGTCGTACGACCCGGTTCCGGTCCCGCGAACAATGGGTGGGAATCTCCCTTCTGCGAAATGCCGACCTCCTGCGCCGGCGTCTCACCAAGGTGGTGGATGCGGAGGGGGTGACGCTGCAGCAGTACAACGTCCTGCGAATCCTTCGGGGAGCCGGCGAGGCCGGCATTCCGACCCTCTCGGTGGCTGAGCGGATGATCGAACGAACCCCCGGGGTCACACGGCTCCTGGACCGGCTGGAGGCGCGCGGGTGGGTGTCCAGGGAGCGCTCGTCGGAAGATCGACGGCGGGTTCTGGCGCGCATCACCCCGGAGGGTCGGGCCCTTCTGGAGCGTCTCGATGAACCCCTGGCGCGGGCCGAGGACGCCGCCTTCGCCGCCCTGGAGCCAGTACGCCTCAGCCGCTTGGGTGCCCTTCTGGAGGACGTCCGCCATTCCCTGGAAGGGCCGGAGGATTAGCTTTCCGGGAGGCCGCCTTCAGTAGGGCGCATCCGCTTGCCCCTGACCCTGGGAGACTCTCCGTGCTTCTGGACGAACCGCGACTTCCGCAGGACTTCGTGAGTGCTGGACGAGCCGTGGGAATGCGCGCCGATCCCGACGCTCCGGATCTGGCTCTCTTCCATTCCCGGCGGCCGGCGACGGCGGCGGGCCTTCTGACGCGGAACCACTTTCCCGGTGCCCCCATCCTCCTGGCCCGGGAACGTCTCGCCGCCGGGCGTCTGCGGACGGTGGTGGTGAACGCCCGCTTCTCCAATGTGGCCACGGGACCGGCCGGTCTTGCAGACGCCCGGGAGATGGCGGAGTTGGCGGCACACGAGACCGGTGTATCGCCCCAGGAGGTACTGGTGGGATCCACCGGGATCATAGGGCGGCGCCTTCCCATGGACCGGATCCGCCGTGGAATCCAGGGGATGGGAGCCACCCTGGGTCCGGACCTGTGGCCCGCCGCCCGGGCCATCATGACCACCGATACCCACCCGAAGGTGGTTTCGGCCCAGGTGGAGGGAGCCACTCTCACCGCAGTGGGGAAGGGGGCCGGTATGGTGTCTCCCAATCTGGCCACCATGCTGGTCTACCTCTTCACCGATGCCGCCGTCCCGGCGCCGGAATTGGACCGGATGCTCCGAGCCGCCGCCGCCCGTTCCTTCCAGGTCCTCTCCATCGACACCGACACGAGCACGTCGGATATGGTGGTGGCGCTGGCCAACGGCGCGGCCGGAGAGGTGAGCGCCACCGCCTTCCGGACGGCGCTGGACGCGGTTTGCCTCAGCATGGCTGAACTGGTGGCTCGGGACGGCGAGGGCGCCACCAAACTCCTCCGGGTGCAGGTGTCGGGGGCGGTGGACTCGAGCGAGGCGGGGCGGATCGCCCGCAGCGTGGCCGACAGCCCCCTGGTGAAGACCATGGCCTACGGAGCGGATCCCAACGTGGGTCGCCTCCTCATGGCCGTGGGGAAGTGCGTGACCTGTCGGGTCGTTCCCGGGCGAGTCCGCATCACCCTGCAGGGTGTGGAGGTCATCCGGGCGGGGATGCCCGTGGACTTCCCCGAGGCACGCGTGCGCGAGCTCCTGGGCGGGGATCCGGTGAATGTGCGCATCGACCTGGGCCTGGCATCGGGCGAGGGCATGGCCCTGGGTTGCGATCTCACCGAAGGGTACGTGGAGGAGAACGCGGCCTACGCCTCGTCGTGACCCTGGAGTCGAGCGCAGGGACGGGGGAAGTGGGGTTCCTTCCCCCTGGCCCCCTCTGTTGGTATCTTAACTCGCTGCGGCACCCCCTGCCGGGTCGTGTGTAGACCCGGGCTCCGGACACCTGAGGATACTGCCGAGCCGGTTCGGAATCTCCCGAGGGGGGCCGTCCGGACATTCGGTCCACCCGGGTTCCGAGAACCAAATAGCCACCCAGAATGGAAGGACACTGGACACATGCGAATCAAGACTCTCTCTGTCGCACTTTTTGTTGGTCTGGGCCTCGTAGCCTGCGGTGACGCCGACGCACCTCCCGCCGACGCTCCCGCTGATGCCCCGGTCGCCGAGGAGCCCACTGCGGCTCCGGGCGAGTTGCACACCCCCGACTGGTTCGTGGTGGACCACGATGCCGGGACCGTGCAGATCGACCTGATCGCCGGGACTTCCTCCGCCAACAACTACTGGAACTTCCACGGCCTCCACGGCGGAGCCGGCGAGATCGTGGTTCCCGAGGGGTATGAGGTCTCTCTCACTCTCATCAACCAGGACCCCAACATGGGTCACTCGGTGGGCGTGGGTGAGATCCAGAGCCCCTGGCCCAACTCCTTCTCCCAGGTGACGCCGCTCTTCGAGGGCGCCGTGACGTCGAACCCGACGTCCATGACCGAGTCGACGCTCCCGGGTGAGCAGGAGACCATCACCTTCGTCGCCGATCAGTCCGGCGAGTTCGCTCTGATCTGCTACGTGGTGGGTCACGCGGCCTCAGGGATGTGGATGCCGTTCACCGTCTCGGCCGAGGGCGAGGCGGGCTTCCGGAGCTGATTACCGGAATAGCTGGACACAGCTCGGTGCAGCCCGAGTAGGTGCGGCCGCGTCGCCTTCGGGCGGCGCGGCCGTATTTCGTTGTGCCTGGAGATCCCGTAGGTTGGACTGCCAAATCGTCATCTCCGGTGCAGTGCAGGTCGGAGCCGGACTCCCCGCATCAGGAGGGCATCGCCGTGGGTCAACACTTCGAGCAGTCGGATCTTCGGCCCGAGGCCATTCGAACCTTCACCAAGGCGATCCTCCGGGATCTCCGGGCGCTGGAGCAACTCCTCGAAGAAGGGCAGATCGAAGACGATGTGCAGCGGTTCGGGGCGGAGCAGGAGGTCTTCCTGACGGGGCGGGGATGGCGTCCTGCTCCGGCGGCGCTGAAGGTGCTGGAGCGCCTGGGTGGAGACCCGTACACCACCGAGCTGGCCCTCTTCAACCTGGAGTTGAACCTTCCGCCCCTGCGGCTGGAGGGAGGGAACCTCCGCCGCATGGAAGACGAACTGAACGGGCGGTTGGCGGCGCTTCGGGAGGCGGCTCGGGCCGAGGGCGCCGAGGTGGTGCTCACCGGGACGCTTCCCACCCTCTCCAAGTCCGACCTCTCCCTGGATCAGATTACCCCCAAGGCCCGCTACTACACCCTGAACGAGGCACTGAACCGCCTTCGGGGTGGTGAGTGGCAGCTTCGCATCGAGGGGTCCGACGAACTCATCCTCCAACACGACTCGGTCATGCTGGAGGCGTGCAACACCAGTTGCCAGATTCACCTCCAGGTGGCGGCCGACGACTTCGCCGCCGTCTACAATTCGGCCCAACTCATCATGGCCCCGGTGCTGGCGGCTGCGGTGAACTCGCCCCTCCTCTTTGGCCGGCGCCTCTGGGCCGAGACGCGGATCGCCCTCTTCCAGCAGTCGCTGGACACCCGGGCGGCCACCCCGTACGTGCGGGATCTGGCTCCACGGGTCCGCTTTGGCGACCGGTGGCTCGAGGGAAGTGTGACCCAGCTCTTCGAAGAGGACCTGGCCCGCTTCCGGGTGCTCATGGCCGGGCCGGTGGAGGAAGATCCCTTCGAGGCCATGGCGGAGGGTCGGCCGCCCAGGCTCCAGGCCCTTCAGCTCTACAACAGTACGCTGTATCGTTGGAACCGGCCCTGCTACGGGATCAGCGACGGGCGTCCCCACCTGAGGATCGAGTGCCGGGCCCTCCCGTCGGGACCCAGCGTGCTGGATGAGGCGGCCAACGCCGCCTTCTGGATCGGACTGACCCTGGGCGCCCGTGACCGTTACGGTGATCCCGCTGTGCGCATGGACTTCCGGGACGCCAAGTCCAACTTCCTGGCGGCGGCGCGGCATGGGTTGAACGCCGGCCTCCGCTGGATCGATGGCCGGACCACCGGGGCGGCTCCCCTGATCCTGGACACGCTGCTCCCTCTGGCGCGGCAGGGACTCGAGGGCGTGGGAATCGATGCGGCCGATGTGGATCGCTACCTCGGCGTCATCGAGGAGAGGGTGGAGTCGGGCCAGACCGGGAGCGAGTGGACCCTCCGGTCGCTGGCCATGATGGAGGGCACCGGGACCCAGTCCGAGCGTTTGGCGGCGGTGACGGCGGCCACGGCCCGTCGCCAGGAAGAGGGTGAGCCCGTCCACCGGTGGGCCCCGGCCCGGCTGGAAGAGGCCGGTGGGTGGACCCACACCTACCTGCGGGTGGAGCAGTATATGACCACCGACCCGGTGACGGTGAATGAGGACGAGCTGGTGGATCTGGTGGCCTTCGTCATGGACCGGGAGAAGATCCGCCACATCCCGGTGGAAGATCGGGATCACCGGCTCGTAGGAGTGGTCTCGTACCGATCCCTCCTCCGCCACCTGGCCGATCCCTCGGCCCGGGGCTCGGACGATGCCTCACCGGTGAAGGACATCATGGAGCGAAATCCCCTTACAGTGGCCCCCGACACCCTGACTCTGGAGGCCATCGATCTCATGCGGGATCGGTCGGTGGCCTGTCTTCCGGTGGTCCGGGAAGGGAAACTGGTGGGACTCATCACCGAGCGGGATTTCATGCCAATTGCCTACGAGCTATTGGAGGAGCGCCTACGGCACACCGAATGAACAGGGTTCTGTGCGACGTCCGAGGACCGCTCCCGGGCCCCACCCTTGTTGGGCTCGGGGGAATGCACGGCAATGAGCCGGCCGGGGTCCGGGCGCTGGAAGCCGTGGCGGCGGAACTCTCGGGAGATGGACTCCTGCGGGGCCGTTTCGTGGGGTTGGCGGGAAATCTGCCCGCTCTGGCTACCGGCGTGCGCTTTGTGGATCGGGACCTGAACCGCATCTGGGATGTGGAAGGAGCGGATGACACAGCGGAAGCCACCCAGCGCGATGAACTCCGCCGGGAATTGGCCCGCATCCGCGCCGACTCGGACGGACCGATCCACCTGGTGGACATCCACACCACCTCGGGAGATGGGCCGCCCTTCACCGTGCTCGGGGATACACTGGCGAACCGTGCCATGGCGCTGGTGATCCCCGTGCCCATGGTGTTGGGGCTCGCCGATGCGCTGCCGGGAACCCTCATCGACTCCCAGGACGCTGCCGGAATCGCTTCGCTGGCCTTCGAGGCCGGCCAGCACGACGATCCCATCTCGGTGGAGCATGGGGCCGACGCCCTCTGGCTCCTACTGGGATGGCTGGCCATGATCCCGCGGCGGGATCTGCGCGTTCGGACGCCCCGGCGTCGTCTTACCCGGGCGACCCGAGGCTTCCCCAGCGCCGTTCGGCTGGTCCACCGGCATGCGCTGGAGTCCACCAGCGAATTCCGGATGCGTACGGGGCTTCGATCCTTCGCCGCCATCAAGCGGGGGGAAGTGCTGGCCGAGGAGGATGGAGGGGTGGTGCGTGCGCCGGCCTCCGGGCATATCCTTCTTCCCCTGTATCAGAGCAGCGGGGACGATGGCTTCTTCGTGGGGCGGCCCATCGGGCAGTCCTGGCTTCGGGTCTCGGAGGCGCTCCGGCGGCGGCGGGTGGAGCGCTGGCTCCGCTTCCTCCCGGGCATTCTACCGGAGGCAGATCCGGGGTCCGGTGGTGCCGCGGCCTTCCGGGTTCACCCCTTCATTCGACGGGTGTTCTTTCCTTCGCTCTTCAGGCTGCTGGGGTACCGGGCCACTCCCCTTCCCGATGGGCGCTACCTTCTGGTGCGACGCTCCGAACCGGATGAGGTGGAGGTGCCACCGCCCGACTCGCAGCCTCGCAGTTCAGAGGATGTCAACGCACCCACCTCTCCCCCTCCAAAGGTGACCAGGGATGCCTGAGACGGATTTGGCCAGTGAGGTTCTGGGCTGCCGCATCCTGGCGGTGGATGACGAACCCGCCAATGTTCGGGTCCTGGAACGGCTCCTGAATCGAGCTGGGTTCGCCGAGGTGCGCGCGTTGACGGATCCACGCATGGTGATGCGGACCTTTGAAACCTTCGAGCCCGATCTCCTCCTCCTGGATCTCCACATGCCGTGGATCGACGGATTCGGGATCCTGGAGATGCTCTCGGAGGTGATTCCACGGGAGGAGTACTTCCCCATCCTGGTCCTGACCGGAGACCTGAGCGAAGAGGTCCAGGATCAGGCGCTGTCCATGGGGGCCCGGGACTTCCTCACCAAGCCCTTCAATACCTCTGAGGTGCTGCTCCGGATCCAGAATCTCCTGGAAGCCCGCGTTCTGCACCTCCGGCTGCAGCGCCACAACCGTACGCTGGAAGAGCGGGTGGAGCAGCGTACCCGTGATCTGGCGGAAGCGCAGGTGGAGATCCTCCATCGTCTGGCGCTGGCGGCGGAATATCGCGACGACCTCACGGGCCGGCACGCGGAACGGGTGGGACTGCTGTCGGCGCTCATCGGCCGGGAGGTGGGGCTGCCGGAAGAGGATGTTCGTCTGCTGCGGCGAGCCGCCACCCTCCACGATGTGGGAAAGATCGGGGTGTCCGATTCGATCCTCATGAAACCCGGTCCGCTCTCGGAGTATGAGTTTGCCACCATGCAGCAGCACACCGACATCGGCAGACGCATCCTCTCAGGCAGCCGCTTTCGCCTCCTGCAGATGGCGGCGGAAGTGGCCACGTCCCATCACGAATGGTGGAATGGGGCCGGGTACGGGAAGGGACTGCGCGGAGTGGACATCCCGCTGACGGGACGGATCGTGGCGGTAGCCGATGTCTTCGATTCCCTGAGCCACGAACGTCCGTACAAGCGCGCCTTCACCCGGAAAGAGACGTTGGACTACATCCGTGCCGGTGAGGGGAAGCAGTTCGATCCCCAGGTGGTGGAGGCGTTCTTCAAGCTGGTGGATCGGGGTGTGGTGGACCGACTGGACTCGCTCCTGGCCGAGTCCCTGCCAGAACTGCCCGGTCCGTCGTCCTTTCTCAGACCCGACGCGGAGGAAGGCTCACAGGTGGGGACGGAGTGGGGCGAGGAGCCGTCCATGGCCGGCGAGGCGAAGTTGGGGTCAGCGGGTGGGGACGGCGGGTCAATGGGCGGGGACGGTGCGGCCTCGGGCCCAGCTTCGTAGCGCCTGGATGCGCTCCGACGCCGTCACGGCCAGGGGGCGGGTTCGCCGGATCTCCTGCGTGAGTAGGGCCTCGTCGAAGGGCGTTCCATCGGCGAAGGCGTCGTAGAGGGCCGAGACCACCACCTGCTCCAGTTCGGCGCCGGTGAAGTCGTGGGCCTCGGCAGCGAGTCGGCGGAGGTCCATGTCCGACGGATCCCGCCCACGGTTCTCCAGGTGGATCCGGAGGATCTCGGCCCGGGTCTCCTCATCGGGGAGGTCCACGAAGAAGACCTCGTCGAAGCGGCCCTTCCGGAGGAGTTCCGGGGGGAGTTGATCCACCTGGTTCGCCGTGGCCAGGAGGAAGACGGGCCCCTTTCGCTCCTGCATCCAGTTCAGGAACGAGCCCAGCACCCGCCGCGATACGCCGCCGTCCTGACTGTCGCCACCGGCGGAGAAGGCCTTCTCGATCTCGTCGATCCAGAGCACCAGGGGCGCCATGTCCTCGGCCAATCGGGTGGCCCGCCGCAGGTTCTTCTCGGTCTCGCCGATGTAGCGGTTGTAGAGGGAAGCGGGATCCAGGCGCAGGAGGGGGAGTTGCCACTCGGTGGCCACGGCTCGGGCGCAGAGGCTCTTTCCGCTGCCGGGTACGCCGGTGAGAAGAACCCCTCGCGGGAAGTCCAGCCCGAAGGCCCGGGCCCGTTCGGGCTCGCGGATGAGCGCGGCCCGCTTTCTGAGCCAGTCCTGGAGCGCCCTGAGTCCCGCCACCCGGACGTGGGTGTCCTCGAGGGGGTAGTATTCCAGGATCCCCTCCCGCTCGATGATGCGGCGTTTGGCCTCGGCCACGTGCCGGAGGTCATCGGAGCCCAGTCGCTGGTCTTCCAGTACGGCACGGGTCACGATCTTCTCGGCCTCCATGAGGGAGAGCCCCTGGAGGTGATCCAGGAAGCGGTCCATCTCGGCGCGGGAGAGGGCCACCTCCACATGCTTCCGACGGGATGCATCGCGGACCACCCGACCCAGGAGCTGCCGGAGTTCGTCCCGTGAGGGGACCGGGAGTCGCACGGTAGAGAGCCGCCCCCGGGTCTCCGGTGGAAGCTCGGGAAGCTCACCCAGGAGAAGCAGCGCGCCCCGCAGACGTTCCAGCGTGTCCAGCGCCTCGCTCAGCTTCGCCGCCAGAAGGGGTGAGGCCGGGAGGACCGATCGGAACCCCTCCAGGAGGTAGAGCGCCGGGGCCGGCGACGCGGCGATGTGCCGGAGGGCCCGCTCCGGCTCCCGGGTCTCGTAGATCGACCCCTCCTGGTCCACCCGGGTGAGTCCCCGAACGCGGGTCCACCGGAAGAGGGGAAGACCCATCCGGTCGGCCAGGTGCCGGAGGAGGGTCCCGGTCCTGGGGCGGTCGTCACTCTCCACCACCAGGAGGGGATGGCCGGAGCGGATGAGGAGTTCAGCGTCTCGAAGGGGGTGCTCCAGCGGCATGGGTGCTCCGGCTCAACCGGCTCTGGGAAGGCGGGTGACCGCCTCTTCCACCACCGGATCGAAGTGGACGTCGATCTGCGGGAAAGCGATCTCGATGCCGTCTTCCTTCAGGGCCCACCAGATCGCTTCCCTCAGTGTCGACGCCAGTGCGGGGGCACTCCAGGCGTTGTCGGACCAGATGGACACCTGCCAGTCCACGGTGGAGTCTCCGAAGTCCATGAGGAGAACCACCGGGTCCCGGTCTTCAACCCGACCCTGGACGGACCGGGCCGCCCGGGTGAGACAGTCCCGAACCGCCCGCATATCCGAGTCGTACGAGACCCCCACCGAGGCCCGGATCCGGAAGAAGGGGTCGCCCAGCGTGTAGTTCTTGACCGTGGACTGCACCAGGCTGGCGTTGGGGATGATGATCTCCTCCTCATCCCGGGTCCGGCCGATGGTGGTCCGGATGCCCATCTTCAGGACCCGGACCACCCGCCCCTCCACCTCCACGATATCCCCGGGCTTGATGGCCCGCTCCACCAGCAGGATGAGGCCCGACACGAAGTTCTGGGCGATGTTCTGCATGGCGAAACCCAGCCCCACCGCGAAGATGGCTCCGGCAGCGAAGAGGGCGCTGAGACTGATGCCGATGGTCTCCAGGGCGATCCCCAGCCCGATGGCCATCACCGCGTAGTGGAGAAGCCGCTTGGTGATGGCGGTGGTGCCGATGTCCTCGACCCCCCGGGACCGGAAGCCCTTCTCCACCGCCCGCTGCAGGAAGTTGGAGAGGGTCCAGGTGGCGATGAGGAGGAGGCCCACCGTGAAGATGAGCATGAGGTTCACCGGCGTGCCGCTGAGCTCGAAGATCTCGTACGAGATGACCCGTTGGACGAGCTCGAAGACGCCGCCGAGGCCGATCTCCTCGCTGATCCCTTCCAGGGTTCCGGTCTGCTCCTGATGGAGGCCGGCGGTGGCGGGTCTCATGCGACCCCCACCGGATCGAGCCGGTCAAAGAGAGCGGCGACCCGCTCCAGCCCCGCATCCAGCTCGTCGCGGGGCGGACCGAAACCGACGCGGAGGGTTCCCTCCACGCCGAACTGGGAGCCCGGCACCACCAGGACGCTCTCCTCGACCCTGAGCCGTTCGGCGACTTCGGCGGAGGGGGTGTCGCCGTGGTACCGGAGGAAGGCGATGGCGCCGGCGTCGGGGGGGTGGTAGCTGAACCGGTCGTCCTGCTCGGCCACCCATTCGGCCATCCGCTCCCGGTTGGCGGCAATGATGCCCCGGGTTCGGGCCAGGATCTGCTCCCGGACCGTGGGCTCCAGGGCCACGGCGGCGAGCCGGTCCGAGAGGGTGGAGGGCGTGATGGTGGTGTAGTCGGTGCGGGCCCAGAGGTCGGCGGCCATCTCCGGGGTCGACATCGCCCAGCCCACCCGGAGGCCCGGCAGCCCGTAGGCCTTGGACAGGGACTGGGTCACCACCACCCGGGAGGCGGTGCCGTGGAAGGAGGGTGTGGTGACACCATCGGCCTCGGCTCCCGAGTAGACCTCGTCGGCAACGATCCAGGCGCCATGGCGCTCGGCGTGGGCGGCGATGGCGGTGCGGCGCTCCGGGTCCAGGCGGATGCCGGTGGGGTTCCCGGGGTTGGTGATGAGGAGGGCGCGAGCCCCTGCCTCGAACGCCTTCCCCACGTCATCGGGGTCGGGCTGCCAGCCTTCCTCCTCCCGGAGGTGCACAGGGTGGAGCGTCCCCCCCAGATTCCTCACCATTCCCGGGATCTGCATATAGGTGGGGAGGATGGCGGCCCAGTCCCTCCCCTCCTCCAGGAGTCGCCAGAGGGTCACGAAGTTGGCCTCGGCTCCGCCCACGGTCACCAGGACCGAGTCCGGGTCCGCCTGGGAATAGAGGGCGGCGATCCGCTCCCGGAGGAGGTCGGACCCGTTGGACTGGCCGTAGCCGTGGCGAAGGTCCCAGAGTTCGCCGGCCACCGTCTCCCCTTCCTCGCCGGCCATGGCCAGGAGCTCACGGGTGGACAGGGGGTGGACGCCGGACTCGGAGAGGTTGAACCGGACCCGGTGCTCGTAGGTGGACTGCCATCGTTCCATCTCGAAGGGGACAAAGGGCGTCATGGGCGGCGGGGGTTCAAGGGGGGTGGGTTCAGGCGCTGGGTCGGGGACGGCCCCGGGTGTCGGGTCGAGAACGCTCCCGGCCGGATCGTACCGTTCCCCTCCAGGGGCGGCAAGGCTTCCGGGGTAGGCCTCCTTTGCTATACTGAGAGCCGAGCCTGTGCCGCGGAACTCTCGGCCCCTGTCCCCAGATCCCCAGCCCGGAGCGTTGCCCATCATGTCTCCCGCGAAGATTCCCGACGACCTTGTGAAGCCCGCCGGCGGGCGGATTGTCCTTGTGGTCCTGGACGGGCTCGGGGGGCTTCCCCACCCCACCTCGGGGCTGACGGAGTTGGAGGCGGCCCGCACGCCGCACCTGGACGCCCTGGCCTCCCGGTCGTCGCTGGGCATGCTCATTCCGGTGGCGCCGGGGGTGACGCCGGGAAGCGGCCCCGGCCACCTGGCCCTCTTCGGCTACGATCCCATGGAGACGGTCATCGGTCGAGGCGCCCTGAGCGCCCTGGGGGTGGGGTTCGAGCTGCAGCCCGGAGACCTGGCCGTGCGCCTCAATCTGGCCACCCTGGACCGGGAGGGTCGGGTAGTGGACCGGCGGGCGGGGCGGCCCTCGGACGAGGTGGGGAAGGCGGCGGTGGATCGACTCCGGGAGGGCTTCCAGGAGGGGCTCGAGCTCCCGGACGGCGGCGAGATCTTCGTGGAGCATGAGAAGGAGCACCGGGCGGTGCTGGTGCTCCGGGCCCCCGGACTGGATGAGCGCCTCCGGGATACGGACCCGCAGGTGGAAGGGGTCCTGCCCCATGAGCCCGAGGCCAGGGATCCGGCGGCGGAGTCGGCGTCGGAGCTGCTGGGCCGGGTCCTGGGCCGGGCCCGGGAGATCCTGGCGGAGGGCGATCCCATCAGCGGGGTGCTGGCCAGGGGGTACGCCGTGCACCGGGGCCTCCCGGGGCTGAAGGAGCGCTTCGGCCTCCGCGGCGTCGCCATCGCACGCTACCCCATGTACCGGGGAGTGGCCCGCCTGGTGGGGATGGACATCGCCGGGCCGCCCTCCTCCGACGAGGAGGCGGTGGAGATCCTGGCCCGGGGGCTCGGCGACTTCGACTTCCACTTCCTCCATCACAAGGCGCCCGATGCCCGCGGCGAGGACGGGGACTTCGACGCCAAGGTGGCCTCCATCGAGGCGGCGGACCGGTGGATGGAGCAGGTGGCGGCGCTGGACGCTGACGTCCTCATGGTGACCGGCGATCACAGCACGCCCGCCGCCATGGCCTATCACTCGTGGCACGCCGTCCCGGCCCTGATCCACTCCCGGTGGGCCCGACCCTCGGCCAGTGAGTTCGGCGAGAGCGCCTGCCGATCGGGAGAGCTGGGGATCCTGGAGGCCCGCCATCTCATGACGCTGGCGCTGGCCCACGCCGGGAGACTGGAGAAGTTCGGTGCTTGATCCCGACGCTCCCCGATTCCGGGTTCCCGACGACGCCGAGGAGGCCATTCTGCAGCGGACGCTGGAGATGGCCCGGGACGGCGAGTGGGACCAGGCGGCGGATCGACTCCGGGATGCCCTCGCCGACCACCCGGAGAGCCCGTACATCCTGAGCTGGCTCGGCGTGGCGGAGCGGGAACTGGGGTTGGAGGGCATCGCGTACGAGCGGTTCAAACGGGCTCTGGCGCTGGAGCCCCAGGACCCGGTGCTCCTCACCACCGTGGGGAATGCGCTGGCCCGATTCGACGATCCGGAGGCGGAGGCGGCGCTCCGGACGGCGGCCATGATCGCCCCCCAATCCGCCCCAACCCGTTGCGCCTACGGGGCCTACCTCTCCCGCGAGGGCATGCTGGAGAAGGCGACCGAAGAGTTGGAGGCGGCGCTCCGTCTCGAGCCCGGGGACCCCCTGGTTCACCTGGAGCTCGGGGTGGCCCGGGCGCTGGGAGGGGAGATGGAGGCCGCAGCCCACTTCTTCGGGCAGGCCGCCGAACTGTCGCCGGACGATGGATGGGCCCACCTCCTCCTGGGTCTCGCCTGGGTCGAGCTGGGCGAGATGGAGGAAGCCGCCCGAGCCCTGGAGGAAGGGGCCCGCGTGCGTCCCGACGACCTGGAGGCGCAGCTCCTGGCGGCGCTGGTGCTGGCGATCCAGGGGCGAGAGGGAGATGCCATGGAGATGCTGGAGCGGGGCCGCCTCCAGGCCGCCGAAGCGGACGAGGCGTTGGTCCTGGAGGTAGAGGACCGGATAGAAGGCGGAGTCGAGGCTGCCCGCCGCTTCCTCGTGCGCACCCTGGCACCGTCGTCCATGCGGGAGCGGCTGAGCCAGCGCCCCTGAAGGGTCGGCACCCCCCCTTCACCCACCGAATCCCATGTCCCGGTCCGGAACCCCGGGAGTCCCCCGGGGTGCCCACCTGAACCCTTCCGACCCCCCATCCAGCGAGGCTGCGTGCTGTCCTTCCCCTTCGAACGGCATACCCTGGACAACGGATTGACCGTGATCCTGGCGCCGGACCCGGCTGTTCCCGTGGTGGCCCTGAATCTGTGGTACGGGGTGGGATCCCGGAACGAGCGGCCCGGGCGGACCGGGTTCGCCCACCTCTTCGAGCACATGATGTTCCAGGGGTCGGCCCACGTCCCCAAGAACCGGCACTTCGAGCTGGTGGAAGGGGCGGGCGGATCCCTGAACGCCACCACCTGGTTCGATCGGACCAACTACTACGAGACGCTGCCCTCCCATCACCTGGATCTGGCCCTCTGGCTCGAGTCGGACCGGATGGGCTGGCTCCTCCCGGCCATGACCGGGGAGAAGCTGGAGAATCAGCGCGATGTGGTGCTGAACGAGCGTCGGGAGCGGTACGACAACCAGCCCTACGGGGACTGGGACGAGCGTCTCCAGCGGTTGGTCTTTCCCGAAGACCACCCCTACCACCACACCGTCATCGGATCCGCCGAGGATATCGCAGCGGCGGATCTGGATGACGTGGCCGAGTTCTTCCGGCTCTACTACGCCCCCAACAACGCCGTCTTGACGCTCACCGGCGATCTGGAGCCCGTGCGGGCCCTGGAGCGGGTCCGGGAATTCTTCGGGGAGATTCCCCGCGGTGAGGAGGTACCCCCTGTGCCCGGGCGCCTGGACCCCGGGGAGCGCATCGGTGAGACGGTGCGGGAGACGGTGCGGGCGCGGGTTCCCCTCCCTCGCGTCTATCTGGCCTCGCGGGTGCCGCCCATCACCACCGACGACTTCTACGCCGCGGATTTGGCCACTTCGGTGCTTTCCGACGGGCGAGCATCGCGCCTCTACGGCCGGCTGGTGCGGGATCGAGGGGTGGCCAAGGATGTGGTGTCCTACGCCTTCCCCCTGGCCACGGGGCGGAGCTTCATGATCTCGTGGATCACCGGGTATCCGGAGTCGGATCCGGCGGAGCTGGAGGAGGCCCTCACGGCGGAGCTGGAGGGGCTCGCCGATGTAACGGATGCCGAGGTGGAGCGTGCCCTGGCGCTGGCCGAGACCCGGTTCCTCCGTCAGGTGGCCCAACTGGCCACCCGTGCCGACCTGTTCAGCATGTACGAGCAGCTCCTGGGAGATGCCGGGCGCCTGAATTCGGAGATGGAGCGGCTTCGGGCCGTGACTCCGGAGCGGGTCCGGGACTTTGCCGAGAGATGTCTGGGCGCCGACAACCGGGCGGTCCTGACCTACCTACCCCACGAGGAGGCCCGATGACGCCGGTCGATTCCCTTCGTCGCCACGCCAGTCCCCCGGAACCGGGGCCCATCCGGCCCTTCCACCTTCCTCCGGTGTCGTCCGGGACCGCCGGGGGCGGGGTGCGGGTGCTGTCGTTGACCCGCCCCGAGATCCCGTTGGCCAGCGGGTGTATCGTGCTGGACGCCGGCGAGTCCACCGCTCCCGGGGATCGGGGCGGGATCGCCGTGCTGGCGGGAGACATCCTCACCGGCGGAACCGAGTCGCGGGACGCATTCCAGTTGGCCGAGGCGTTGGAGCGTCTGGGGGTGAGCCTCCGGGTGTCCACGGGATGGGACGCCACCACCCTGTCGTTCACCACCCTCGCCGACCGGCTCGATGCGACCCTGGAGGTGGTGTCGGAGGTGCTGAGGACGGCCGTCTTCCCGGAGCCCGAGGTGGAGCGGGTTCGACGGCAGCGGCTGGCGGCCATCCGGCAGCGCCGCATGGATCCGGGCCAGTTGGCGTCCGACGAGTTGAACCGGACCCTCTTTCCCCAGGACCACCCCTACCACCGGGGGCTGTCCGGCGAGGTGGAGAGCGTGGCGGCCATCGAGCGCGAAGAGGTGTTGGCCTTCGCCGAGCGGCGGTACCGTCCGGATCGGGGTGCGTTCATCATGGTGGGAGATCTGGCGGAGGCTCAGGTCCATGGGGCGGTGGACCGGCATCTGTCCGGATGGGTGGGCTCGGTGGTGGCCTCCGAGTCTCCTTCGGAGGCTCCCAAGCCCGACGCCCGGCCGGTTGTGCTGGTCCACCGACCCGGGGCCGTCCAGTCGGAGATCCGCATCGGTCAGGTGGGGCCGTCCCGGAGCCTGGAGGGGGAGGCGGAGTTGGATGTGGGGAACGCCGTCCTGGGTGGATCGTTCACCAGCCGGCTGAATCTGAACCTCCGGGAGAAGCACGGATTCACCTACGGGGTCCGGTCCGGGTTCGCCCGTCGTCGCAGCGGCGGACTCTTCTCCATCGGTACCGCCGTCCAGACCGAAGTCACGGTTGCCGCCCTGCAGGAGGCGCTCTTCGAGTTCCGGCGCTTCGTGGCGCACGGGCCCGAGGAGAGCGAGGTGCGCCAGGCTCGGGACTACCTGGCCGGGGTCTTCCCCCTGCGGATGGAGACGGCGCCCCAGATCGCGGCCCGCCTGGCGGAGCTCCATATCTTCGGGCTTCCCCTGGACTATCATCACGGCTACCGCGAGCGCATCCGGGCCGTGACGCCCGGGTCCATCCATGAGGTGCTGGCTGGAATCCTGGACCCGGAGGGAGCGGCCATCGTGGTGGTGGGCGACGCCGACCATCTCCAGGGTCCGCTGGAGGGGTTGGGCCTCGGGGACGTGCAGGTCCAGACCGAAGACACGGACCCCGTCGGTGGGATGGCCGCCGTCCAGGAGACGTCCCCATGAGTGGGCAGCCGGGTCCGGAGGAGTGGACGGAGTTGAACCGGGAATTCCGCCTGGCGGGACCTGGCCCGGCGGAATCGGGGGAGCCGGGGCGCCTCTCCCGGGTCCCGGTCCACCATGGACGGGTGGTCCGTCTCGGCATCGACCGGGTGCGTTTTCCCGACGGGAGTACCGGAGAGCTTGAGCTCATCCGTCATCGGGGGGCGTCGGCGGTCCTTCCCCTCCTGGATCCGCTCCCCCATCCGGACCCGCGCATCGTCCTGCTCCGCCAGTACCGCTACGCCGCCGGGGGCTTTCTGTACGAGGTGCCGGCGGGCATCCCCGACAGCGACGACGAATCGTGGGAGGTGTGCGCCCGCAGGGAGCTGGCCGAGGAGACCGGGTACCGGGCGCGGGAGCTGCGCTACCTCACCGCCATCTTCACCACCCCGGGATTCACCGACGAGGTGATCCACCTCTTCGCGGCCTCCGGCCTGGAGGCGGGGGCGGTGGATCGGGACGAGGACGAATTCCTGGAGGTGGGGTGCCTCCCCCTCTCCCGGGCCGTGGAAGCGGTCTATCGGGGAGCGGTGACCGATGCCAAGACAGTGTCGACTCTCCTCTTCGCCCATGCCTTCCTGCCCCGGGCCTGGGAAGACCACCGTCCGGCGCCACCGCGTCCCTCTGTCCCCTGGGATGAAGGACAACCGTCCCCTTGAGGTGACACCCCCCTGGGGCCATGGGGCGAAATCCCTGCCGAATAGGCGGTTTTGGTTCTGGAACACTTCCTGCAACCTACAAGGGCAGGGGACCGGGATCGGTCTCCACGCCGGCGGGAGGGCAGGCCTCCCGGGAAGGGAACTCCAAGGGGGAATTCCATGGCAGTCAACGCGATCGACACGCAGACCCAGGGGCATCGGGCCACACCGACCCGGATCAGCCGGGAAGAATTGGGTTCACTCACCGACAGCCAGGTGGTGCAGTGCTTCCTGGACGGACAGGAGCGAGCCTTCGGTGAACTGGTGGACCGCTATGACAACCGCCTCCTGAACTTCGTCTACCGGACCGTTGGGGACCGGGAGCGGGCCCAGGATCTGGTTCAGGAGACCTTCGTCCGGGTCTACCGACACCTCCATCGGTTCGACCAGTCCAAGAAGTTCTCCACATGGATCTACACCATCGCCTCGAATCTGGCGAAGAATGAACTCCGGAACCGGTCCCGGAATCCGCTGGTGCTCTTCCAGACCATCAAGAAGAACTGGGACGCGGACCACCGGCCGCTGGAGTGGGAAGACGAGAAGCTGAAGCCCGACGATCTCTTCCGGAAGCGCCACGTCAAGGATGTGGTGGAGAAGGCGGTGAAGGAGTTGCCGGAGCATCACCGGTTGGTCTTCGTGCTCCGGGAACTTGAGGGGAAGACCTACGAAGAAATTGCCGAGATTACCGACACCAACCTGGGGACGGTGAAGAGCCGACTGAACCGGGCTCGGAACAACTTTGCCCGCATCGTGGCCCCTATGGTGGACTGAGCAGGTCCACAGCGGCGGCTCGGCCCATTCCCCCTTGATGGTGCCGTCCGCCCTCACCCCCACCGGAGATATCCGGTGGGGGTGTTTCGTTTGGTAGGGGGATCCGGTGCACGGGTGGGTTCCGCTCCAGGGGATTCGGGCGGGCAGGAACCCGCCGCCGCCATCACCAGTATGACAGTCGGGACCGGGGTTGTCCCGGGGCGCGTCGGCGCCCTCATCCGGACTTCCCCCATCGTTCGATTCCCGACTGAGGTGTGCCGGTCCATGACATGCGATGACTTCCTAACGCGCTATTCCGATCTTCAGGATGACGCGGTTCCGGATCGGGACCGGGAGCGGCTTCGTGCGCACCTGCATGGGTGCGAATCGTGCCGCAAGTACGACGCCGTGGTACGTCGTGGCGTGGATATCCTCCATGATGTACCCGAGCTCCGGGTCCGGCAGGACTTCCGGGAACGGGTGCTCCACTCCGTCTATACCATGGAGGAAAGGGAGCGAATCCGTCGCTTCCGGCCCCAGGCGGCCAGCGGTGGTGGGACAATGGCCCTGGTGGCCGCGGCGGTCCTGGTGGTGGTCGCGGTCTGGACCCCCAATCTCTGGCAGCAGACTCCGTCGGTTGAGTTGCCGGTGCTGGTGGTCAACGGGCCCGGTGCGGCGGCGGAGGACCTTCCCTATGTGCTGGGCTCGGACCCCCTCGCGACCCCTATGGGGCGCGGGGGAGCGGCGGTTCCCTCGCTGATGGTGGATGCAGATCTCTGGTCCGGCTCCAACGTCCTTCTCTACGAGCACTCTCCCCTCTATCATCGATATCGGAATCCCGCCCTGGTGAGGGCGGGGCTGCACTGATCCGGCCCCGCTCCGCCTCCGTCCCCCCCACACGGTAGGCGACTGTGATCCCCAAGGACCTCCGTCGCGCCCTCGGTTCCGACCCCGGGGGCGTCTTCTATCTCCACGGCGAGGACGAATTCCGGAAGGGTGAGGCTGCGGCTGCGCTGGTGGCGGCTCATCTGGACGAGTCCACCCGGGACTTCAATCTGGACCGTCTGCACGGCTCGGAGTTGGATGCCGAGACGCTGGCGTCCCGCCTGGGAACCCCTCCCATGATGGCGGAGTGGCGGGTGATCGAGATCCGGGAGACGGAGAGTCTGGCCGGCTCTTCGCGGATGCGGGATCTCCTTCTGGACGCCGTTCGCACCCCCCCGCCGGGACTCGCACTGATCCTGGTCTGCACCGTCCCCGCTCGCTCGTCGGCCCGTTTCTACCGGGACCTGGCCAAGATGGCCCGTTCCCTGGAATTCCGGGCCGTGGGTCGGGATGATCTTCCCGGGTGGCTCATGGAGTGGGCCCTGGAGCGCCACGGCCGAACCCTGGAGGCGGAGGCCGCCCGGGCCATGGCGGCCGGGGTGGGGAGCGATCTGGCCATCCTGGCCCAGGAGGTGGCGAAGCTGGACGCGGTGGCGGCGGAGGGCGAGTCCATCACCATGGCGCACGTGGAGGCGGCCGGGACGCGGGTTCCCAGGCAGGATCGCTGGGGCTGGTTCGACCTTGTGGGGAAGCGTCGGTTCCCGGAGGCGCTGGAGGGCCTGCACACCCTCATGCACCACGGGGAATCCGGGGTGGGGCTCACCATCGGGCTGGCGACCCACATGCTCCGGCTCGGTGTGGCCGTGCACGGAGGGCAGCGGGCGCTGGAGTCGGCTCTTCCGGCGCGCCAGCGCTGGCTCGCGCGTTCCTCGGCGGCGCAGGCCCGGGGGTGGACTCCCGCAGAGGTGGAAGAGGCGGTGGAAGGGCTCCTGGAGGTGGATCGACTTCTCAAGTCCAGTCCGCTGGCGGACCTGCACCATCTGGAGAGTTGGCTCCTGGCACGTATGTGCCGGGCGGAGGAGGTGGCGTGATGGAACGAGGGCGCTCCTCTCCCTCCTCTCGTCGTCGTCGCGGCCTGGAACCGGGACCGCGGACGCCGGGGCGAAGCCTCGGATTCGGGGCGATGGCGGCCCTGATACTCCTCCTGGCTGGACCGGGGATAGCGGTGCCATGGGGCGGGGCCGGAGCGGGGGAGGTGGCCGCCCAGGATGCGCTGGACCGAGTCGAGCAGCTTCTGGACGGGGGGCGCTACGGGCAGGCGCGCACAACCCTGGAGACCTGGTGGGACGCACACGACGGCAGCCCGCCCCGGACGCTCCTGGCCCGGGGACTCTGGCTGAGGGCGCTCCTGACGGTGGATCCCTCCCTGGCGGAGATGGAGTATCGCCGGTTGGTGGTGGAGTTTCCCGGATCGGAGATGGCCGAGGAGTCCCTCCTCCGCCTGGCCCGGAGCGCCGAGTTGGCCGGGGACGTGGCCGGGGCCGACCGATACCTGGAGATCCTTCTCCGGGACTATCCGGCGAGTCCCCTCCGGGTCGAGGCCCGTGGCCTTCAGGAGGAGTTGGCGGCCCGGCAGGAGTCCGAGCCTGGGCCTGAGGCGAGGCCCGAACCCGAACCCGAGCCTGAACCCGAGCCTGAACCCGAACCCGAGCCCGAGCCCGAGCCCGAACCCGAACCGGACCCGGAACCCCAGCCCGAACCCGCCCCCTCCGACACCCTGGAGGCCGAGGCGCCGATGACCGAGAGTGCCGAGGTGTACCTGGGGCCGGAGGCCGGAGATTGGGCGGTTCAGCTCGCGGCCTATCGCACACCGGACGACGCGGCGAACCTTCTGGAGCGCCTCCGTGCCGCAGGGTGGGAGCCTCGCCTGGTGCGGGTGGAGGGGACCGACTTCATCCGGGTGCGATTGGGCGTCTTCTCCACGCCGGATGAGGCCCGGGAGCTGGCCCGAACGCTGGAGGATCAGGGCTTCGAGACCTTCCTGGTCGACAACCGGGCGCAGGAGCGCCCCCTTGACCCTTGAATTTTCACCGAGTCCCCATGGAATCTCGCACAGCTTCACCGAAGGTTTCCGCTGACGAGCGGTCGTCCATATCGGCGTCGCGGAATGGCACCGCCTCGCCGGAATCTGCGGAACCCCGGGAGGCAGAAGACGTCCAACGACTCACCCTCGCCGTGGAAGGAATGCACTGCGGGGCGTGCGTGGCCTCGGCGGAGCGGGCGCTGGCCCGGGTGGAGGGTGTCCGCGACGTCTCGGTGTCCCTTCCCTCGGAGCAGGCCACCGTCCGGTTCGTACCGGGTGGTGTGACACCGGAGGCGCTGGTGGAAGCGCTGGAGGGGGTGGGGTACTCGGGACGGGTCATGGCCGATGACACCGCGGCCGAGCAGGACGAGGCTCGCGACGCCGAGCGGGACGAGGAGGCAAGGAAGCTCTTCCGGAAGTTCAAGGTGGGTGCCGTGCTCTCGGTTCCCATCCTCCTGCTGGGTCATCACGAGTGGGTGCCCTTCCTGGATGGGGTGGACCACGGCACCATGCGGCTGCTCTGGGCGCTGACCGGGGTCCTGACCCTCCCCATCATGGTGTGGGTGGGCGGCCAGTTCTTCACCGGGGCCTGGGCGGCGCTCAAGCACGGGCGTTCCAACATGGACACCCTGGTGGCGCTGGGGACGGGATCGGCCTTCCTCTACTCGGTCATGGCGGTGGCCGCGCCCGGACTCTTTCCGGAAGGGACCGCCCACCCCTTCTTCGAGGCCGCCGCCGTCATCATCACCCTGGTGGTCCTGGGGCAGGCGCTGGAGGCCCGGGCCCGAGGGTCCACCTCCCGGGCCCTGCGGTCGCTCATGGATCTCCGGCCGGAAATGGCCCGGGTCCTGAGGGACGGATCCGAGGTGGAGATCCCCGCCGACCAGGTTCGAGTGGATGACCTCCTGGTGGTCCGACCCGGTGAGCGAATCCCCGTGGACGGCGTCCTGGAGAGCGGCGCCAGCGCCGTGGACGAGGCCATGGTCACCGGAGAGAGCATCCCGGTGGAGAAGACCACCGGGGACGAGGTGGTAGGCGGCACCATCAACCGTTCCGGGAGCTTCCGCATGCGGGCGACCCGGGTGGGCTCTGAAACGGTCCTCTCCCGGATTGTCCAACTGGTGCGGGAGGCCCAGGGGTCCAAGCCTCCCATCCAGCGGTTGGTGGACAAGGTGTCCGGCGTATTCGTTCCCGTGGCCGTCACCATTGCGGTGATCGCCTTCGGCGTCTGGCTCTGGGTCGGTCCGGAGCCTGCCCTGAACTATGCCGTGGTGGTGGCCGTATCGGTCCTGGTCATCGCGTGCCCCTGCGCCCTCGGTCTCGCCACACCCATCTCGGTGATGATCTCGGTGGGGAAGGCCGCCGAGGCGGGGATCCTCATTCGCAACGGGGAGGCCCTGCAGCAGGCGCGTCGTCTGGATACGGTGATCCTGGACAAGACGGGGACGGTTACACGGGGTAAACCTGTCCTCACCGATGCCATCGACCGGGAGGGGAAGTCGTCGGACCGGATCCTGCAACTGGCCGGGGCGGCGGAGGTGGGTTCGGAGCACCCTCTCGGCCAGGCCGTTGTGCAGGCCGCTCGCAACCAGGGGCTGGAGTTGGAAGAGGCTTCGGCCTTCGAGACCCGGGGTGGAAAGGGAGTGGTGGCTGAGGTCGAAGGACGGCGAATCCTCGTGGGCACGCCAACCCTCCTTTCCGATGAGGGCGTGGATGCGGAACCCCTTCGAGCGGGATGGGACCGGCTGTCGGGAGAGGGGAAGACGCCGGCCATGGTGGCGGTGGACGGGCGGGCGGAAGGTCTGTTGGCGCTGGCGGATCAGGAGAAGGAGGATTCGGCCGCCGCCGTGGCCCGCCTGGAGCGGTTGGGGCTCCGGGTGGTCATGCTCACGGGAGACAACGAGCGAACGGCGCGGGCCGTGGCCGAGCGCGTGGGAATCCGGGAGGTCCACGCCGGCGTTCTTCCCGATGGGAAGGACGAGGTGGTGGCTCGGATCCAGTCCGAGGGAGGGCGCGTGGCCATGGTGGGCGATGGAATCAACGACGCCCCGGCTCTGGCCCGGGCCCATGTGGGCATCGCCATCGGCAGTGGAACCGACGTTGCCATGGAGTCGTCGGACATCACCCTCATGGGTGGATCGCTCCACGGGGTCGCCGACGCGGTGGAGCTCTCCCGCGCCGCCGTCCGGAATATGAAGCAGAACCTCTTCGGCGCCTTCGTCTACAACACGGCGGCGATCCCGATAGCGGCGGGTGTGCTCTATCCCGTGGTGGGAATCCTCCTGAACCCCATGATTGCCGGAGCCGCCATGGCGTTCAGCTCCGTGACGGTGGTGACCAACGCGAACCGGCTCCGCCGGTGGAGCCCCCCGGTCAGAGCCCGGTGACGTGGGCAGTCCCCTCCGCCGCTCCGAACCAGAAGGACAGCGCCACCAATCCCAGAGCTCCGGCCAGGACGATGCCCCGGCTGAGGCGAAGACGGAACGGGGGAGTCGCGGACTCTTTGGAGGGCTCCCAGGGGGACGGGTCCGCCGGGAGTCCACCGGGCACGGAGGCCACCCCGGTGGCCACCACCGTCAGCACCACGCCGGCCAGCAACTCGCTTCGCGGGAGGCCCACGCCCCAGAGGAGGCCCGGTAGGAGGACCAGCAGGGGCGTGAACGGGGAGCGGCGGGTGCCGCCTGTGGCTGCGACTGCCACCGCCGTGACCGTCACATTCAGTGCGGTGAAGACCCGGATACCCAGTGCCGGCTCGAATCCGCCCCATCCGCCACCGCCGTGAATGAGCGGTCGCCACACCGCTGCCAGGGGGCTCGAGAAGAAGAGGAGTCCGCACACGATGAGTACCACCGGGAGGACAAGCCGGGTCAGATCACCCTGAACGAGCGCGGGCCCTCGTGACAGGCGCGCTTCGGGAAGGGGAAGGGCTCCCAGCCAGAGGAGCGCGGCCACGAAGAACTGGAGCGTCAGGAGGGGGAGGACGGCGGATTCCATGGGGTCGGGTGCGGATGTCTCAGAGGATGGGGGCCAGAAGGTAGGCGGCGCGGCTTGCGGCACGCTCCCAGGCGGGGCGGGCGTTCAGCTCATCCACGGTGAGGGGTTCGGCCCGGGATAGATCATCTTCGAGCATCCGTTCCACCCGGCGGATCGCCCCAGGGTCAAGGAGGATGGCGGTCACCTCGAAGTTGAGCCGCAGCGACCGGTTGTCCAGGTTGACCGTTCCCACCGCCGCGGCCCGGTCGTCTACCAGGAAGGCCTTGGAGTGCATGAAACCGGCGGTGTACCGGTGGATCTGGACTCCGGTGCGGAGGAGTCGGGGAAGAACCGCCAGCTTGGCCAGGTGGACCAGGGGGACGTCGGCGGTCTCGGGAACCAGGATCCTGACCTCCACGCCCCGGAGGACCGCCAGCTCCAGCGCCGACAGGATTCCTTCGTCCGGTACGAAGTAGGGCGTGGCCAGCCAGAACCGCTCCCTGGCGCCGTGGATGGCGTGCTGGATCATGAGGTTCGCGGTCTCCAGCGGGTCGGCCGGTCCAGATGGCAGAACCAGGACGGCTTCGTCCCCCTCATCTCCCTGGCCGGCGGACTCGCTCGGCCGGGGCGTCCAGTTCAGTTCCGGGACGTCTCCCGTGGACCAGTGCCAGTCCTCGAGGAAGGAGAGTTGGAGGCCGGTCACCGACGGGCCCTCCAGGTGCAGGTGCGTGTCTCGCCAGGTCCCGATCCGGGGGTCACGACCCAGGTAGGCCTCCGAGGCATTCAGCCCGCCCAGCCACCCCTCGTGCCCATCCACCACCATGATCTTCCGGTGGTTCCGGAAGTTTACCTGAAGTCGGGGCCGGAAGCGTTGCCGGATCCAGGCTCTGGATGAGAGGAAGGCCGAGATGGAAACCCCTCCTCGGCGAAGCTCACGGATATACCGTCGGGGGAGGGAGCGGCTGCCGACCCGGTCGAAGAGGACGTACACTCGCACGCCGTCCCGGGCCCGGGCCAGCAGTAGATCCCGGAGTCGACGCCCCACCTTGTCGTCCCGGATGGTATAGAATTGAACGAGAGCGTAGTCCTGAGCCCGTTCGAGTCCGGCGAAGAGACTCTGGAAGGATTCCTCGCCGTCCACCAGCAGCCGGGTTCGGTTTCCCCGGAGAACCGGCATTCTGGCCAACTGTTCGATGGCACGAATGCCTCCCCGGGTTTCCGGGATCTCCACGCGGAAGCGACGGGCGTCGGCCTCCACCTCACCCACGGCGGCTCTCAGACGGTGATCTCCCCCACGTCGAGCCGAAACGTACCCCTCGAAGCGGGAGGGTCCGAGAATCCAGTAGGCCGGAACGGCCAGGTACGGAACGACCAGGAGGGCCAGCACCCACGCCAGCGTTCCCTGAGGTGTTCGGACCTCCATGAGGGCAGCCCCGGCGAATGCGGCGCCCAGGAGGTGGGCCACGACCAGAAATCCAATGAGCAATGGGCACTCCGGGGTTTGACCTGCCCTCGCTTCATCCGTATCGTCCGGATGCCGTCACATCAATCTAGCCGGAGGAGTCCATGCAGCGGTCCATCAGACCTTTCCTTCCCGCTCTGGCGCTGGCGTTCGTCGTCGCCGGATGCGCGGAGGAAGCCCCGGAGGCCGGGGATCTCCCTGAACGCGCGGAGCCCGAGATGACCGAGCTTTCCGAGGATGAAC
>REEG01000110.1 GCA_007695195.1 Gemmatimonadales bacterium | reverse complement strand
TCATGTATTCTTCCCTCGGCCGGCATGGCATCATGGCCTTCTGGCTCTCCGTCCTGTGTATAGGAATGACCCCCACCGCTTCGGCTCAGCCGTCCGAAGGGTCTGCGGTGGAGTTCCTCGCCCTGGACGGATCCGGAGAGGGACAGGCGACGGTCGATGGACGGGAGGAGGGGCGGGGGCAGGGACAGGCCGGGGGACAGGCGCAAGCACAGGACCGGGCACGGACGCAGGGACAGGGACAGGGGCAGCATGAGCGGGAGCAGGATGAGCTGGGCCATCTGGTGGTTCGGGTGCTGGACGCGGACTCGAGCGAGCCGCTGGTGGGGAGCACGGTGCGCCTCCAGGGACAGGACCGGGGGGGCATCTCGGACCAGGACGGCGTGGTTCGGCTCAACGATCTCAGGGTCCGTACCCATTCGCTGGTCGTGGAGCGCTTCGGCTATATGGAGGCCTACCGGGAGGTGGAGATCCGGGAGGGTGAGACGGCGGAGTTGGAGGTGGCGCTTGTCCCTTCCCCCATCCACCTGAGTGGGGTTGTGGTCACGGGAACGGGGCGAGAGCGCGGGCCTGGCGAGGTGTACCGCCCCACCACCACGCTCTCCGGGATCGAGCTCCAGCGAAATCTCGCGTCCAGCGTACCGGCCACCCTGGAGGCCGTACCCGGCTTTTCGGCTGAATTCAACGGTCCCGCCGCTGCCCGGCCTTCCATCCGGGGGATGGGTGGTGACCGGGTACTGGTGCTGGAAGACGGTCAGCGCACCGGCGACCTCTACGCCACTGCCTCCGATCACGGCGTTATGGTGGAGCCTCTCTCCGCCAGCCGCATCGAGGTGGTTCGGGGACCAGCGGGGCTCCTATACGGCGCCAACGCCCTGGGCGGCGTCGTGAATGTCATCCGCAACGAGATCCCCCGCACCCGGCCGGCCACGCTGGAAGGGATGGCTGGAACGCACCTTGAGTCGGTCCGGGACGGCGTGGGCCTCGGGGGCGTGGTGGCGGCGCCGGTGGGGCCGTTCGCCCTGAGGCTCGAGGGCACGGCCCGGAGAGCCGGCGATACCCGCACGCCCGAGGGCCCTCTGGAGCAGACCGATGTGACGGCGCTGAGCGCCTCCGCCGGGGCAAGCTGGATCCGGGATTGGGGGTTCGTAGGGGTGAGTGGACGCGTGTACGACAGCACATACGGCGTTCCCGGGGAATTCGACGGTGTCCTCATCCCCGGGGGCCATCCCGGTGGAGTGGACATCGAAGCGCTCCGTCAATCGCTCCGGTTTCGGGCCGCCTACCTGGAGCCATTCTGGGGTTTCTTCGACAGCGCCGAAGTGGACGCTGGTCTCACCAGCTACCTCCACGACGAGATCGAGGGCCTCATCGGAGGGCAGCGGGTCATGGGCGCCCGCTTCGACCAGACCACTCGGCAGGCCGGTCTCATCGTTCGCCACGATCACGCCCTCCACGACCATGAAGGTCCGACGCTCAGGGCCGAAGGCGCCTACGGCATCCACCTTGAGGATCGGGAACTCCTGACGGGAGGTGTTTCGCCCGGGAGTCGCTCCGCCAAGGAGTGGGCCGTGGCTCTGTATGCCTTTGAAGACTTTCAGGTCGACGCTTTCCGCCTCCAGGCGGGTGCCCGGTGGGACCGGCGCGACATAACCCCGTTCCGAACCGACTCGCTCCGGGTCAGGACCCAGCAGCGACGCATCACGAAGCCGGTGACGCCACGGGACTTCAACACCCTCTCCGGTTCCCTCGCCGTCCTATGGGAGCTTCGGTCCGACTGGACCCTGGGCGTGAATCTGGCCCGCTCGCACAGACCTCCGGCAATCCAAGAACTCTACTCCGACGGCCCGCATCTGGCCGACTTCTCCTTCGACATCGGAAGCCCCGATCTGGAGGCAGAGCGGGGAACCGGGGTCGACCTCTTCCTGCGGGCCCGTCGCCCGGACCTCAACATGGAGATCTCGGCGTTCCACAACCGTGTGGACGGCTACATCTACTACCTGCAGACCGGTGAGACGGTGCTTGTGAGTCGGGAGGGCACCCCGGACCGCGATACCCCCGTCTTCGAAGCTCGCGGCGACGACGCCGTCTTTTTCGGGGCCGAAGGGAGGGTGCAGTGGGAAGCCTTCCCCCGGGTGGTGGTGGATGTCACGGCGAGTTATACCCGGGCTGAACGTCGTATGGAGGGTGACCCCCTGCCCTTCATCCCTCCCCTGAACGGGCGAGCCGAGATCCGCTGGGAAGGGGAGCCGTTCTTCGCGTCGTTGGGTGGAACCTTCGCCGCGGCCCAGAATCGCGTTCCCCGGCCCGTCACCATCGGCGACCTGACCGAGAACCCCCAGCAGCCCACCTCCGGCTACGGACTCCTGAACGCCGGCCTCGGGTGGAGGACCGCCCTCGGTGGCCGGACCCACACCGTGACGCTACAGGCCCGCAACCTGGCAGATCGCTCCTACCGGGACCATCTGTCCCGGGTGAAGGAGGTGGCGCCACAGCCTGGGCGCAACCTCTCCCTTTCCTATCGATTGCACTTCTGACCCCGCGCTCCGGGAAGGGCTCGCCCACGAAAGCGACCCACTACCCGGAACCTCAACCCCAACACCTGGAGACCATGATGCACACCTCACGTTCCCACGCCCGCCCGAACCGGGCGTGGCTCTTCCTCCCGCTCCTGACGCTGGCCGTGGCGGCCTGCGACTCGTCGTCCGACCCCCTCGCCCCCGACGACAACGACCACGCCGACTCCGAGCGGGTGGAGCTTCTGACCCGGGGTCCGGCCTCGGCTCTCCTGGCCGTCTGGATCGACGGAGTGGGCTGGCAGGACGCCGACGGAAACGCCATCACGGAGTTGCCCAACTCCATCGACCGAGAGGGGCAGAATGGCCTCCAGCCGCTCCGGGCCGGCGGCGCCAACGCCTCCCTCACGGTGCGCTTCTTCGGTCGGGACGGAGAAGTCATCGACATGGGCACGGTGAGTCGGGACGACGTGACCCGGTCCCGTCAGTGCACCGCGTTCAACGCCCGATACCGCCTTACCGACACCTCTAGCGAGGTCCTGGCGTGGCCCAATATCCAGCACCCCGATGAGACCAATGGGGGGCCATTCCAGTTCGCCCGCCGCGCCACCGGGCAGCTGGTGGGGATCTTCCACTGTGACCACATCCACTTCTATCCGGAGCAGGCGGGCTCGGTGCAGGTCCAGTTCCGCCTCTGGCATGTGGATCACAGCGATATGGACACCGACCCCATCACCGTGGTGGTGGAGGAAGGGGAGCCTCGCTTCGAACTCCAGACCCGGGGTGACGCCTCGGCGCTCCTGGGCTACTGGACCGAGAGCCAGGGGTGGAGAGACATTAGCGGTGCCGCCATTGAGCGTATCGAAGCCCCCCGGGATGTGGAAGGGCAGGGCCTACAGCCCCTCACCGCCTTCGGCGCCAACGCCTCGCTGACGCTGCGTTACTTCGACGCCGCCGGGCGGCAGGTGGACTTCGGCACGGCCGAACGTCAGGCCGATGGGCCCCGGGACCGGCGCTGTACCCCTCTCTCCGGCCGCTTCCGGCCGGTGGATCCGGCCACCACAGTGACGCCGTGGCCGAACCAGCCGCATCCGGACGGGCAGTTCGGCGCTTCCCTCTACGCCGAGCGGACCAACGGCGATCTGGTGCCCATCTTCCACTGCGATCACATCCACATCTACCCCGAGGCCGAGGGGAGCGTGGAGCTCATCATGCAGGCGTGGGACGGCGATTCGGGCGCGGCGGTGACCGAGTCCGCCCCCATCGAATTCGTGGTCAGCGGCGGATAAGGGTAGGGCGGCTCAGCCCCGGGTTCGGGCCACTTCCGTGCCCACCCGGGCGCCGGTTGCCCAGCATCCGCCCAGGCTCACGGCGTCGCGCCAGCTTCCAACCAACCGGACTCCGGGGGTGGCCTCTTCGAATCGGGCCACCTCCCGGATCCGGTCCAGGTGACCGCGGGTGTACTGGGGGATGGCCCGGGGCCACCGGGTCACTCGCTGGTGGGCCGGGTCTCCCCGCAGTCCAAGGAGGTCGCCCAGCTCCCGCCGCACCATGTCCAGGATCTCGTCCTTCTCGGCCATGGCTCGCTCGGGAGTGCGGGCGCCCCCCACGAAGTTGGCGATGACCGCCTGCTCCTTGGGATTGCGTCCGGGAAAGACGGCGTTGGGCCAGAGCGAGCCCAGGATGCCACGGTCCTCTCCTGAGGGAGCCAGGACCCCGAATCCGTCCAGCGGGTGGTCGACCCGGTCCATGGGGTGAACCACGTGGACCACACTCACCGGGGCGTAGGGGATCTCGGACAGGGCCTGAGCGACTCCGGCGTCGAGGCCGGCCAGGAGTCGGGCGGCCACTTCCGCCGGTACGGCCAGGATCACTGCCCCGGCGTGCAGTACCTCCTCGCTTCCTCCATCTTCCCGGGCGATCCGGACATCCCAGCCCCCGGCATCGCCCTCGGCCCGAGCCAGGCCCACCACACGGGTCGACACCAGTACCGGCTCATCCAGCGCGTCGGCCACGGCCCTGGGCCAGCTCTGCAGCCCCTCGTCGAAGGAAAGGATCCGGTTCCGTGGCCGCTCTTCCGGAGTCCCGCCGGCGGCCTCCCGCTCCTTCTGCTCCTTCCGGGCCGCCTGCATCCGCTTGACCCCACCCCGGACGATGCTTCCGTACTCCTGCTCCAGGGCGTGGAGCTCGGGGAGCGCCGCCGCCACCGAGATCTGCTCCGGATCTCCGGCAAAGACCCCCGAGACGAAGGGATCCACCATATGGTCCAGGACCTCCGGCCCCAGCCGACGCCGAACGAAATCGGCGATGGACTCCTCGTCAGGCTCGGAGGCCCCCTCCGTTACCGGCCCCCCACCCTTACGGAAGGGTTCGCCCAGGAGGCGGAACTTGGCTCCGGTGGAGAGGAGGGATGTGCGAGCCAGGGAGAGCGGCCCGGACGGAAGCTCCACCACCTTCCCCTCGTGGACCACGAACCGGCGACCGCTGGCGGGATCCGCCGAGAGAGTACGGGAACCGAGTCCCACCTGCCGGAGCGTTTCCTGGAGGTCCGGGTCCTTGGTGGAGAGGGTCTGGGGCCCCAGATCCAGGACAGTTCCGTCATCCAGTCGGGTGGAACGAACCACCCCGCCCACCTGGTCGTCGGCCTCCACCACGCGCACCGGAATCCCATGCTTGTGCAGACTCCACGCCGCCGCGAGGCCGGAAACGCCGGCCCCGATCACCACAACCGGATCCATATCGAACCTCCCGCAGGGAAGGGGTAGTGTTTCCCGGGGACGCCGACCAACCCCTGTGGCTTCGGTTCAAGCTCGGCCGAGCCCATGGGCGCCACGTCCCCGGTAACCCCGATGAACATGGGAAGGACGGCGGCCCGAGGGAAGGCTGAAGGATCGCATGGGCCACCTCCCCCTGCTTCGACCCGGGTGGTAGGTTGAAGCTCGCCGGCTCCGGGCGGGATATGCGCCGCCGCCCGGACCCCCATCCGTGGATCCATCCCACTCTCTTCCACCGACCATGACCTTCTTCGATGAACTCCGCTGGCGCGGCATGCTGGCCGACGCCACCGACGCTGCCGAGGCCGCCTTCGCCGAGGGCATCCAGACGGCCTATGTGGGCTTCGATCCCACGGCCTCTTCCCTTCATGTGGGGCACCTGTTGCCGGTCCAGGGGCTGGTCCATCTGCAGCGGGCGGGGCATCGGCCCATTGCCCTGGTGGGCGGGGGGACGGGCCTCATCGGCGACCCGTCGGGGAAGAGCCAGGAGCGCAAGCTCCTGACCCGGGACGAGGTGGCGGCCAACGCCGAGGCGGTTCGGGCCCAGCTCGAGCCCTTCCTGGATTTCCGGGGGGGCGACAACCGCGCCCGGATGCTGAACAACCTGGACTGGCTTGGTCAGATCCCCCTCCTGGACTTTCTCCGGGATGTGGGGAAGCACTTCCCGGTGAACGTCATGCTCCGCAAGGAGAGCGTGCGTCGTCGCCTGGAGGAGGGCGAGGCGGGGCTCAGCTACACCGAGTTCTCCTACCTCCTGCTCCAGTCCTACGACTTCTACCGCCTCTTCGTGGATCACGGCTGCGGTGTGCAGCTCGGAGGGCAGGATCAGTGGGGCAACATCACCGCCGGAACCGACCTGATCCGGCGTATCACCGGCGAGCGGGCCCACGGCGTGGTCTTCCCCCTCATCACCACGGCGTCGGGGGTCAAGTTCGGAAAGACCGAGGCCGGAGCCGTCTGGCTCGATCCGGCCCGGACCTCCCCGTACCGCTTCTACCAGTTCTGGCTCAACACCGACGACGCGGATCTGCCCAAGTATCTCCGCTACTTCCTCCTCCGGGACCGGGGCGAGATCCAGGGGCTGGAAGAAAGCCTCCGGGATCGTCCCCAGGAGCGGGAAGCCCATGAGGCGCTGGCGTCGGAGATCACTGAGCGGGTCCACGGCGCCACGGGGCTGGCCCGGGCCCGGGCGGCCTCGGATGTGCTCTTCGGCGGCGCCGCCGTGGACGAGCTGGATGCGGCGGAGATCGCCGACATCTTCAGCGATGTGCCGTCGAGTCGGATGGAGCGATCCGCCCTGGAGGGAGAGGGGATGGGAGTCGTGGCCCTCCTGGCCGACGCCGGGGTCACGTCGTCGCGGGGCGAGGCCCGGCGCGGCATCGAACAGGGAGGGATCTACCTGAACAATCGCCGCGTCGACGATGCCGGCGCGACGATCCGCATCGAAGACGCGGTGGATGGGCGGTTCCTGGTGTTCCGCCGCGGCAAACGACGGTTCCACCTGGTGGAACTGGGGTCCGGAGTCGCGCACGACGTGAATGGGGCCCCGGTGCCCACCGAGGGAAGCCCGTCATGAGCGCCTCACGGGATTACGACGTCATTGTCATCGGCGCCGGCCACAATGCCCTGGTCTCCGCCGCCTACCTGGCGGAAGCCGGATACCGGGTGGGGGTGTTCGAACGCCGCGCTGCGGTGGGTGGGGCCACTTCCACCGCCGAACTGGTACCTGGATACCGGTTCGATCTGGGGGGGAGCGCCCACATCCTCATCCGGCTGACCCCCATCGTGGAGGAGTTGGGGCTCGAGGATCATGGCCTGGAATACCTCGATCTGGACCCCCTCTTCTTCGCCCCCTTCGAGGACGGGGATGCCCTCTTCTTCTGGCGCGACATCCACCGCACCGCCGAGGCGCTGGAAGACCGTTTCCCCGGAGAGGGGGAGGCGTACCTCCGCTTCCTGGCCGAGTGGACCCCCTTCGCCCGGGCGGTGAAGGACGTCTTCCTGGCCTCACCCAGCCCCTTCGAACTGGGGAAGCGCTTCGTCTTCAACAGCCCCATGGGGGATCGCTGGGAAGAGGCCCTCCCCCGCATCCTGCGCCCCTACGGCGAGGTGGTGGACGAGTACTTCACCGAAGAGAAGGTGAAGGCCCCCCTGGTCTGGATGGCGGCCCAGTCCGGCCCACCCCCCACCGAGGCGCTGTCGGCGCCCTTCCTCCTCTGGCATCCTCTCTACCACGAGGGCGGGGTGGCCCGTCCCCGGGGTGGATCGGGGGGGCTGGCGCTGGCCCTGGCCCGGAAGATCCGGTCCCACGGCGGCGAGATCCACACATCGACTCCGGTGACCCGCATCCTCACCGAGGGGGAGCGGGCGGTGGGGATCGAGGTGGCGGTTCCGGACAAGGCGCTCCTGGGATCGGGGGATCCGGGGGAAGGGCCCCTCCGCTTTCCCGGCGCCGCCTCGTGGCAGGCCCCGTCCGCCATGGATGTGGCCGCCGCCCCCCGGGAGCGCTACACCGCCCGGGCCGTCCTCTCCGGCGCCCACGCCTCCCAGAGCCTGGTCCACCTCCTCCCCGATCACCTCCAGGCCCCGGGGGCCCGGGCCATGCGCTCCGGGAACGGGTTCGGGGTCATGCTCCGGCTGGCGCTGGACGGCCCGGTTCGCTATTCGGCGCACCCGGGTCCTGAGGCCCGGCAGGGGCTCCAACTCCTCTGTCGCGACCGGCGCCAGTTGAACGGTGCCTACGCCGATTGGCTCCAGGGACGGCCCAGCCAGGATCCACCTCTCATCGCCATGACCTTCAGCGCTGTGGACGACACCCTGGCGCCTCCCGGCCACGAGGTGCTCTGGCTGTGGGCCCAGTATTACCCGTACGAACTGGCCGACGGGGGGGCGGCGGCGTGGGACCGCATCGCCGAGCGGGAGGGGGACCGGATCCTGGACGCCTTCGAGCGGTATGCTCCCGGGACCCGGGACCGGGTGGTGGGGCGCCTCTTCCAGCACCCCCTCTGGCTGGAGCGGGAGTTGGCCCTGCCGCGGGGTAACGTCATGCACCTGGAGATGACCATGGATCAGATGTTCTCGATGCGCCCCCTCCCGGGCCTTTCCGGGTACCGGAGCCACCTGAAGGGGCTCTACCTCACCGGCGCCAGTACCCACCCCGGCGGAGGGATCATGGGCGCCTCCGGACGAAATGCCGCTCGCGTCCTGCTCAAGGACCTGAGCCGGCGGCGGATCTGAGGGCATCGTGACCTACCTGGCCTTTCACTTCGTCTTCATCTTCCCGCCCATCCTGCTCCTGGCCTGGGGGCTGGTGCGGCTGGGGCCCGGCCGTCGCGAGGCAGTACTGGGTCGGCGGTGGTGGTGGGCCATCCCGGCGGTGGCGGGAATCGCCTTCGTGTACACCACGCCGTGGGACAACTATCTGGTGTGGAAGGAGGTGTGGTGGTACGGCCCGGACCGGGTCATTGGGACCATCGGGTACGTCCCCATCGAGGAATACATGTTCTTCCTGCTGCAGCCCTTCCTCACCGGCTTCTTCGCGCTGCACATGCTGGCCCGGCGGAAGGGCGCCTCGGCGTGGGGTCTTCGGGAGATCCCCGGCCTTCGGGTGGAGCCCCTCCCCCTCCGGGGTAATCTCGTCCGGGTCCTCACCGCGCTTCCCTGGTTCGTCCTCACCGCACTGGGGTTCTGGCTTCTGACCTTCGACGCCGGAGTCTACATGGGGCTCATCCTGGCGTGGGCGAGCCCGGTGGTAGGGCTCATGTGGCTCTACATGGGACCACGCCTCTGGCGCTTCATCCATGTCATGGGGTTGGCGGTGGCCGTTCCCACCCTCTACCTGTGGTTCGCCGATATCGTGGCCATGGCCCAGGGGATCTGGATGATCTCCTACGACTTCACCCTGGGGCCCCGCCCCCTGGGACTTCCGGTGGAGGAAGCCACCTTCTTCCTCATCACCAATGTCCTGGTGGTCACCGGGACCTTCCTCTTCCTGATCCCGGGGATGGATCGACTGGACCTGAAGGAGCCCGGGGCCCTGGATTCTTCGGGCGACCCCCGGGTATCTTCCTGATCGTGCCCATGGGTTCCGCTCTCTCTCCGGTGGGGACGCCACCGTCCCGCACCACGCCGATCCGGTGGACACGCCGCCTATCGTTCCCCGTTCCCCATATCGCATGAACAGCAAGCTCATCAGCTACGTGGTGGCCACCGTGGTGGGGGTGGGTCTCGCCGTGGGGACCTTCTGGTTCCTCCAGCAGCCCACCTCCTCGTCCGCCGAGACGCCTCAGGCCGTGTCCCAGGAGGCGGTTCTCCTGAGCCCGGTCCCCGAGGTCGATCTGGTCCACGAGGGGGCGCGGGAGGCCATTCCCCTGGACTACGCCGGTCCCATCCACATCAAGACCTACGCCTCCCCCACCTGTGGCTGCTGCGGCCTCTGGGCCGACCACATGCGGGAGCATGGGTTCGAGGTGGAAGAGGAGTACCGGGCCGACATGGGCCAGGTGAAGGTGGCCCTGGGCGTGGACGTGCGGATCTCTTCGTGCCACACGGCCGTGGTGAACGGCTATGTGATCGAGGGTCACGTTCCCGCCCAGGACGTGCGCCGGCTCCTGGCCGAGGCGCCGCCGGTGCGGGGCCTCACCGTTCCCGGGATGCCCCTGGGGTCGCCGGGGATGGAGATGCCCACCGGGGAGGAAGACGACTACCAGGTTCTCACCTTCAGGGCGGACGGAACTCTCGGGGTCTTTTCGCAGCACGGGCCTTCCTTCTCGGGGCGGGCCTCCGACGTTGCGGTGGACTGACCTCATGACCGATGCGCAGAGCGGGACCGGCCTGCAGGCCAGTGACGAAGCGGGGTCCGGGAACCGAGGCGAAGCGATGGGAGGTGAGGGGCCGCTGGTGGGCGTCATCATGGGATCCCGGTCCGACTGGGAAACCATGGCCCATGCCGTGGAGGTCCTGGAGGGGCTGGGCGTTCCCCACGAGGTCCGGGTGGTTTCGGCGCACCGGACCCCGGAACTCCTCTTCCAGTACGCCGGAGAGGCGGAGCAGCGGGGGCTCCAGGTCATCATCGCCGGGGCCGGCGGTGCGGCTCACCTCCCCGGGATGGTGGCGGCCCGGACTGTTCTCCCTGTCCTGGGAGTGCCGGTTCAGAGCCGTGCCCTCAACGGGCTGGACTCCCTCCTTTCCATCGTCCAGATGCCGGGAGGCGTGCCCGTGGGGACGCTGGCCATCGGGCGGGCCGGCGCCACCAATGCCGCCCTCCTGGCCGCTTCCATCCTGGGAGGGGCTCACCCCCGCATCCGGGAGGCCCTCCGGGACTACCGCGACACCAGAACCCGGTCGGTGCTGGCCGACCCGGATCCCCGCATTCCCCTCCCATGAGCCTTCCCGATTCTGGGCGTGGCCCCCTGGTGGCGATAGTGGGGGGAGGGCAGCTCGGACGGATGCTGGCGCTGGCCGGGCTGCCGCTGGGCCTCCGGTTCCGCTTCCTTGAGCCCAACCCCGACCCTCCCGTGGCCCATCTGGGAGAGGTGATGGAGGCGGCCTACGACGACCCCCAGGGTCTCGACCGTCTGGTCCACGGGGCCTCGGTGGTGACGTACGAGTTCGAGAATGTCCCGGTGGAGGCAGCCAGCCGCCTGTCCCGGGCCGCTCCCGTGCACCCTGCGCCTGCGGCACTGGCCATGGCCCAGGACCGCCTTACCGAGAAGGAGGCGTTCCAGGCTCTGGGGATCGAGACGGCCCCCTTCCGCCCGGTGGATTCAAGGGCCGGATTGGACGCCGCAATTGCCGATCTGGGTCTCCCTGCCGTCCTGAAGACGCGCCGGATGGGGTACGACGGCAAGGGTCAGGCCGTCCTCCGCACTCCAGACGATGTGGAGCCTGCCTGGGAGCGGCTGGGGGGGCGCCCCCTCATCCTGGAGGGGTTCGTCCCCTTCCACCGGGAGCTCTCCATCCTGGCGGTTCGGGGGCTGGACGGGGAGATGGTGGAGTATCCGTTGGTGGAAAACCACCATGAAGCCGGGATCCTGGTGCGCTCGCTGGCTCCGGCGCCCCAGGTGGATGACCGCCTCCAGGAGGCGGGGCGCGACATCGCCCGGCGCGTCCTGGAGCATCTGGATTACGTGGGGGTGCTGGCGGTGGAGCTGTTCCAGGTAGGGGAACGGCTCCTGGCCAACGAAATGGCCCCCAGGGTCCACAACTCCGGGCACTGGACGCAGGACGGGGCCATCACCTCCCAGTTCGAGAATCACCTTCGGGCCATCCTCGGGCTGCCCTTGGGCTCTACCCGGGTGCGCGGGGCCCGCGCCGCCATGGTGAATCTGCTGGGGGATGTTCCGCCCAGGGACCGGATCCTGGGGATCCCCGGCGTCTCTCTTCATCTGTACGACAAGGAGCCCCGTCCCGGTCGCAAGGTGGGGCATATCAATGTGGTGGACGCCGGTGGGCAGGGGTGGGACGGTGGCTCAGGGGGCGAAGACCATGACTTCCAGGCTCGCCTGCTCAAGGTTCAGAGCCTGATACGGGATCACGGCGAGGTCAGCTGAGTCTCGCTCACCCCAGGAGCGGGAGCTTGGGCGGGACCACTCCCGGTCGTCTTGCGGAACCCCATGCCGGGATCCCTCAACTCCCAGTGCAGCTATCGCAGAGGCCGTAGAGCACGAATTCGTGGCGTTCCAGCTTGAATCCATCCGGCGTGATGGCCTGAATGTTTCCGGGACACCCTTCCACCTCGAAGACCCGGTCGCAGTCCCGGCAGTGGAAGTGGTGATGGTGTCCCTTCCCGGCCACCTCGTACCGTGGGGGCTCCCCGGGTAGTTCCACCGTCTCCAGCCAGCCGTCGTCCTGGAGGGCCCGGATGTTTCGGTAGACTGTGGCAATGCCAAGCGACTTCACCTCTTCTTGCGCCAGGTCCAGGAGTTCCTGGGGGCTCAAGGGATGCCCGGCCTCTTCGAGGGCGCGACGGATGGCCCGCCTCTGGCGCGTGTCTCGGTGCATGGGGGTCTCAGGCTGGAATGGGTGGACCCCGGTCTGGGGTCGGGTTCTTGGGAAAAGATAATCAAGAACCCCGTGGACGGGTCAAGAGCGACGTCGGGCCACGCCCGGCGACCCTTTTCCAAAGGGCACAATCTGGCTAAAATACAGGAAATTCCTTGGGAGCTTCTTTCTCCGCCGGCACCCACGACAATGGCTGTTGTGGCTCATAGAGGCGGAAGACGTTCCCGTATTGGGCTCGACCTCGACCGGGGGCGGGTCCGTTTTCTTATTGTCGGTACTCCTGGAGGATCACATCCATGTTGGACGAGATCACGGAAAGACTGGAAGGCGAGATCGAGAAGCTCACCCATGAATTGAACGTGGAGTTGCCGGACCGAATCTCCAAGGCGGTGGAGCTGGGTGATCTCAAGGAGAACGCCGAGTACAAGTCGGCCCTGGAGCGCCAGCAGTTCGTGCAGGCCCGCATCGAGCATCTCGCGCAGCGGCTCTCGGAGTTGTCCAAGATCGATGTAAAGTCCATGCCGGCGGATCGGATCGGCTTCGGATCTCGTGTCACCATCTTCGACCGGACCATGGATCAGGAGATGACCTTCACCCTGGTGGCCGGGGATTTCATGGATCTGGACGGAGGTCAGGTATCCATGGCCTCGCCCATCGGCCAGGGGCTGAAGGGAGCCCGGGCCGGAGAAGAGGTGACCATCCACCTGCCGGTGGGCGAGCGGACGTACCAGATTCGCGAGGTGGTCACCCTGCCGGAGCAGTTGGGCCTCGATCCAGTGACCTGACTGAGGTGAACCGACGGTAGGGTGGGGGGGTAGGGGCTCAACCGTCCCGATCCCCACCTGCCGTTTCCCTCCCCCGACTTCGGAGGGGGGC
>REEG01000130.1 GCA_007695195.1 Gemmatimonadales bacterium | reverse complement strand
ACGGCTCTGCCCACGACGCTGAATCGGCACCGGCAGTGGCCCGGACCTTCATCCAGGGTCCGACAAGGTCCAGACAGTGACGTCTGGTCGCTGCGACCACTCACCTCCTCGCCTTCAGAGCCGGGGGCTGGACCCCCCGGACAGGTAGAAGGGGTCCACGTTGAATAGAATTTTTGAAACGACGGCGCCGGGATCCCAGGGATCCACCGGCGAGCTCATTATAGAGCGACTCATTCGGGCGTCCTCGGACCTGGCCCTCCTCATCGGCGTCGACGGCACGGTGGAGGAGGTCCACCGCGGCCGTGCCTTCGCCCAGCAGGGGACGGATGCCTGGGTCGGGCGCGCCTGGATCGACACGGTCACCTCCGAGACCCGGGTCAAGGTAAAGGGGCTGCTGCAGGAGGCTCGAGACGAAGGGGCATCCCGCTACCGCCAGGTGAACCAGGTTTTCCGGGACGGCGTGGAAATCCCGGTGAGCTACACGGTGGTGCGCTACGACGACGAGGGCCGACTCCTGGCTCTCGGTCGGGATCTCCGTGCCCTCTCCGAACTGCAGAAGCAGTTGGTGGATGCCCAGCAGGCGTTGGAGCGTGACTACTGGCGACTCCGCCAGATCGAGACGCGCTACCGACTCCTCTTCCAGCGATCCACCGAGGCGGTGCTTCTGGTGGAGGCGGACAACCGCCGGGTGGTGGACGCCAACGAGGCGGCGGGCAAGGCGTTCGGACGCCCCCTCCGCGATCTTCTGGACAGCCGCATTCCCGAGGGGATGGACCTGGACTACGACGAGGCCGAAGAGGTGCGGCGCCATCTGGCGTCGGTGGCCGACACGGGCCGGGGTGAACCGGTCCCCATCACCCTGGGGCCCGGCAGCGCCTGGTGGTTCGAGGCGTCCCTGATCCGGGAAGACCGATCCCGGGTCTTCCTCGTCCATCTCCGACCCATCCAGATGGCGGCGTCGGATATGGGGAATCGGGACCTTCGCTCCCTGAAGCTCCTGGCCAATGCTCCGGACGGGTGGGTCGTCACCGACATGGACGCGCGCGTACTGGGGGCGAACCGGGCCTTCCTTGACCTTGTGCAGCTCTCGTCGGAAGACGAAGCGGTGGGCGAGAGCCTGGGGCGTTGGCTCGGAAGGCCCGGCGCCGACCTCACGGTCCTCCTGGCGAACCTCCAGAAGTTCGGGGTGGTCCGACTCTTCCCCACCACACTCCTGGGAGAGCTGGACATGGAGACGGAAGTGGAGCTCTCGGGAATCCTCCTCCAGGAGATGGATCCGCCGGGAATCGGGATCATGGTTCGGAACGTGAGCCGCCGGCTGGCGGTGGACCGCACAGCGCGTCGCGACCTGTCGCGCACCATGGACGAGCTTACCCACCAGGTGGGCAAGGTTTCGCTGAAGGAGTTGGTCCAGAACACCACGGCCATCGTGGAGGCCCACTTCATCGAATCGGCGCTGGAACTCACCGACGACAACCGGACGGCGGCGGCTGAACTCCTGGGGGTCAGCCGACAAAGCCTCTATACAAAGCTGCGTCGCTACAACCTGGAGGGACCGAGCAGGGATCGGAAATAGCCCGCACCGGCCGAGAGGAGCGGCATTTTTTTTGACCCTGAGTGTCTAAATTTCTTGACAGACCATTCCGTCATCCCAAAATTACACTCGAAGGGCGGGGAGATCCCGCAGCCTGGAGCGGTGCTGGAGCTCTTCAAGCCTGTGACCTGGTTCCCCCCCATGTGGGCGTTCCTCTGCGGAGCGGTCTCATCGGGGGTCCCTCTGGGGAACCGGTGGCACATCACCCTTCTGGGGATCGTCGTGGCCGGGCCGCTGGTGTGCGCCAGCAGCCAGGCGGTGAACGACTGGTTCGACCGGCACGTGGATCGAATCAATGAGCCGAATCGGCCCATCCCCAGCGGGCGGATCCCGGGACGATGGGGTCTGTGGCTGGCCATCGGATGGACGCTGGTCTCGGCTGGAGCCGGTTGGTTCCTGGGAACGTGGGGGTTCATCGCGACCCTCCTGGCCCTGGTGCTGGCCTGGGGATACTCGGCTCCTCCCTTCCGATTCAAGGAGAACGGCTGGGTAGGCAACCTGGCGGTGGGGATCTCCTACGAAGGATTGGCCTGGGTGACCGGAGCCGCCGTCCTCCTCGGAGGGGCGCTCCCATCGGGAGAGATTCTCCTGGTGGCCCTGATCTATAGCCTCGGAGCTCACGGGATCATGACGCTGAACGACTACAAGGCCATCGAGGGCGACCTCCGGGTGGGGATCCGATCCCTTCCGGCTCGCCTTGGCCCCAAGCGGGCGGCCTGGGTCGCCTCCGTCGTCATGGCCGTGGCCCAGGTGGTAGTGGTGGGCCTCCTCCTCTTCTGGGACCGCCCGGGCCATGCTCTGGCCGTCGGTGCCCTCCTGCTGGTCCAGATCCCCATGATGGCCCGGTTCCTGGCGGCGCCCCGTGAGCGAGCTCTCTGGCTCAGCGCCCTGGGTGTCCCCCTGTACGTCTCCGGCATGATGATCACCGCGTTCGCTCTCAGGGGGGGAGTATGACGGGGTCGGGCGAGATCCGGGGCCTGAGCTGGCCGAGTATTGCTCGGCTGGCGCTGATCCAGGTCTCCATCGGTGCCATCATGGTCATCATGACCTCCACCCTGAATCGGGTGATGGTGGTGGAGTTGGGCCTGGCGGCGGCCGTCCCGGGTGCCCTGGTTGCCCTTCATTTCGCTGTGCAGCTTCTGCGCCCCAGGATGGGCTTCCGGTCCGACACCGACGGCAAGCGAATCACCTGGATCGTGGGGGGAATGGCGATCGTGGTCCTGGCCGGCATCGGCGCCGCCGCCGCCACGGCCCTCATGGAGACGAGCACCTTGCTCGGGATTGGAGCCGCCGTCCTGGCCTTCTTCTTCCTGGGCTTCGGGATCAGCGCCTCGTCCACTCCCTTCCTGGCCTACCTGGCGGAACGGGTTGATGAGCGACGGATGGCCGGAGCGGCGGCCCTCACCTGGATCATGATGATCGCAGGGATGATCGCCACGGCCATGATCGCCGGCTTCCTCCTGGATCCCTTCTCGTACAGCCGGATGGTGGCGGTGACGGCCGGGGTCTGCGGCACGGCCATGGTCCTGACGGTGGTGGCGGTGTGGGGCCGCCGGGATGGAATCGTGGTGGACGCCTTCCGGGGCACCGGCGGGAGTGACCGGGAAGAGGTGTCGTTCAAGGAGGCCTTCGCGGCCATGTGGGGCGACCCCCAATCCCGGCGGTTCGCCACCTTCATCTTCGTGGCCATGATGGCCTACTCGGCTCAGGAGATCATCCTGGAGCCCTTCGCCGGGTCCGTCTTCGGGATGACGCCGGGTGAATCCACCAGGGTCGCCGGGATGCAGCATGGCGGGGCGCTGCTGGGAATGGCCATCGGAGCCTTCGGCGCCTCCCGCTTTGGCACCCTCACCCGCTGGGCGGCAGCAGGGTGCATCGGCTCGGCGGTGGCCCTCATGGCCCTGGCCGTCATGCCGGTCATGGGGTGGACCGAGGGGATGAAGCTCTCGGTCTTCGCCCTTGGTGTGGCCAACGGGGTCTTCGCCGTCGCCGCCATCGGCGCCATGATGGGCCTCACCGTCCAGGGCAAGGTTGGCGGCGCCGGCCTCCGTATGGGATTCTGGGGCGCGTCACAGGCCATCGCCTACGGAACCGGAGGACTCATGGGCGCCATCCTCTCCGACGTGGCCCGTACCCTCCTGGGCTCCCCGACCCTGGGATACGTCATGGTCTTCATCCTCGAAGGGATCCTCTTCGTGGTGGCGGCCTGGATCATTCTGGGGATGCCCCGCACCTCGCCTCGCCCCGCCGGCGGTGAGGCACTGGCCAACCAGACGGCCATTGCCAGGGGCCTGGCCCTCTCGGAGCCCGGTTGATGGCCGCCCCGACGCAGTCCCCCACCCGTTCTCCCCTCCCGGTCCTCGGCGGGGGCCAAGGGGTGATGGCGTATCCGCTGGCCGAACCGGTACACAGGGACCTCTGCACCGACTGCGGCATCTCCCGGACGAGCGACCCCCACCGGTGTGGGACGGCCTGTCAGTTCATCCGACCCCGATACGCCGAGTTGGAGGCGCAGGTCCATGGTCGGTCCCGGGACCCGAATCGGCCCGATGAACTCCACTTCGGCCCCTTCCTGAGACTGGCCAGGGCCCGGCTCCGCTCGCCCCTCCCCGGGGCCCAGTGGACGGGGATCACCACCAGGATCGGGGAGCGACTTCTGGAAGAGGGCCTGGTGGACGCAGTCCTGGCCACCGCCGCCCATCCGGATGACCGCTGGCGGCCCCGCCCTGTGCTGGTGACGGAGGCCGGGGGGATGAAGAGCTGCCGCGGGATGAAGATGGGCTACTCCCCCATCCTGGCCCTTCTGGATGAGGTGGAACGCCAGGGCATCCGGCGCCTGGCCGTGGTGGGGATCCCCTGCCAGGTCCATGCCCTCCGGGCTCTCCAGGAGACCCTGGAGCTGGATGAACTCCGGGTGGTGGGAACGCCATGCAGCGACAACACCACCACCGATAACTTCCACCACTTCCTGGCCAAGCTCTCGGATCGACCCGACGAGATCACCTACCTGGAATTCCGGGCGGACTACCACGTGGAAGTGCGCTTCCGCGATGGAGAAGTCCGGGAAATCCCCTTCCTGCAACTCCCCCTCTCGGAGCTCCCCCAGGACTTCTTCCCCCTCACCTGCCGGAGCTGCGTGGACTACGTGAACGTCCTCTCGGATCTCACGGTGGGCTATATGGGCGGAGATGGGGACCAGTGGCTCATCATCCGCAACGAGCGGGGCCGGGAGATGGTGGAGCTCCTGGGTGAAGAACTCGCCCTGGAGGAACCCACCAGTCGGGGGCGCCGCAAGGGAGCCGTCCAGTCGTTCATGAAAGCCGTACAGCGGAGCGCCGATGGCCTTCCCCTGCGGAAGATGCCGTCGTGGGCCCGTCCCATCGTGGGACGCCTCATGCCGCTCCTGGGCCCGGCGGGAACTGAATTCGCCCGCACCCGGGTCGAGATGAAAGCCGTGGAATCCATCATCCAACTCCGGCGCCACCACCCGCGTCGGATCAAGCGGATGATCCCGTCCCATGTGTGGGACCTCGCCAGCCCTTACGGACTGCAGCCGGAACCGGAGGAGAGATCATGAAGAAGGTAGACGTCGTCGTTGTTGGAGGTGGTCCCTCCGGGGCCACTGCAGCCCACGAACTGGCACAGAAGGGGCACGACGTGGTCCTCCTGGACCGGGCAGGGCGGGCAAAACCGTGCGGAGGGGCCGTCCCACCCCGACTCATGGAGGCCTTTGACGTCCCCGAGTCGATCCTGGTAAACCAGGTGGACACCGCCCGGATCCTCTCTCCGCGGGGAGAGAAGGTGGACATTCCCGTGGGGAATGGGTTCGTGGGGATGGTGGATCGGGGTCCCTTCGATGAATGGCTCCGGACCCGGGCCGCCTCCGCCGGGGCCACCCGTGTCACGGGGACCTACAAGAACATCGAGCGGCAGCGGGACGGCTCCGCCGTGGTGCGCTACACCGCCGGCTCCAGCCGCGGTGGAGAGGAAGAGAGCATCGCGGCACGCCTCGTGGTAGGGGCCGATGGGGCCCTCTCCCAGGTGGCACGCCAGGAGGTACCGGACTCGGACAAGGGGAAGTTCGTCTTCGCCTACCACGAGATCATCGAGTCTCCGGACGTGGCCACCGAGGCCTTCGAGCCGCAGCGCTGCGACGTCTATTACCGGTCCACCCTCTCACCGGACTTCTACGCCTGGGTCTTTCCCCACGGCCACACCACCTCGGTGGGGACCGGGACCTCAATGCGCGGCTTCGACATGCGCGGCGCCATCTCGACCCTCCGGGAACAGACGGGACTCGCCGAAGCCCGCACCATTCGGAAGGAAGGCGCTCCCATTCCCCTCAAGCCGCTCCCCCACTGGGACAATGGGCGAGATGTGATCCTGGCGGGAGATGCCGCCGGGGTGGTGGCCCCCTCCTCGGGAGAGGGAATCTTCTACGCCATGACCGGCGGACGCCTGGCGGCGGAGGTGGGAGACGAAGTGCTGCAGACGGGAAACGTCAAGGTTCTGGCGCAGGCTCGTAAGCGGTTCCTCAAGACCCATGGGCAGGTCTTCTGGGTCCTGGGCCTCATGCAGCGGTTCTGGTACACGGACGACGAGCGCCGAGAGCGCTTCGTGGCCATCTGCCGGGACCGGGACGTCCAGGAACTGACCTTCGAGGGATACATGCAGAAGGAGCTGGTGAAGGCCCGCCCCCTCGCTCACGCCCGGATCTTCTTCAAGAATCTGGGCCACCTCACGGGATTGGTATCGGCATGAGCGCCCTCATCGAGAAGCCCCCGGGGGTGAAGAAACCCCGGCGGACACGACTCCCCGACGGGCTGGACCTGGCTGTCGCCTTTCCGACGGAGGTCCTCCCGCTCCTGGAACGCGAACTCTACCGTTCCACCGTCCATCACGCCGGGCTGCCTCCCGGCCTGGAAGAGGAATTGAGGCAGGCCGTGGGGATTCCGGGCGGTGGTGGACGGCGCTGGCGTCCACTCCTCAGCCTTGCCGCTGCCCGGGCCTGTGGCGGTGACCTACGGGACGCCCTGGGCGTGGCCGTAGCCGTTGAACTGACCCATACCGCGTCCCTGGTCCTGGACGACCTACCCTGCATGGACGACGCCGACGAGCGCAGGGGCGCCTCGGCGACCCACCGCCGTGTGGGCCTCTCCGGAGCCATCCTCCTTGCCGTCGGCCTCCTGGCACGGAGCGCCGAGCTCCTGGGCCAGTCGTCCCGTAGCGCGGGAGAGCTGGCCGGGGTGTGGGGACGCTGCTTCGGGCTGTCCGGGATGGCCGGTGGTCAGGCCGTGGATCTCCTGGGCACCTTCCGGCATGGCGGCTGTGCCCGACGCCTCCATCGCCGCAAAACCACGGATCTGGCCGCCTTTGCCGTCTGGGGTGGGGCCGCGGCCGCGGGAGCGGGCGCAGCCACTCAGGAAGCGCTCTGGGGATTCGGAGAGGATCTGGGCTGGGCCTACCAGCTGGCCGACGATGCTCGGGATCTGGATGAGGACGCCGCGCTGGGCAAGGCGCCTGGTGGACGACGACCCGCCGCCCAATCCATCCGTCTCCTGGGGCGGGCGCGGCGGCGGCTGAGACAGGCTCCGGGCCTTTCCCCGGATGGGGTGGCGCTTCTGGCGGGGCTGGGATGCCGAATCGTAGGCGATCCGGGCCGGGTGCCCGAGCTCCAACCGGGAGGAATGCCGTGCTGATTTCCATCGGACTCGACTACCGGACCATGACCGTTGCGGAGCGGGAACGCTGGGTCATTGCCGATGACCGGGTGCCTGACCTCTACCGGGAGATGCGCCGGGCCGAGATCGAGGAGGCTGTGGCCGTCCGAACCTGCAACCGGACGGAACTCTACGCCTGGGGAACGCAAGAAGAGCCGAATCCCAGTGCACTGGCAGCCCTCTGGGCCGCCTCCATCGGCCTGGAAAACGCCCCGGAACATCGGCTGGTCATCCGTCGGGAGACGGGGGCGGTCCGGCACCTCCTCAGGGTCTGTGGAGGGCTTGAATCCCAGGTCCTGGGAGACATCCACATCCTGGGACAGGTCAGGAGCGCCTACCGGGAAGCCATTCGCTTCGAGGCGGCCGGGACGCACCTGAGGCGTCTCTTCGATACGGCCATCCGGGCCGGTAAGCGGGTCCGGACTGAAACCGAGCTCATGGCGGGCCGTAGCTCCGTGGGTTCCGAGGCCGCTCGTTACCTGATCCGCCGGCTCCCCGCCCGCACGGCCGTCATGGTGTTGGGGTGCGGCAAGGTGGGATCGCACGCCGCTCGGACGTTGGCGGAGAGTGGACACCACCGTGTGATCCTGGTGAACCGCACTGACTCCCGTGCCGAAAAGCTAGCGCGGGAGTGCGGGATAGAATGGGCGCCCTACGCCGACCTCAACCGCCTTCTGGGTGAGGTGTCGGGCGTCATCGTGGCCACCGGCGCCCCGACCCCCATCCTGCATCCCAACCACATTCCTTCCGGCGACCGGAGACAGACCCCGCTGGTCTTCGTGGATGTGGCGCTTCCTCGGAATGTGGCTCCTGGTGTGGGCGGCATACCCGGAGTCGTACTCCGAGATCTGGACGACGTGCACCCCGAGGCCGGGCAGGTGGAGGCGGCCCGACAGGGTGCGATCCCCGCCGCCGAGATCGTGATTCGGGAAGAGTTGCGGGGTTTCCAGGAGTGGAGAAGCACCATCGGAGCCAGTCAGGCCCTGCGGCCTCTCCGGGAGTTGGTCCTGGACGTGACCCGACGGGAGGTCGGGTATACGAGTCGGGAAGACGAGGAGGTGGAGCGCGTGGCTCGCCGCGTCGCTGCCAAGATCATGGCGCGCCCCATGATCGCCCTCCGGGAATCTGGCGCTGATCAGGATGAGGTGACGGGCCTGGCCCGAACCCTCGAGCGCTTGTTTGGATCATCCCTCACAACCCATACGGAGAACGGATGCCGGGATTCCCCCTGACCCCGAACCCCGAACCGGTCCTCATTCCGGACTGGATCGCCCATGACACCCCCCTTCTTCCCCGCACCCGGCGGATCCCGCTGCTGGGCAGAGGCTCTGCCCCCGGACCGCTCCGGCCCCGGGTGGCTGACTGGATGCGAACGCTCCAGGAGCATCTGAGCCAGTTCTTCGAAGACGCGGATGGTGGCGGACGTTTCCGGGAAGATGCGTGGGATCGTCCTGGAGGAGGGGCCGGTGTCTCCCGGGTCCTTACCGAAGGCCACACCTTCGAGAAGGTGGGAGTGAACCGATACACAGGGGGCGGTGCCATCGCCCGGGCCGAGGCGGAGCGCTTGGGGGCGAGATCCCTCCCCCCCGGCGAGATCCGGTTCTTCGCCACCGGGGTCAGCGTGGTGTGCCATCCCCTGAGTCCCATGGTTCCCATCGTGCACATGAATGTGCGCTACTTCGAACTGGAGGGACCGGACGGTGAACGACTGGACCACTGGTTCGGCGGCGGACTGGACCTCACCCCCACCCATCCCTTCCCGGAGGACGCCGTCCACTTCCACCGGACACTGAAGGCGGCCTGCGACGGCTGGGGCGTTTCTCTGTATCCCCGGTTCAAGGACTGGTGCGACGACTATTTCGTGAATGGCCACCGGGGCGGAGAACTCCGGGGCGTCGGCGGCATCTTCTTCGACAATCTCCGACCGGAGGTTGATGGCGCCATGGAAGCCGAAGGACTCTTTGCCTTTGTCCGGGATGTGGGCTTTTCCCTCCCACCCGCCTACGGTCCATTGGTGGAAGCCAGACGGGACCTTCCCTGGGGACCTCGTGAGAAGGAACTCCAGATGCTCCGTCGGGGCCGCTACGTGGAGTTCAACCTCGTTCACGACCGGGGAACGCGCTTCGGGTTGCTCACCAACGCCAGGATCGAGAGCGTGCTCATGAGCATGCCTCCAGTGGCCCGGTGGGACTACGACGTCACCTACGAAGCAGGCAGCTTCGAGTCGCGTCTCCAGGACATGCTTCGGCCCCATGACTGGGCCTCGGGCATTCCACTCGCTCTCGCCGTCCCTCGGGCCCGGCAGGTCAGCTGACGGCAGGATCCCGGAAGAGAACGCCCACGCTCCGGTCGGGAACGTAGCTGCGGCGAGCCACCCGGAGCCCCCAGAGCCCCTGCCCGCCCAGCACCACCTTTCGATACAGGGAGGTATAGGCCCGCCGACGGAGGTTATCGTAGGCGTTGGCTCGGATCTCCTGATGGATGCCCCGGTAGACCTGACCGGCCACGGCCACGGGCCGCTGGAAGAAGATGGGGAGGGCCGGGATTGCGGCGGCCGCCGCCGCGTAGTCCTCTTCGGCGCGCCGCATGAGGGTCTCCACCAACTCGCCATAGCCCGAGGGGATGTCGCCCTCCCCCGCCGCAGCCCGTTCGAGATCGCGGCGGGTAAGGCCGAACCGATCCAGGTGATCCAGGGGCAGGTAGAGGCGCCCGCGACGGAGGTCCTCGCCAACATCCCTCAGGATGTTGGTCATCTGCATGGCCTGGCCCATGGCCTCGGCCCGTCTCAACACCCAGGGGTCCGAGCGTCCGAAGAGTTCGGTGAGCCAGAGGCCCACCACCGAGGCTACTCGGTAGGAGTACCGCCGCAGGGCCTCCAGGTCGGGGTACTCCTGGGGCCGGATGTCCATGGCCACCCCTCGGACCAACTCCTCGGCGTAGAGGGAGGTGACCCCGCGGCGAGCCGTCTCTCCCATGACCTCATCGAGAAGGGAAATCCCCGTGGACCCGGTGGCATAGGCCTCCCGGATCAATGCCTGCCAGGCATCGATGCGGGCGTCCAGCTCCGCCGGGTCCGCGTCGGGTGATCCGTCCACCAGATCATCGGTGAACCGGCAGAAGGCGTAGATCCCCGACACGAGCCGTCCCTCTTCAGGTGGGAAGAGTCGCGCCGAAAAGCGGAAGGAACGGGAATGGCGGCCGAAGTAACGGATCCAGTCCCCTGCCCCACCGAGTTCCACAGCCTGGCGACGCACCGCCTCCACCGCGGCGGGGGTGGACGGACCTTCCGATGGAGATGCCGCGCGGGTGGAGAGGCTCGGAGTCCCTCCATCATCCTGAGAGCCGCTCGTTGACTCTTCCACCTCCAGCGTCGACTCGGCCGCGCGAATCCAACTTTCGATCAACCGGGGGACGATCTCGTCTGACCCGAACTCCCGCGCCCATGCGTCGTGGAGGCGCCCGCCCTCCAACTCCAACCGGCGAAAGGCACTCCGCATGGGTGTCTCCCCTCCCTGGATCCGGCTGAAGAGACGCTCATAGAGTGCGTGGTCATCCAACTCGAAACCGTCCAGACCAGCCTCCGCCAGGGGCCACGTCCACTTCCCTTGTCGATAGTCCTGCAGGGGGGACTTTCCCAGGCTAGCCCGAGGGCAGAGATCCAGGAAGTCATCCACCATCTGGTAGAACCGTCCCAGACGAACACCCAGGTCGAAGGCAGAGGCCACCGTATGGTCCTCGCCTCGGGATGTGAGCAGACGCGGCAAGGCCACGGCGCATCCGAAGAGCTCACCGGACTTGGCCGCGGTGATCTCCTGATACTCGGCCTCCGAAAGAACGCGCCCCCGCGCCGCATGCTGCGCTCGCTCACCCGCCACCGTCCGCTCCACGGCCCGCGTGAATCGCCCAAGGAAAGCCAGGGAACCGGTGGCGTGGGCAACCCGGTAGGCCGCGGTGAGAAGGTGATCCCCTTCCACCAGACAACGGGCGATCCCGTGCCGGGCCATGGCGGAGGGAGAGTTCCTGCGGGTGGAGGAGTCATCCAGGATATCGTCGTGGAGGATGGACGCCTCGTGGACCATCTGGATGGCCAGCGCTCCGGACAGGAACGCAGGATCGGAGTGGAGGTGGGGGGGGGCGGCGGCTCGGGCGATGGTGGGGCGAAGGAGCTTCCCCTCCAATGAGGGCCCCGGAAGATCCAACTCGCCGGCGAGCCGGGATGCCGTGGCGCGAAGAGCATCCACGAAAGCGGGGTCCGGCCGGAACAAGGCCCCAACCGCCACTGGATGGCTCTCTTCGCTTCCTGTCATGCAACCTCCTGTACAGGTCGATCCTCCAGCTCGTGGGCTGGAGACGACCGGCGACGGGCGACCCATACGTGCAACCCGTACGCCAGAATGTAGGCAACGATGGTGGTGATGACCGCAACCCAGAGGCCCTCCAGGATGATCATTCCGAAGGGCATGAGCACGGTGATGCCATAGTAGGCCGACAGCCACGGAAGCGAAAGGGAATCGGTCCAGTTGTCGGCCCCGGTGAACTCAAGACAGATCATGAGGACGATCCCCGTCCCCACCCAGCCTGCCAGATTCACCCAGGGCATGCCGTAGTATGGCGCCGTGGTGTCGTCCCACACCCAGTAGAGGGGACCGGTGAAAGGCGCCTGATAGCTCATGGCCGGATCCAGCGCCAGGTCCCAGAGCGTCAGAAGAACGGCGGCAAAGAGAATCCGGGGCCAACGCCCCGCGCGCCCCGGAAAGGTCACCCGGGCCAGCGCATAGGAGGGAACCGCCATGAGGAACCAGCTCAGCGGAATCACCCAGGGGACCCGGTCATCAATCTTCCAGCCCAGAAGCTCAGTGTAGGTGTAGTGACCGAAGGGGATGCCGTAGCCGGTCCCGAAGTACTCGCTGAGAAACGAGAAAACGTAGACGAGAACGAAGGCTGGAAACCACTTCCAACCGGCGTAGCGTACCAGGAGGATGCCCAGGACCACCGAACCGAGGATGATGTGGAGTTGGGCGAAGAACTGGTTGGAGATCTCCCAGAAGGAGACAACCAGATCTATGTGCATGGGCAGGTTCCACGGCCGGAGACCAAAGATCCCGTAGCCTGCCAACGCAATGAAGGTGAAAACCAGGAAGGCGATCAGGCCGATCCCCTCCGGAGACCGAATCCCCCCGGTCCGTGCCGTGTTCACGCGGATTCCATCCATGCCTTGTCGTCTGCTCCTCCCCAGCGGTCGCGGACCCAGTCGGTGAATTCTCGGGCGGATTCGAAAAGCTCTACGCTACGGAATGGGAGGTCTCCGGACAATACCGATTGGGACCGGATCCGGCTTCCACCGAAGACCAGGTTGTAGGGATGGGTCGGGCGGTAGTACTCCCGGAGCAGTTCCGTGGCCCGGCGCATATTGGCTCCGGCCGCCGGCGGCGAGGTGGAAATGCAAACGAGATCGGCGGAACGAGCCCGCTGGATCGCTGCAAACTCCTCAACCGGCGTGTTGGCTCCGGGGAAGAAGACCTGCCACCCTTCGCGCTCCAACAGGACGCGGATGCACATGGAGCCGATCTGGTGATGGTCCCCCTCCATGGCTCCCACCACCGCCACCGGATGCCGGCGGCCGGCGTCTTCATCGGGATCTTCCAGGCGGTTCCGGGGACTGAACTGGATCAGCGCCTCCAGGATGGCCTGACTGGCCATGTGCTCTTCGCCGATGCGAAGTCGTCCTTCCCGCCACGCGGTACCCACTTCGGCCATGAAGGGCTGGATGGCCTCGTCACATACCTGTGCGAAGGAGAGGTCCGGGCGGGAGATGAGTTCCTGGAAGAGTGCCGTGACCCGACGGGGGTATCCGCGAATCAACCAACCCAGGGCCAGGGAACGGATCCGCTGGAAGTCCTGATGATCCTTGGCATCCCGGACGGCAAGCCAGACGTGGGACTCAAACGGTGCGAAGGGGGTGAGGAAGGTGTCGATCCCCCGCTCCTCGGCAAAGGAAAGCGCGGTCCGGAGGTAGATCCGACGATGCCCACCCACCGTCTTGTCGGCGTCGAGGCCATCACCATCGGCCCAACGCTTCACGGTGGAAGGGTGTACCCCGAGGAGATCGGCGGTCTCGGATGTGGTCAGGAAAAGGTCGGAGTTGTATCCCTGCATGGTTATCCTGGGTTCGGGATCGGCACGAGGAGGTCGATTTCGACCTGATCCGGTATTTTGCACGTTATTGGCCCTCATGTCAACCATATCTCTACAAGAAGTGAACACACCATGAACACCCTTCCCTGTGTAGGGTTTCCCTGCGGCCCGTCGGAGGGTGTCTCCCGACTCCCCGACCCGCTCTCGAAAGGAGACCTTCGGTGAAGGAACCGCTGGTTCAGGTCACGGATCACGGCCTCTTCGTGCCGGCGGCAGACCTGTACATCGATCCGTGGAAGCCTGTGGACCGCGCCGTCATCACCCACGCCCACGCCGACCACGCCCGGGGAGGAAGTGGCCGATACCTCTCGGCCCAGGCCGGGCACGACGTCCTTCGGGTCCGCCTGGGCTCCACGGCTCGGATCGACACGCTTCCCTGGGGTGAGCGGATCCGGATGGGATCCGCCCACCTGTCGCTCCACCCCGCCGGGCACATCCTGGGAGCAGCGCAGATCCGCGTGGAAGTGGGTGGCGAGGTCTGGGTGGTATCCGGCGACTACAAATTGGAGTCCGATCCCACCTGCCGGGCCTTCGAGCCCGTTCCCTGCCACACCTTCATCTCTGAATGTACCTTCGGGCTCCCCATCTATCGGTGGCCCACCCCCCGGGCCGTCTTTGGGGATATCCTGACGTGGTGGGCAGGGAACGCCGAGCGAGGTCGAACCTCCATCCTCTTCGGCTACTCGCTGGGAAAGGCGCAGCGCCTCCTGGCCGGTATCCATCTGGAATTGCTGGATCAGGGGATGGAGGCCCCCGGCCCCATCCTTGTTCACGGAGCCGTCCATCGTCTGCTTCCCCCCTTCCATCGGGCCGGTGTGCCCCTTCCGGATGTACTCCGAGCCAACCGGGAGTCCGCTCGTGCCTCCGAGGGGCGTGCGCTGGTGGTGGCGCCTCCCTCGGCGGGAGGCACTCCCTGGATCCGAAAGTTCGGCCAGGTCTCCACCGGGTTCGCATCGGGCTGGATGCGAATTCGCGGACACCGACGGAGGCGGGGGGGGGACCGGGGGTTCGTTCTCTCGGACCATGTGGACTGGCCCGGCCTCCTGACGGCGATCCGGGCCACGGGAGCCGAACGGATCGGGCTGACCCATGGCACCACCGGCCCCGCCGTGCGGTTCCTACGGGAGGAGGGGTGGGATGCGTGGAACGTTCCAACCCGCTTCGAAGGGGAAGCCGGCTCCGAAGCGCCGGACGGGTCGGATTCGGGCGAGCACGAGACGGAGGGCCAGGAGGACGCATGAAACGGTTCACCACACTCTTCAACGCCCTGGACTCCACCACCCGGACCTCGGAGAAGATCGCCGCCCTCAGGGCCTACTTCCAGGACGCCCCCCCGGCCGATGCCGCCTGGGCCCTGTGGGTCCTGAGCGGAGAGCGTCTCAGGCGCTCGGTATCGACCCGGGCCCTCAGGGAGTGGGTCGCCCGGCGCTCCCACACGCCGCTCTGGCTGGTGGAGGAGTGCTACGATGCGGTGGGAGACCTGGCCGAGACGCTGGCGCTTCTCCTTCCTCCTCCCGACGACGGCAAGTCCATGCCCGGGCCTGAGGGGGCTGGGGTGGCGCGCGCGGCCACCCATGGTGAGAAGGAGACGCCTCCCCTCCACAAGGTGATGGAGGAGTGGATCGCCCCCCTTCGGTCACTGACGGACCAGGAGCGTGAGGAACGCCTCAACCGTTCATGGGATCGCCTTCGAGGCCAGGAACTCCTGGTCTTCCACAAGCTCCTCACCGGTGGCTTCCGGGTGGGGGTGGGAAAGAAGCTTGTGACCCGGGCGCTGGCCGAGACATGTGGCATGGATCCGGCGGTCCTGGCCCATCGCATGACCGGACGTTGGGATCCCACCGCAGAGGCCTTCCTCCAGATCACCTCCCCGGATGCCGACCTTCCGGACCCGGGCCGTCCCTATCCCTTCTTCCTCGCCCACTCCCTCGATGGTGGGCCGGAGGAACTTCCCGGCCCTCCTGAGGACTGGCTGGTGGAGTGGAAGTGGGACGGCATCCGCGGGCAGTTGATTCACCGCCGGGGCGAGACCCTGATCTGGTCGCGGGGAGAGGAACTGGTGACCCCCGCCTTTCCGGAGCTGGCCGAAGCCGCCCGGGTCCTACCCTCGGGCACCGTCCTGGATGGAGAGATCCTGGCGTGGGGGCCGGGGGGGCCCCGTCCCTTCGCCGACCTGCAGCGCCGCCTGGGGAGGAAGCGGGTGGGAGCCCGGCTCCGGGGTGAGGTCCCGGTGATCTTTCTGGCCTACGACCTCCTGGAGGCCGAGGAGCGTGACCTGAGGGAGCAACCCCTCCAGGAGCGACGGCGGCGACTGTCAGCGCTTCTCGAGGCGGCCGGGATCGGGAGCGATCCAGCGGTGGAGCCGGCTTCCGGCGTTCCCCTGGCCCTTTCCCCGCCGGTGACAGTCCATGACTGGGCCATCGCCCACGCGCTCAGGGATACGGCCCGGACCCGGGGCGTGGAGGGCCTCATGATCAAGGCCCGCGCCTCAACCTACGGGGTTGGACGTCGACGTGGACCCTGGTGGAAGTGGAAGGTGGATCCCCTCACCCTGGACGCCGTCCTCCTCTATGCTCAGCGGGGCCACGGGCGTCGGGCTTCGCTCTACACGGACTACACCTTCGGGGTCTGGGCCGACGGCGAACTGGTGCCTGTAGGGAAGGCCTACTCGGGCCTTACCGACGCGGAAATCCGCGAGGTGGATCGGTGGATCCGGCGCAACATCGTGGACCGCTTCGGGCCGGTCCGGGCCGTGGAGCCGGAGCTCGTGTTCGAACTGGCCTTCGACGGCATCCGTGAATCATCGAGGCATCGCTCCGGCCTCGCCCTCCGCTTCCCCCGTATGGCTCGCTGGCGCCAGGACAAGCCGCCGGAGGAAGCCGACACATTGGAGGCGGCACGAGCCCTGCTGCGCCATTCAAGGGGAGAGCCGTGACACCGCCCTCCGTGGCCTCGGTTGAAGCCGCCCTCCGGGACTGGATGGCCCGGCGCGGATGGGAGCCCTTCGTCTTTCAGGAGGCCTGCTGGGAGGCCTGGCGATCCGGTGCCGACGGGGTACTCCACGCCCCCACTGGAGTAGGGAAGACACTGGCCGTCTGGGGGGGGGCCGTCCTGGCCTCGCTGGATGCAGAGCCCGAGATGCTCCTGCGGCCGGCGGATGGTGACGGAGGTTCAGCGCCCCTTCGCCACCTCTGGATCACTCCCCTCCGGGCGCTGGCCCGCACCACCCTGGAGCAGGCCACCGAAGTGGTGGAGGCGCTGGGACTGCCCTGGTCCGTGGAACTCCGGTCCGGGGATACCCCCTCGGCCCGGAAAGCCCGGCAGCTGCAACGACTCCCCACGGTGCTCATCACCACTCCCGAGTCGCTCTCCGTTCTCCTCTCCCGGCGGGAGGGGGCCCGGCAGCTTCGGGGCATCCGTGGCGTTGTGGTGGATGAGTGGCACGAGCTCCTGGGAACGAAGCGCGGTGTGCAGACGGAGTTGGGGCTGGCACGCCTCCGCCGGTGGAACCCGGACATGCAGAGCTGGGGTCTTTCGGCCACACTGTCCAATGTGGACGAAGCCCTGGACGTGCTGTGCGGATCCGGACCGCGGCCACGGACCATTCTTCGGGCTGACGCCCCCCTGGCACCTCCGGCCCGTGTCCGCACTCTGATCCCGCCATCCATGGGACGCTTCCCCTGGAGCGGCCACCTGGGTCTTCAGCTGCTGGATCAGGTTCTTCCCCTCCTGGACCAGGGCGGTACCACGCTTCTCTTCACCAACACGCGCTCCCAGGCCGAGCTCTGGTACGACGCGCTGCAGCGAGCCCGACCGGAGTTGGGAGCCGAACTCGCCCTCCACCACGGCTCCCTGGGCCGGGAGATCCGGGAAGAGGTGGAGGAAGGGCTCCGCCGGGGCAGCCTCACCTGCGTCGTCTGCACCTCATCGCTGGACCTGGGCGTGGACTTTCCCGCCGTGGATCGGGTCGTGCAAGTGGGCTCCCCAAAGGGGGTCGGTCGTCTCCTGCAGCGGGCGGGACGGAGTGGACATGGGCCGGGACGACAGAGTCACCTGGTGGCGGTACCCACCCACGCCTTCGAGATGGCGGAATTCGCCGCCGCCCGCGAAGCCATGGGGCAGGAGAAGGTGGAGCCACGCCGACCTCTCCAGGCCCCCCTGGACGTTCTGGCCCAGCACCTGGTGACGGTGGCGCTGGGCGGTGGTTTCCGACCTGCCGACCTCCTGGCGGAGGTGCGTACCACGTGGGCCTACCGTACCCTGAAGGACGGGGAATGGCGCTGGGTCATGGATTTCGTGACCCGAGGAGGGTCGGCGCTCAAGGCCTATCCTCAGTACCGCCGGGTGGTAGAGGGGGACGACGGGGTGTTCCGGGTTCCGGACCTGCGCACGGGGCGCCGGCACCGCATGGCCATCGGAACCATCACCTCCGACGCTGCCCTGACGGTCCGGTACCTGAAGGGCCGAACCCTCGGCACCATCGAGGAGTCATTCCTGAGCCGCCTTCGCCCGGGCGAGACCTTCCTCTTCGCCGGCCGACGGCTCAAACTGGTTCGCGTTCGGGAGATGACGGCCTGGGTCCGGCGCTCCAGGGGCGGGAAGGGGGCGGTGCCCCGGTGGATGGGAGGACGCATGCCCCTCTCAACCGAGCTGGGAGAACGCATGTTGGAGGTCCTGCCCCGATGGGGGGAGCGTCTGGGGTCTTCCCGGCCTCATGTTCCGGCCACCCTGGAATCCCCCCTGGATCCGGAAGAGACGGCCCTGGAAGAGCTGCTCGCACTTCAGCAGCGCTGGTCACGGATCCCCTCTCCCCACTTCCTCCTGGTGGAGAGGACCCGGACTCGGGAAGGCCACCACCTCTTCGTATACCCCTTCCTGGGGCGGCTGGCCCATGAAGGCCTGGCGGCACTTCTGGCCTGGCGACTGACCCGACAGAAACCGCGCTCGGTGGAGTTCTCGGTGAACGACTACGGTTTCGAACTTCTCTCGTCCGACCTCCTGGAAGTGGCGGATTGGGGCGAACTCCTTTCGCCGGAGGGAGTCGCGGAAGAACTTCTCCAGTGCCTGAACGCGGCGGAGTTGGCCCGCAGGCAGTTCCGGGAGATCGCCCGGATTGCCGGCCTGGTCTTCCCGGGCTACCCAGGAAAGGGCAAGTCAACCCGGCAGGTCCAGGCCTCCAGTGGGCTGATCTTCGATGTGCTACAGCGCTACGACCCCGAGAACCTCTTCCTGGACCAGGCCCGGCGGGAGGTCATGGAGCGGGAATTGAACATTGGCCGGATTCGCGATGGGCTGATCCGCCTCCACCGCCTCCCCGTCGAGGTCCGGGAGACGGAGCGTCTCACACCCCTGGCCTTCCCCCTCTGGGCCGACCGCCTACATGCCTCCGTCTCGTCGGAAGCCTGGATCGATCGGGTGCGTCGGATGGCGGGGCAACTTGAAAAGGCGGCCGGGACATGAGGGGGCAAGGTGAAGGCCCAGGGGGAGGTGCCGCCGGCGACGGAGGTCTCGAGGACGGATCACCGGGCGCCCTGCCGCTAACCTGGTGGGAGGAAGACTTCCTGCTCCTGGGTGATGGGGCTCTTCTTCGCTGCACGGGGAACACCCTTCTGGTGGCCGATCTCCACCTGGGCAAGGAGGCGGTATTCCGGTCCCGGGGGCTCCCCATCCCCGAGGGCGCCGGCACGGAAACGCTGGACCGGCTGGCCCGGACGTGCCTGGACCGCCACGTCCGGGAGGTGGTGATCCTCGGTGACCTGGTGCACGGCCCGGAGGCATGGACGCCGGAGACCATAGATGCCCTGCTTCGCTGGCGGGCGCGGATTCCAGGAGAGGTGTGGTGGATCCTGGGAAACCATGACCGGACAGCCGGTCCGCCCCCGTGCCCCCTGGGGATACGGGAGGTGGAGGACGAAGCTTACCGCGGCCGGTTCCTCCTCCGGCACGAGCCCCCCGCCGGCGACGGACCTGAGTCCCCGCAGCCCGTAATCTGCGGACACCTGCACCCTGTGATCCGGCTCAGGGCACCGGGGATCCGGGCACGGCCGGCCTGCTTCGTGGTGGACCCCCAGGTCATGATCCTGCCCGCCTACGGCATCTTCACCGGAGGATACGCCGTGGAGCGCCGGTCCCGGCGACGCCTTTTCGCGGCGGCGGGTAGCACCGTGGTGGAGGTAGGGAGAGGGTCAGCCCGCTCCGGAGGGTGAGGAAGGACTCAGCCCCTGTTCCCTGGCGAATTCGTCCCGAGCCAGCGCAACCACGGCATCGATGAGGTCCGAGAAGATGAAGCGGTGGGCCGGATACATCATGTACCAGTAAACGACTCCCCAGAGCCCCGAGGGCGCAAAGAGGGCTCGTTGCACCAGGCGCGTCCCGGACCCCTCCGGAATCGCCTCCCACTCCAACCAGGCCCGGCCCGGTACCCGCATCTCAGCGCGAAGCCGAAGACGCTTGGGCGGTGTCCACGCCTCCACCCTCCAGAAGTCCACGGCCTCTCCGGCCGAGAGTTCGTAGGGATGGCGTCGGCCACGGCGAAGGCCCGGTCCGCCCACCAATTGGTCCAGAATACCCCGGATCTTCCAGAGGGGCGTCCAGACCAACCACCCGCGTTCTCCGCCCACGGAGGAGAAGGCCCTGAACACAGCCTCAGGCGGAAGATCCACCCGTCGGGTTCTTACTTCCCGGAGCACGCCCTCCACGTCCCGGAGTTCATAGGTCTTGGCGTCACCAAGGGCGCCGCTCCAACGGGTGGCCACCGCACCGGTTTCAATACGGAGCAGAGCGAGCTCCACCGCCCGGCGGTAGGAGATGGGGTCGATCCCCGGAAATTCACGGCGAGCTCGGGTGGTGTCGCCGATGACCGGTTGGACCACGCCCTTGACCAGAGGCTTCGCGATGGACGGAGGAATAGGCGTTACCAGGCCGACCCAGAGAGACGCGACCCGGGGGGCGAGGATTGGGACGGGGATCAGGGTCCGGCGGAGGCCGCGGACCGCGGCGTACCCATGCATCATGCCGGCGAAGGTGGTGAGTTCGGTTCCCACCTCCAACATACCCAGGGGCTCGGCTCGTTCCACCGCCTGTATGAGGTAGGCCAGGATGTCCCGAACGGCGATGGGACGAACCTCATTTCGCACCCAGCGCGGCGCCACCATGAAGGGAAGGCGCTCGGTGAGGTACCGGACCATCTCGAAGGAAGCAGAACCGGATCCGATGATGGGTCCAGCCCGGAATTCGGTGGTGGGAAGGTGGGCGGCCAGGACCCGTCCAACTTCCGCGCGGCTCCGCAGGTGTTCGGAGCGGGTCAATTCCTCCGTGGCCGGAAGGATGCCCCCGAGGTAGATGGTGAGGGGGAGGTGGGCACACGCCGACGCGAAGTTCTCAGCCGCCTCCCGATCGCGGCGGGCGAAGTCCTCTCCGGCGTACATGGAGTGGACCAGGTAATAGGCGGCGTCCATCCCTTCCGCCAAGCCCACGAGGGAGGTGGGATCCGACAGATCGCCCTGGAAGACCTCCACCTGCCCTTCCCAGTCCCGCCCCCGGAGCCGTCGTGGATCCCGTACCATGACCCTGATTCGATGCCCGCGGGCCAGAAGCCGCGGGACCAGCCGGCCCCCGATGTATCCGGTGGCGCCGGTGACCAGGATGTTCATAAGCGGGGTCCGGGGGGAAGGGGTTCAACGTCTTGAAGAGCGTATTCCTTCTACTCCCGGGCGTTCTTGAGGATTCCGGTGATGAAGGGGAGCAGCTGCTTCTTCCGGCTCACCACCCCATCCAGCCGGTAGATCTCGTGCTCTTCCACCGCCGGATAGTTGATGGCCTCGATCACCCCCTGTGATCCTCGGACCAGAAGGAGCGAATCCTGCTCCTTGATGTTCGTCACCATGAGCGCGGCAAAGTCCAATTCATCTTCGACGCGGCTCGCCTCGAGGGCGTCCAGCAGCTCCTCGGTGCGATCCCAGAAGCCTTCGAAGCCCACCTCCTCAACCTGGGAGATGGCGAAGGTGAAGTCGTCTTCCAGGTAGGTCTTCCGATCCATTCCGATGACCTCAGCAGGCTCGTGGTTCGCCACCACGGAGCCGGACGAGAAGATGATGTCGGCCAGTTCAGTCCCGGTAAGTCCTGCGATCCCCTCAAGCCAGCCCAGGATTTCCTTGTCCAGGGCGGTGGTGGTTGGACTCCGGAGGTTCAGGGTGTCGGACACCAGCCCTCCCATCATGACACCGGCCATTTCCCGGGACGGCGTCAGACCAGCTTGCTGATACAGGTCCGCCACGATGGTGCAGGTCGAACCCACGGGACGATTCAGGAAGAGAATGGGATCGGCGGTCCGGAGATCCCCGAGCCGATGGTGATCCACCACTTCGATGATCTCCACCTCATCGGCACCGGACACGGCCTGGGTGAGCTCGTTGTGATCCACCAGGATGATCCGGGTGGAGCTGGGGCGGAGGAGATCGCGTCGGGTGAATACGCCCACCAACCGTCCCTCATCGTTGGTGACCATGAAGACGGCGGGACCCATGGTGGCAGTGCGACGCCGGACGTCGGCCACCGTCTCTTCAGGCGAGAATTCGGCCAGATCATCAGTCATCACATCGCTGACCCGCGCTGCCACCCGGATGGTCCAGGCTGTGGTGGCCGAGTCGAAGGGACTGACGATGAGGCTGACGCCGGCCTCACGGGCGCGCTCCACCACATCGGCTTCCACCTCCATGGCACCGGTGATGACCAGGAGTCGAATGCCGAGCTGAATGGACCGCTGCTGGATGTCCCAACGATCTCCCACCACCACGACGCTCTGCTCCGGAGCCACGTACTCGTCGCTTCGGATCCGGTCGAAGGACCGGATGTCCATAGCTCCAACCCGAACGTGAAAATCCTGGACCCGATCCGCGTCTTCCACGTGCAGGATGCGGGCACCGAGGGCATCCACCACCGAAGCGATGGAGGTCCGGACCCGACGCATATCCCCGACCCGACCCGGCCGTGGGAGGAAGTAGCGCCCGAGCTGGAAGACGGAGACCTGGCCCAGCAGACCCGACGCCTCATCCACGACGGGGACCACCTGGAAGTCGTTCTCCTCAATGATCTTCAGGGCGTTTGCGCAGGTGGCTTCGGGATGAACCGTGATGGGATCGGGGCTCATGGTGTCCCGGAGACGGGGCGTGACGTCCCCGATGAAGGGGGGGAGAGCCACGCCGAAGTGGTTCAGGATGGCATCGATTCGGGCGTTGGAGTTGCCGCACCGGGCCGCCTTGAACTCTCCCTCCGCCGTCTGCGACTTGTAGTCGGCGTAGGCCAGGGCCGAGCAGATGGCGTCGGCATCGGGGTTGCGGTGACCGAAGATCAGGATGGGTCGGGGCATAGTGGGTGAGGCGAGGTGGACCGCAGTCGAATCGGGATCGAGGTCGTTGGCCAAGCAGGTGCCATTGAGAGCGCCGCCGGGAGCCGGTTCAGTGTACAGCCTTCGATCTACGCCGGTGGGAAGCGCTGGTTCCACCCGAGGCGGCCGGCTCCTCAGCCCCTGGCCTTTCCCTGCTCTCCGGCGACATGATGTATGTATCAGCCTCACAGTACCCACCTCACTTCACATCCGGTGCGGACTTCAACTCCGGTAGCGGACCTGGGACGGGAAGCCGTCCCGATCTCCTTCAAATCAGACGGGCCATCATGACGAACCCCCACCACAACGCCCTCACCTCGAGACCGGCCGGGCTTGCGCCCCTTCTCCTCGTCCTGGCTCTGACCGCGACGGCGGGCTGTGATCCCGCCCCGCCGGGAGACGCCGGGGCTGTATCGGGCACGGAGACAGCAGACATGGTCTTGCTGGACGGGCGCGTGGTGACCGTGGATCCAGAGTGGGGCGAGGTGGAGGCTGTGGCCATCCGTGGCGACCGAATCGTGGCCGTAGGTTCCACGGAGCAGATCTCTGGACTGGTGGGGCCGCAGACGGAGATCGTCCCGTTGGATGGCCGCCTCACAATCCCGGGATTCATCGAGGGCCACGGGCACTTCCTGGGCCACGGCAATGCCCGCATGATCCTGGATCTCTCCGGAACGCGGAGCTGGGATGAACTCGTCGAGTTGGTGGCCGAGGCGGTCTCCGGCACAGAACCCGGAAGCTGGATCACCGGCCGCGGGTGGCACCAGGAGCGCTGGGAGTCCACCGGACACGAACTCTTCGACGGGCTCCCCAGCCACCACACCCTGAGCCAGGTCAGTCCCGAAAACCCCGTCATCCTGACCCACGCCAGCGGGCACGGCTCCATTGCCAACGCCCGTGCCCTGGAGGAGGCCGGGATCCACGCCGACACCGAAGATCCCCCTGGCGGCACCATTATCCGGGACCACGAGGGAGAGCCCACGGGCTTCCTTCGGCAGGCTGCGCAGGGGCCGGTCCGGGCAGCGCTGGCCCGGTACGAAGAGGGAATGACGGCCCAGGAACGCCGAGCCCGGCTCCTGCGCCAGATCGAGTTGGCCGGTGAAGATGCCCTGGCCCATGGGGTCACCTCCTACCACGACGCCGGCGCCACCTTCGCCGAGATCGATCTCTTCCGGGAGTTGGCCGAGGCCGGGAACCTCCCCGTCCGGCTCTATTCAGCCATCCGCGGCGAGTCCATGGAGTCCATGCGCCAGCAGCTACCGGACTACCGGTTCGTGGGGCACGCCAATCACTTCCTCACGGTTCGCGCCATCAAGCAGGTAATTGACGGGGCCCTGGGCACCCACGGGGCCTGGTTCCTGGAACCGTACGCCGACAATCCGGAAACGGCGGGGCTTCCCCAGACGGATCCCGATGACCTCCGGGCCGTGGCCCGCCTGGCGCTGGAACACGGGTTCCAGGTGAACACCCACGCCATCGGAGACCGGGGCAACCGGGAGACGTTGGATGCCTACGAGGAGGTCCTCTCGGTGAATGGTGGCGTGACGCCGGACCACCGGTGGCGGGTAGAACACGCCCAGCACCTCCATCCCGACGACATCTCCCGCTTCGCTGAGCTGGGGGTCATCGCCTCCATGCAGGGGATCCACGGAACGTCCGACGGACCCTGGGTCGAGCCCCGCCTGGGAGCGGACCGGACCCGCACCGGAGCCTACGTGTGGCGCGATCTCCTCGATTCGGGCGCCACCATCTGCAACGGAACCGACGTGCCGGTGGAGCCCGTCTCGCCCATTGCCTCCTTCTACGCCTCCGTGTCCCGGATGACGCCCCAGGGGTGGCGCTTCCACCCGGAGCAGGCCATGACCCGCATGGAGGCACTGGAGAGCTACACCATCCACTGCGCCTTCGCCGGATTCGCCGAGGATGAGGTGGGGAGCCTGACGCCGGGCAAGCTGGCCGACATCGTCGTGCTGGACCGGGACATCCTCAGCATCGCGGAAGAAGAGATTCCCGGAGCCCGGGTGGACCTGACCATCCTGGGCGGTGAGGTCCGCTACCGGCGCTGAGCCTTCCCCCCCAGTCACCTCTACCTGTCCGGGCTTCCCCCACCCCGTCGCCCGGGCCCCTGGAACGTGCATCCCCCCGGCAGCCAATAGCCACCGGGGGGATGTTCATGGGCACCCGCGACCCGCGGGATCGATCCTGCGAGGGATCAGGACACGTTGGGGTTCGCGTTCCGCTCCACCTCCGGAAGGGGGAAGCAGCGGACGCTTCCATAGAGCCCACCCTGGCGGTACTCGGTCCCGGCGGCGGGAATCTGCGGAAGGTCGAAACGTCGCATATCGTTCAGATGGTGCCCTTCCAGATACAGTTCACGCGCCCGCTCGACGCGTACCTGCTCGGCCACCTCCGCCGGGCTGCCTCCCTCGAAGGCCGGCAGGCCGTGGTGCTCCCGGAGGAGGTTGATCCGCGTTACGGCTTCCTCCCCACCCTCAACCTCGGCAATGATGAGGTGTGCCTCCCGCCAGGTGGCAATGGGAAGAGCATTCTCCCGAAGCGAGGCGGTCCGGGCCGGGCCGAACTTGGTCACCATCCAGACCGGAGTCTGGCTGTCCTGACCCACCGTTTCGGTATCGATGACCGTGACCCGGGTGTCGGGAACCCCTTCCACCGTAAGGGCCCGGAAGGGGGGTGCCACGGTGATACGCCCGCCGAAGAACTCATCCCCCACCCGGTTCCAGCGTCGAGCGGCAGCGGTGGAGGCGGTGGCTACAACCTCGAATCGGGAATCCAAGGCCAGGGCGGCCCGGGCGTCGGCTGCGGCCTGACCTCCATTCCCCAGGTTCAGTTGGGTTCGGGCTCGGCCCAACAGGGCCATGGCCTCGGTGTCACGGTCCCCGCCGGCGCGGGCCGACTCCACCGCCCGGGTAAACCGGTCGACGGCAGCCGTGAATGCCGCCTCGGGTTGGACCTCGGGTCCGTTCTCCTCGATGACCACCGAGCAGAACCCCTCGCCCATGAGGAGATGGCTGTAGCCCGAGTAGGCCGCCGCCTGACCTATGAGTCGGGTCCGGTTCGGGACCTGGGTATCCGTCCACCCTTCCAGGCTCCGGAGGGCGTTGTCGGCGGACCACCGGGCCGTGGACAGGGGTCGGTAGATTCCGGGAGGGTTCCCGGTGCACCCGTTCACCCCGTAGGGTGAGGTCTCGGTGATGATGCGCGCGTCCAGGGGAAAGCGGGCCGCCGTTACCGACGCGTCCTGGAGTTCATTCCCCAGGAGACCCCCGTTCACGATGTAGGCGCCCAGGGCGCAGTCGAAGTCCGAGATGGTGCCGGTCACCAGAAGCTCGGCCACCTCGGGGTTTTCCAGGTCTCCAGCATCCACCACTCCCGGGGCATCCACGCTCAGAATGCCGTCGCATCCCGCTGTGGCCAGAAGGAGCGCCACTCCCAGGGGGAGAATCATGCGTTCACGTGTGTTCATGGTTCGCTCCTCCCTCAGAAGGTCAGGTTGATGGAGGTAACGAAGCTGGTGAGCTGCGGCAGGTGGTTCTGCTCAAAGCCACCGAACCCGCCCCGACCTCCCCCCAGGAAGCGCGCCTCCGGGTCCATGCCCGTCCAGTTCGTGATTGTCCCCAGGTTCCGGGCCGACAGCGTCACCGTGGCCCGGGAGGCGCCGATACGCTGGGCGTAGTCGGTAGGCACCATGAAGCTGGCCGATACCTCCCGGAAACGCAGGAAGCTCGAGTTGTTGGTGTAGTGGGCCCCGAAGATGTCGCCGTTCTGGAAGGCGGCGATCTCCGCGGGCCGATCCGCGATGAACTGGAGGGGATCCACACTCTCCTCGCAGATGTTGAAGAGGGAGCAGCGGACCCGGGTGACGTGGTCCCACTTCTTGAACCCGGTCTTGAAGTCCACGAGCCCGTAGAGGCGAACCCGGTCGAAGAGGGTGAAGGTGGAAGCGAGGGCGCCCTCGTAGAGCGGCGCGCTCCGCCCGAGGTGGACGGCCGGGGCCGCCACCTGGCCGGCGGCGTTGAAGCAGGGCGTGGTCCCTCCGGCTCCGTCGTCGCAGAGCATGCTGCTGCGGATGTGCCGGCCATTCTGGTCGAACTCGGCGGAGACGATGCGCTGGTTGAACCAACTGGCCATGGGATAGCCCACCTTGTGGGTAATGCCGAAGCCAAGCCCGATCTCATCCACCTCTCCCAGATCTACCACCTCGCTGTCGTTTCGGGACAGGGACAGCGTGGTCTCCATCCGGAAATTGTCCCGCACCACCGGTTCGGCCCGAAGGGCGAGTTCGAACCCGAAGTTCCGGACCTCTCCCACATTGAAGAAGCGGGATCCGGGGAACCCGGTAGAAGGTGCCACCGGCTGAAGGAGGATGGCGTCCCGGGTCCGCTGCCGATAGAAGGTGAAATCCACACCGGCACGGTCATCCAGGAGCCCGGCCTCGAAGCCGATTTCGAACTCCTGCGCCCGCTCCGGGCCCAGCTCCGGGTTCCCCACCCCTCCCGGCGTCACCGTCGCCGCATCTCCGGGACCCGGCACGGCGCTGAAGGTCCGCAGCGCGTCGAAGGCGCCCGGCTGCTCACCGGCCCGACCGAAGGCGGTGCGGAGACGGAAATCCCCGACCCAGCCCACGTTCCAGAAGTCCTCTTCCGAGAGCACCCAGGCTCCGGAGATCTTGGGGTAGTAGACCAGGTCGAAGTTCTCGCCGAAGGCCGAATGATCGTCGGCCCTGAGCCCCACCGTCACGTACCGACGATCGTTCCACGAGAACTGCTGCTGCAGGAAGACCCCCAGACTCGTGCTCTGGATGAAGGTCTCGCCGGCCGAGGTCTCGGCCGTGGCATTCACGACCCGGAGCCCCGGCAGGGCGAACTCCTGGCCTGACGCGCTCACCACCCGGAGCATCCGGTCGTAGTACTGGGTCCCGAAGGAGGTCTGAGAGGTAAAGGACTCGGTCAGGGGAAAGGTCAGGGTGCCGCTATAGTCCAGGGTGTAGTTGGTGATGTCCCGGCGGGTGACGTCCTTTCCGCCCCGACCGGTTGGGCTCCATTCCCTATATAGAGCGCTGATCTCGGTAAGGATCTGGTCGTCTTCCCGGGTATCATCCAGCCCGGCCGTCAGGCGCTGGGCGAACCAGGTCCGTGGGGTGTGGTTGACCTGGATGCTCCCGGTGAAGCGGCCCAACTCCTGGGTCCGGTCCGTGACCTCCCAGTAATACTCCGGCACGAAGCTTCTGGCCCCACGACGACGGTCGTCACCCTGGGCGTGAGCCGGGGTGGAGAAGTAGGTGGCCCAGGTGGTGCCGCCGCATCCACCCTCGCACGCCAACTGGAAGTCGCCGCGCGTGTAGCCCACGTTCCCGGTGATCTCCATGGAGGGGGAGGCCACCACGGTAAGGTTCGCCCTCGCTCCCCGGCGAGAAACCGAATTGTCCCAGTCAGCTCCCTGTTCCTCGTCCCAGTTTCCGGAGATGTGGTATCGGAAGTCTGCGGTTCCACCACTCACGCTCAAGTTGTAGGTCTGCACGTGACCCGTGCGCCAGAGGGGATTCCCCCGATCCTTCTCCGTCTGGGCGAAGTTGATGGACTCTACCTGTCCGGTGTTGGGATTTCTCCAGTAGTTCACGGGAACGCGGCCAATGGCGTCGCTGAACCAATTGGCTCCCTGACGGGTGGTCAGGTTCCATTGGGGGGCTCCCTGGGCACCTCGCTTCGTGATGATCTGGATGACCCCGTTGGCCGCCTCCGTCCCGTAGAGGGTGGCGGCGGCGGGCCCCTTGATGATCTCGATGCTCTCGATGTCATCGGGGTTGAAGTCATTGATCCGGGAAATGACGCTGGATCCGAAGGCCTGGTTGATGGGCCCCGAGTTCTGGGCGTTGTCCACCCGGACCCCGTCCACGTACAGGAGAGGTGTGTTGGACAGGGAGATGGAGGACGACCCCCGGATCCGGATCTGGGAGCCGCTCCCCACCATCCCGGTCCCCGGAGTGATGAGGACGCCCGGCGCCCGGGCATTGAGAAGGGATTGCATGTCCCGGACAGGCGCCAGTTCCATGACATCCGAGGCCCGGATGTTGGTGACCACATTCCCGATGGCCCGTCTCTCCACTCCGCCGGCCGTCCCCGTTACCACGATCTCGTCCAGCGCCACCGCCGAGGTGGTGAGCTGGAAGTCCACCGTGACTGTCTCTCCGGCCGCCAATTCGACCCTGCGGGTCTCGGCCCGGTAGCCCAGCGAAGTGGCACGGATCTGCCGCTCTCCGGCCGGGACCCCGGCAATGGTGTATCGACCATCGGCGCCGGAGATGGAACCCCGCTGCGTCCCCACCGCCACGATCTGCACGCCGCTCAGCGGCTGGCCCGCGGTGTCGGTGATGGTCCCCACCACCGTGCCAGGGGACTGGGCGGCCATAGGCTGGGAAGAGACGCCCAGCACCAGGGCCAAGCCGAGGGGGATGAGAAACCATGGAAGGCGGAGACGAGGACCAGGGCATGGAAGCCCGTGGCGCTCCGGGGTTGGCCCCTGCCGTCGGGGCCCGTCGAACTCGAATGGTGACATGGTGCACTCCCGTTCTGGAATCCACTGGGGAAAGTCAGAGCGCCCGAGCGCGCTCTGACTTTACAAACTCGTGGGAAACCGAACGAAACTGCAAGAAGAAGAAACGGCGAACCTTAAGCTGGCAGGGCGTCAGATGTCCAGGTTGCGGACGTACCGGGCATTCTTCTCGATGAACTGGCGCCGCGGCTCCACGTCGTCGCCCATGAGGCGCGAGAAGATGGAGTCGGCTTCGGCGGCGCTCTCCATGGTGACCTGCATCAGCGTACGGGAAGAGGGATCCATGGTGGTGGCCCAGAGCTGATCCGGGTTCATCTCACCCAGTCCCTTGTAGCGCTGGATGTTGAGACCCCGGGCCTCTTCTCCCTTCCCATTGGTCACCCGCTTCACGATGTCCCGGCGCTGGTCCTCGGAATAGGCGTAGTACTCTTCCTTCCCCTTCGCCACGCGGTAGAGGGGTGGCTGGGCGATGTAGATGTACCCGGCCTCCATGAGTTCACGCATCTGGCGGAAGAAGAAGGTGAGGAGGAGGGTCCGGATGTGGGCCCCGTCCACGTCGGCGTCGGTCATGATGATGATCTTACCGTACCGTGCCGCCGCCAGGTCGAAGTCGTCCCGGATCCCCGTACCGATGGCGGTGATCATGGCGCGGACCTCATCGTTGGACAGGACCCGGTCGATGCGGGCCCGCTCCACGTTGAGGATCTTCCCCTTGATGGGGAGGATGGCCTGGAAGGATCGATCCCGTCCCTGCTTGGCCGACCCACCGGCCGAGTCTCCCTCGACGATGAAGATCTCCGTCATGGACGCGTCGCTGAGGGAGCAGTCCGCCAACTTCCCCGGCAGGACTCCGCCCTCCAGCGCGTTCTTCTTCCGGGCCAGATCCCGGGCCTTGCGGGCCGCCTCCCGGGCACGGGCGGCCTGCAGCGACTTCTCGATGATGGACTTGGCGGACTTGGGGTTCTCTTCCAGCCAGATGGCCAGGTGCTCGTTCACCGCCGCTTCCACCGCGCCCCGGACCTCGGAATTGCCGAGCTTGGTCTTGGTCTGACCCTCAAACTGAGGCTCCATGACCCGCACCGACAGAACGCAGGTAAGCCCCTCCCGCACATCGTCGCCGGAGAGGGAATGATCCGCCTTCTTCAGGAGGTTGTTCTTCTTGGCGTAGTCGTTGATGGTGCGGGTGAGGGCCGCCTTCAGACCGGTGAGGTGCGAGCCACCTTCGTGGGTGTTGATGTTGTTCACGAAGGTGTGGGTATTCTCGCTGAACCCGGCATCGTACTGCATGGCCAGCTCGATCTCGGCCTCGGGCTTCTCTGCATCGAAGTAGAAGGGAGGCTCGTGGAGGGCCTGGCGGGCGCCGCGGAGATAGACGACGTACTCGGACAGCCCTCCCTCGTACTGGAAGACCTCTTCCTCAGGCTCCTTCGCACGTTCGTCCACGATGGAGATGCGCAGGCCCCGGTTCAGGAAGGCCATCTCCCGGAGCCGGGACGTGAGCGTGTCGAGATTGTAGACCGTCTCGGTAAAGATCTCGGCGTCGGGCTTGAAGGAGACCCGGGTTCCCCGCCCTTCGGCCGGCCCCATGTCTTCCAGTTCCTTCTGCTTGATCCCCCGGTGGTAGCGCTGGTGCCAGAGGCGCCCGTCTCGTCGCACCTCCACCTCCAACCACTCGGAGAGGGCGTTCACCACGCTCACGCCCACGCCGTGAAGGCCGCCGGAAACCTTGTAGTTGGACTTGTCGAACTTGCCTCCCGCATGGAGGGTGGTCATGGCCAGTTCCACGCCGGGGACCCTCTCCGTGGGGTGGATGTCCACGGGGATCCCTCGGCCGTCATCCACCACCGTGATGGAATCGTCCTGATGGATGACCACCTCCACGTGGGTGCAGTACCCGGCCATGGCCTCGTCGATGGAGTTGTCCACCACTTCGTAGACCAGGTGGTGGAGACCCCGGGCCGAGGTGGATCCGATGTACATTCCCGGGCGCTTCCGGACGGCTTCCAGGCCCTTGAGGACCTGGATCTGACCAGAGGTATAATCGGACTGGGATGAGGGGCTCGGACTTTCGGCCATCGGGAACGGTCTCCGGAACAGGCGGGGTCAGGCAGAATCAGACAAGGACAGACGTTCTAATTTAGGGGATTGGGTGTGGCTTTTCCATTGCCGGCTGGGCCCGGGAGGCGGTGGGAGACCGGTCCGGTCCATGCAGAAGTGCCCTGAGGGCCACTTCAGGGATCCGAAGGTCCCTGCCGTACCGGTTCGGGATCGGGCCCACCAGCAATGCGAAACACGATCCGTCGGATTCGTCCTCCCCCCTCCCCCGCGTTCAGGCGGGCCAGGATATCCCGGCGCATGAGGTTCAGTTCACTCATCCAGACCGACGATCGAACCTCCACGAAAAGCACGCCACGGGAGACACCGGTGGGATGGGCCACGCGTGCAATGGCAGGCCCCACCACCTCATCCCAACGCGCCAGGGCTTCCTGGGCCTCCACTTCTCCCTCAAGGCCGTGCTTGCGCAGAAAACCGGGAAGCAATTCGCCCAGGGGAACCGGCCCGTGGCCGGACGGGGGATCCCGGTCACCCACTCCGTCACGATCTCGCCTCGAACCCATACCAACCTCCCGGTTCATCATCGGAGTAGCTTCCCTTCACGGATCCCCCAGCGCTCGATCCCCTCGTCCCGGAAGCGGATTTCAGCTTTCCGTGGCGCCGTAAGGATGACCTGGCCCACAGCGGTCCGGTCCAGGAGTTCAAGGAGGCGAATGGAGCGCGCCTCGTCCAATTCGGCGAAGACATCATCCATGAGAAGGAGGGGTTCCCGCCCCTTCCGGCGCCGGATCGTCTCCGCCTCCAGGAGCCGGAGCGACAGCGCCACACTCCGGCGCTGTCCGCCGGAGCCGAACCGACGAACGTCCCGGGCACCCTCCCCCGGCTCCAGCAGGAGGAGAAGCTCGTCGCGGTGGGGGCCCACGGTGGTGGTGCCGAGTCGGGCCTCCCGCTCCTGCGATCCCGCCAGCGCCGTCCGGAACACCTCCCTTACCCCCTCCTCATCCAGTTCGCCGCCTTCCACCCCGGCGATCCCGGACTCCAGGGTCATGCGAGCCCCGGTTCCCCCCGAGATTTCCTGGTGGATGAGCGACAGGACCCCGGACATGGCCTGCACCCACCGACTGCGCAGGAGAGTGACGCGGCTTCCGGCGTCCACCAGCAGACCGTCCCAGGCCCCGGCCTGTGATGGGTGTCCTCCCGCCTTCAGCGCGGCGTTTCGCTGAGAGAGTACCTGCCTGTAGCGCTGCAGACTCGCCAGATACCCGGGCTCGCTGAGGGAGAGGACGATATCGAGGTAACGCCGACGGACATGGGGCCCGTCATCTACCAGGGCCAGATCGGCTGGAGTGAAGAGTACGGCGCCCACATGGCCCACCCCATCGCCCAGTCGATCCACTTCGACGCCGTCCAACGTCACCTTCTTCCGGCTCCCGGTTCGCTGCCAGGCCGCCGCCACGCTGCGGTCCCGGAGCCCTCCCTCGAACGGAGCGTCCACCTCCTCCGCCACCACCCTTCCCTCGAGGCGGAATACATCCTCTCCGAACCGGACCAGATCCCGGTCCGACACGCCGCGAAAGGATCGGAGAAGCTCAAGGTAATGGATGGCCTCCAGGAGGTTGCTCTTCCCCTGGGCGTTGGGGCCCACCACCGCAACACCCTCTGGAGGAAACTCCAGCGTGTCGTCCACCAGGTTGCGGAACCCTCGGAGCTCCAGTCGAGCCAGGCGCAAGTCGTCTCGTCCCTCGGGGCTCAGCGGCCCTGAAAACGGGGGGGGCGCTTCTCAAGGAATGCATTCAACCCCTCGCGCATGTCGTCGGTGGCGGCCAGAAGCCCGAAGAGGGCCGCCTCGTGGTCCAATGCCCGACCGGACTCGACTTCCAGGGCATGGTAGACTGACTCCAATGCCATGCGGACGGCAACGGGACCGTTCTTGATCACCTTCCCCATGAGGTCCCGGGCGCGCACCTGGAGTTCATCCCGGGGCACAACACCACCCACCAGCCCGATGCGCTCCGCCTTTAGCGCATCCACCATCTCCCCGGTCAGGGTCATCTGCACGGCTCGCCCGAGCCCAACAAGCCGCGCCAGACGAACTGTTCCGCCGTACCCGGGAATGAGGCCCAGACCAACTTCCGGAAGGCCGAATCGGGCATTCTCCGAGGCCAGGCGCATGTGGCATGCCAGAGCCAACTCGCACCCTCCCCCCAGCGCGTATCCCCCCACCGCGGCGAGTACGGGCTTGGGGAATCTCTCGATGAGGTCGAAGATCCCCTGGCCCTGCCGGCTGATCTCGACAGCGGCGGCAGCATCCATCTCGGACAACACCCCGATGTCGGCGCCGGCCACGAAGGCCTTCTCTCCGGCGCCGGTGAGGATGACTCCCCGTACCTCCTCGTCGGTCTCCACGGACCGCAACGCAACGCCAAGCTCCTCGAGGACCTCCGGATTCAGGGCATTGAGCTTCTTCTGTCGGTCGATGGTGACCGTGGCAATCCGGTCCTCGATCCCCACGGTGACGAGTGCGACTTCGGCCATGATGGTTTCCCGTTGGAGGCTGAAGAGATAGCGGTGGATTTGAAGAAACAGGGGCGCACGCGAAGGCGGCACGCGCCCCTCCAATGGTATGTGGCCCAGCTCCATGGGCCAAGCTCCCCCGGACCAGGTGGCGCCGGGTTCCTGTGCCCGACACCGCCCACCAGCCAACCGGCTCGCCGGCGTGGGAACGGAGACGGACGGGTGTCGGGGCCTGGCCCGGGAAGCCATGGCCCCGCCCCATTTCGTCGTTTACCTTCGTGTACCTAGCACCGGGCCTGTACGTTCGGACAAACCAGGCGTCATGGTCCGTCCCGTGCCGGCAAGCCACGGGTCCTCTTTTCGCTCAACCCGCGCTATCGGCGCGATGGGAGACACAAGACGCCATGAGTCGTTCCCTCAACAAGGTCATGCTCATCGGAAACGTAGGCTCAGACCCCGAAATCCGAAGCACCGGGTCCGGCCTGCGCATCGGCAAGATATCCCTGGCCACCAACCGGTCCTTCCAGGATCGCTCCGGACAGCAGCAGGAGCGCACCGAATGGCATCGCCTCACCTTCTTCGGACGTTTGGCCGAGATCGTGGAGCAGTATGTCAAGAAGGGAGACCGGCTCTACGTGGAGGGACGAATTGAGTACTCCCAGTCCGAGGACGACAAAGGGAATGTGCGCTATTTCACCGACATCGTCGTGGGGGAGATGGTGATGCTGGGCCAGGGAGGGGCCCCGGGCGGGAGTGCGGGCGGCGGCTTCAGCGGGGGTGGAAGCCGATCGGGAGGGGACTTCGGAGGTGGATCGTCGCGGTCGGGGCCCGACATTTCGGAACCGGATGACGATCTACCCTTCTGACGCGGTCGTCTCCGCCTTACGTGGGTGCCTCAGCGTATTCTCGCCGGGACGCCGAGGATGATGCCCAGAAACCGCGGGATCGAGGTGGATCATCCAGGGCTGCAGGGGGGTGGCGTGCGGGAGCGGCGTCATCCCCCGCTGCCTTCGGACTCCGGATTGAACGCGGACTCCCAGAGGCCCAGGAGTTCCCCATCGAAGCCGGTGGGGTCTTCACGGTAGGCTGCCACCCAGATTTCGAAAGGTGGAAGGGCCAGTTGCTCCGTGAGGCGAGCGGTGGCGAGTTTCACCACCGTGTCGAAGGAGAAATCCCGCCCCTCTCCTTCTCCGGAGGCGCGAGCAGCCTTCTCAGCCAGCACGTAGATTTCGTCGGCAGACAGGCGTAAGAGGGTGTCGGCCACACGGGCAGAGCAGAAATCCAGATACTTGGCCCGGAGGATCGTCAGATCTTCCGGGGCCGGGGTATGTCCCTCTTTCGCCGCTCCGGACTGGCTCACGAACCCGTCCCCTCATGAAGGGATGCAAAGGTCCTGCAGTAGGTTACGCACCCGGGAATGTGCACCGAGTTCCACCTACAAACTGTCTCCAAGTTCAGTCCACTAAGTGCTTCGCGTCAAGTGGGCCGGTTTGTCCCACAGGGAGACAGGCCGTCGACACGTCGTCTCATGACGGACGACATATCCGATCCTGACGGACTACAAAGCCAGTGGCGAGTCGGACGAAACGTCCTTGGGTCGGACCTGGGGGTTTACCAGGGAATCCCGCAAGTGGTGGAAAACCGACCGGCGGGTCAGACCGTAGCGGACCAGTCGACTGAGGAATTCAGGATCGGTCTGCTGAACCTCTTCGACCTGCATCGCGAGATCACGGGGAAGACGGACACTCAACTGGACTGAACACGTCTCCCACCTGGCTGGATTGGTCAATGGTTGGCTTGGGGTTTGGCGTTTTGAAGCTGGAGTCGAATCGCCACGCCCCGGAGGGATCAAACCCTTCCCGGCGAAGCCATCCTCCGTCATTGGGACTTCGATGATAGAGAGGATCCGTGCCCGACGCAAGCAGGAGCCCCGGCAACCCGAAGAAAAGGCGGAGCCCGGTAACTCGTTCTACAGTCGCCACTTAACCGAATCACCCATAGGAGCAATCCAGTTGTTCCAACCCTTGGAAACAAACATATGTTTCTGCATTGACCACGAAACAGCCCTGTAACTGCAAGCACTTCGGGGATGGAGTTACTGGCAAGACCCCCATGGGCAGCAGGGCTGCTTTTTGGAAAAAAGCGTTTACCACAGAAAATGCCCCAAGGCCCCTGAATCGTCGACGGCGGGACCTCGGGCCGCCAAAGGGCGACCACAGACTGCTGAAATGGGGATCGGGGCTGCCTGGCGGGGAAAACCATCCACCCTCGAGTTCAGCCCGGGACAGGCGGGTGACCCCAGTCCCGAGTGCACCGCCGCCAGGGTCTTCGTTACAGGAAGGTCAGTGGATCCGATTTGGCCCGGAAGGAGCATCCAACATACGGGTCGGCCCGGCGGCAGCGGGACGGGCCGAGCCGCGCAGGCGTGTGGACGGTAGCACGGGAAACCTCCGTGCTCCTCCGCCTTCCCGCACCTGTCGGAGAGAGTCGCGTGCCCCGAAGACCTCGACGCGCTCGGCAATGGCCGCGTGCCGTTCCGGTTCGAAGACCGCGACAAGCCCCATGATTCCAGCTCGAATCCGACGCAGGAGAAGCCGGGATTCGCGGACGCTCTCCGGAAAGGGCAGATCGAGTCGATAGGTCTGCCGGCCGGAAATCTCCACCGATCGGCTCAGAGAACCCAACTCCGTCTCGACCGGAGAATCACCCTCGGATGGGAACGCCGAAGCCAGCGCCTCCTCCAGCGCTGGGTACCGATGGGGCCATGGGGCTCGGACCACCACGGCGGCGGAGTCCACATCCATGTGCAAAGTCACCACGCCCTGTCCGGTTACCTGGATCCGGACCGATGCCCCCTCATGGGGATCTACGTCCTGGACCACATCCCTGAACCCGAGCCGGAGGAAGAGGGGCCGGGTGAGGGCCCCGAAACCGGTACGATCCAGAACCTTCATGGCCATGGCAAAGCCCATGCGACGGATCGCCTGGGGGTTTCCCTCTAGATTCGCCTTGATGCGTTCGACGGCTGAGGCCAGGACCCACCCGAGCAGGACCACCGGACCATCTGGGCTGAAGGAGTTCACGCGCCCACTCCCCAGATCCAGGATACGTCCACCTCCACCCGCCGACGCCGCCAGAACAACACCCAGGCCCAGGTCCTCTCCCTGACCCTCGGCCCCGTGGACACGGGTTGGGGGACGATACCTCAAAATGGCCCGCTCAAGTGAAATCTCGCATGCCCCTGTGAGAACCAGATCCTCCGAGGAACCGTGGTGGACGGGCGTCATGATAGGTTCTCCTTGGCTGAGCCTGGTCGGGGCGCCAGGGTTTGCGAGACTGGTGTCAACGTGGGCGGCCCTGTGAATGCCGGTGGGCGGCCCTGTGAGTGCAGGTGGAAGGTGCTTGCGGCCACATGACCACACTGACTCCGAGGCGACGCCCTTCCTGTTGCGGACCCGGCCTGCGAGGATAACCCGAGGCGCGGGGGCCAGCAAGCAGAACGCTGCCAGGGACGCGACTCGCCGAACGACCCCATCGCACGCTCCCGGAAGCGGGCTTCCTTGATCCGGATCCCTCTCCCCGACATCTTTCCAGCGTCCTACCGGTGGTATTCCGTCCCCGGTCTCGCCGTCCCTCTCCCATTTTCGGCATTCCCTTGAGTCCAGAACAGCCACACCGGCGTTCGGTTGGTTTCATCAACCGTGAGGGTGAATCCTGGGCCTGCTTTCTCGTAACCGACCGAAGCCAGACAGGTCGATGGACGGGGCACTTTTCGTTCAGGCGAAGGGAGGCCGACGGGGATGGAGGTGAGGAGATTCGCACAGCCGACATCTTCGTGGAGGAATCCGAGAGTGAAATCGACCGGAAAGCCCGGGCTCTGGGCCGTCCACTCCTGGCAGGCCTCCTTGCATCGGCCCTGCATACGCGGGAGCGCCGGGAACGGAACCCGTCCAAGCTCCGGCAGTGGTTCCGAGACGTCCTCCGCTCCAATTCCAGGGAACTCTCCGGCGAGTGGGAAGACGACGAGCTGGAGGTCACGGCTCGGACCCTGGGCGAACTCAGGTCCATCTACTCCTCCTATCGGATCGACCAGGTAGCCCACCTCATCTCCCTGGTGGATCCGGAGGCTTTTCAGGACACGGTGGAGCGGATCCTGGAAGGAGAGAGCTACGACTTCAGCGCCCGGGACCGTCTCCAGTTCGCCATGATGGTTGTCGAGCGGATTGAGGGGATGCTTCCGCTTCCCCCGTTCGAGGTCTGGGTCCGGGACTACCTCCGCAACGAGGGGGCATATCGTATCTACACGCACGCCCTGCATCGGATGGGCCCATCCCCCGGACTCGATCCGGGTCATGATGCACCTGACCATCGGCCTCTGTCCCCACCGATGAGCACCCCGGCGTCGCCGCCCGTTGATGACGAGAGCCGGATTGACTAGTTTTCAAAGCTAGTCGTTTGAAACACCATACTGCAGGAATCACCCGAGGAGCGTGATACTCTTGGAAGTCATCGTTCAAGAAGGAGAGAACCTCGAGCGGGCCCTTCGGAAGTTCAAGCGCAAGGTACAGCGCTCGGGCCTCTACTCCGAGTTGCGCAAGCGCCGCTTCTACGAGAAGCCCAGCGCACAGCGGAAGAGGAAGCGGGAAGCGGCCATTCGCCGTGAGCGCCGCCGCCAGCGTCGGGACGGTCGTCCTCGGCGTTGACGCCTTAAGGTCCGACAGGGTTTCGCCGGGCGTTCTCGGCGAACGATCTACAAACGCCCCCCTCATCTGCAGGGGGGCGTTTTGCGTTTCCCAGCCTCACCCATCCCCATGGAATCATCCCCATGGAATGGTGGAGGTCACGGGTATGAAGACACCGGTAAGGCAGGGTGGCTCATCCGGGGGAGGCCGTGCTCGTGCTCTCCAGATAGGCACTGAAGACCTCCTTCTGACGCGCCCAACGGTGGGCCTCTTCGGCCCGAATCACTCCTGCCATGAGGAGATCCATGATGTGCTGATCCAGCAGACGGCTGCCGGCCTTGCGACCGGTCTGGATGAGCGCGGGAATCTGATGGATCCGCTCCTCTCGGATCAGTTGGGAAATGGGATCATTCACCACCATCAACTCGAGCCCCAGGACCCGTCCTTCACCGTCCGCTCGATTCATGAGAATCTGACCCACCACACCTCGCAGGCTGTCCGCCATCATCCCCAGGATCCGTACCCTTTCCTCGCGAGGAAAGGCAGCCACGACCCGGGTGATGGTCTTACGCGCCGAAGCCGTCGGCAACGCCCCCAGAACCAACACCCCCGCCTCGGCCGCCTCCAGGGCCGACTCAAAGATCTCCGCCCCCCGAAGGTCTGAAATCATGAGCACGTCCGGGTCTTCGCGAAGAGCTTCACGAATCCCCGAAGCGATGGAGCCCACCGAATGGCCGACCTGGCGCTGCTGAACGATGGAGCGCCCTGCGGGAACGACGAATTCCACCGGATCTTCCAAGGTCAGGATGTGGAGAGCCCGACTTCTCGCCATCTCCTGGAGAAGAGCGGCCAGGGTGGTGGACTTGCCCGCGCCCTTAGGCCCCGTCACCAGGACCAGCCCTCGGCTCAGACGTGCAAAGTCTTTGACGGCTGCAGGCAATCCCAGCTCCGCAAACTCCGGAACACGGTTGGGGATTACCCGGAAGGCAGCTCCTACCCCTCCGTGGTGGAGGAAAGCGTTGACCCGGAAGCGGGCGAGATCCGGAATTGCGTAGGCAAAATCAAGACTGAAGCGCTCGCCGAACTCCCGGCCCTCCCGTTCCGGCATGACCTCGGCAATAGCATCCCGTAGCCAATCGGCACCTGGAGCCCCCTCTGCCCCTGGAAGCTCTTCCAGGTCTCCCGCCCTTCGCATCATGGAGGGCACACCGGAACTCAGGTGGAGGTCCGAGCCACCCTCGGCCACCAGGGTGCGCAACAAGTCATCAATTCGGGACATCATTCTCCTCCGCCGCAGGTGTGGACTGAGGCTCCACCGGAGCCAAGTCGGACGAGGCGACCACTCGTTGCAGCGACCAGCCCCAACGTCCTCCCCTCTTCCCCACCCAGTCCAACGTCCACTCAACGCCCGGTAGAGGCGGCGGGTACTCTCCGGAGGCATTCCCAGCCGACCGGGCGGCCCACACGAACACGGCAGGAGCGAGCGTCCGGGCCGCAGGCCAGACCACGGGATAGTCCGATGCCACCTCAACGGATACCGCGTCGAAGCAGAACTCTTCCAGTTCCTTGAGACGCCGCGCCGTGGCTCCCTCGGGCCCTTCCAGAGGCAGAGTCAGGACACCGGAAAGGGGGGTGGAAGAGACTTCACGCCGGCTCAGGTGCAGGGAGCGGTGTCCCTCCGCCAGCACAAGCCCCGGGAGACGCGGAAGGAGTTCCCTGGCCATCCGCTCCGGTCGACTGCGGATCTGTAGAACCAGGGCGCCGGCAGCCAGCAGCAGCCGAAGTTCGGTCAGGGTCGACCGATCCGGCCCAGGAACCTCGTCCGCCTCGCGACTGTGAGTTTCCCTTGGCGTGAGCAGTAGTTCGAAGCCCAGTGATGTGGAGATACCCCGCACCTCCACCACCCCCGACTGCCCACCCTGTCGAATCTGCGCAAGCCACGCCCCTTCACCCCTCGCCGGAAGCCGCTCCCCCGGAGAGGGGGAGAGGATGCGCTCGAGCACAGCCTCCCAATCGGGCTTCAGACGGTATCGCCTGACCTCCAGGTCATCCTGGTACCAGCCGATCCCCTGCCCCTCCCGGACCGAGATCCCCCACCTCGGAGACTGGGTCATGCGGGCCAGTGAACCAAGTTCGTCCAGAGACAGGGCCCGAGTCGCGATCAAACTCCCCCCTCCCTGCCCTTCTCCCCCGAAGACCTGCCGGATCGCCTGCCGGATCTGCTCTGCAGGTCCCAGGGCCAGGTCCACCGGCATACCGGCCCGCGCCTCCAGTTCTCTCGCCGCCTCTGTCTTCAGAGGCGAGTCCACCACCAGGGTGATCCGCTCGCCCGAGCGGGCAATGGGGAGGGCCGTATGGGCCAGAGCCCAGTCCACCGTCACAAGCCGCGCCAGACTCGGGTCCACAGCCGACGCATCCGGGAACACATAGGGAAGGTTGTATTGGGACGCGAGGCCCCAATCGACCTCGGAGGGCCGAACCAGCCCCAAGGCGACCAGGGCCTCACCAAAGAGCCCACCCTCCTGGCGCTGGTGGGCCAATGCTCGACCGACGTCGGACTCGGTGATCCGCCCGGCGTCGAAGAGGATGCGGCCGATGTTCTTCTCGGTACGCTCTCGATCCATCAGGACTGCCTCCCGTCCTTGGGGCGATGTGATAACCGCTGACTTTAGAATCGTCACGGAGCCGGCTGAAGATCAGGGGTCCCGCACCATGATACGTCCCGATACGGACGGGGCATACCCATCAACCCGGAAGGGATAGGCCCCAGAGGGCGCTCCTTCGAAGGAAAGAACCAGTCGGACCTCGGGAGACGTCAGGGGCGGGGGAGCCATTTGTCCGGTGCCTTCCAGGAAACTCCTCACATCGCCCGTGAGGTCGTCGGAAGGAAAGATCACCTGATGCACCCTTCGGTCTCGCACCTCGAACTGCACCACATCTCCCCTGACTACCTCGAGGTAGGCCGGAAGCAAGCGGGTCCGGTCGGCCTGGCCTGTGATGGTGATCCGATGGATGGACGCGGCATCGCCGAGGCCAAGTTCGGCCCGGAGTTCCGGATCCGAGGGTGGGCCGGACCGGTCACATCCACCCAGAAGCAGAATACCGGCCGCAACCAGGGGAAGGCAGCCCCTCCTCACTCCACTCCGGTCCCACAGGCCACGCAGTAGTTCCATCCCCTCTCCAGAACCTCACCGCAGGCGCCGCAGGGGAGGAGGAACACGTTGGCTCCACAAAAGGGGCAGAATCGGAGATTATCCCGGTCGGGAAGCTCCGCCTGACATTCCGGGCACTCCCGAGGCGGCGTCCCCAGCTTGATCCCGTCCGGTATCCGGAGAACCCGACGTGACCTGACCACGGGATCCCCGGCACTGACGGACGGTGACTCCACCGGCGGCGCCGAGGGAGCGGTGACGGTGGACTGGACCTCACTTGGTTGCACCGGCTCCGCAGACACCTTGGGTTCGGGCTCCGAATCTGACCGGGAAGGCGAGCCGAACTCTCTCTGCGCGCCCCCGGACGGAGTGGCGTCTGCGCCCGCTGCCGGCTTATGTTTCCCGGCCGAGCGCGCCGGAGCTCTTGGGGTTTCGTGTTTCCGGGCCGGCGGGGACACGGCCCCCTCCCCCAGGGCCTGCCCCAGTAAGGCGTCGAGGCGAAGCTCCTCATCGGCAGAGTCCAGAGCCCGGCCGACCAGGGCATCCAGTTCTTCGTCGCTCACCCCGGAACCCTCTCGGCCTCCCTGTGCCCCGGAGGTCTCCCGTCGCATCGACACCTCCGATGCCTTACGAGCATTCAGGCGGACCCCGACCGCAGCGTACTCACGGTAGAGGCCGGTGTTGGGGTGGGAAGAATCTGCTTCCCGCCGTAGCCGCTGCCGGGCCGCATCCGACTCCAGAGCCAGGTAGTCGCCTTCCCCCGCCAGAAGACGTAACAACGCGTCTTCGTAATCCCCGTTCATCTCGGCTCCGATCCGGTCCCGATGGGTCCGGTAGGGCACGAGTGTCTGATAGATCTCGGCTACGGTAAAGGAGGACTCCAGGTAGGCAGGCACCCGATTCCGAATCTCCTGGACCAGAACGGAGAAGAATCGATCGACCAGGGACGGGTTCATCGTCATGGGAAGCTATTCGCAATAGTGGAGAAGAAGGAGAGTGGGACGGACAACAGCTGGGCCAAGGCGCAGGTCAGCGAGGGGAGTCGGGGAAGATCTCGAGGGCCAGGATTCCCGCGCTGGCAGCGCCTCGAATGAGGGTCTCGCTATCGAGCGGGGCGATCTCCACCCCGAACTGATCCCGCCACCTCCGTGCGAGGCGACGCACGGCCCCGGCGATGGGCTCCGAGGGAAGGCCGGCGGAGTCCCGAAGGCACCGCACCACCTCATCCCACTCGCCCCGGAACACCCGCCCCCCTGCCGTACGGACCTGAATCAACCCGCCGCTGGGAACATGCGACTGATCCGGAGGAGCGAGGGCCTCGAACAGTTCCAACTGAGCCTCGTCGTGGAGAGGCCAATCACTTCCCGGGGAGAACCGCGACTCCACCTCGGCCAGGAGCCGCTCCACTGGGTCGTCCTCCATCACCTCAAGCTCCCGTAGCCGGCGACGCCAGGGACGAATACTCAGGTCGCTCCTTCCCAGATCTCGCAGTGACCGCTTCAGCTCAATGAGCCGCCAGACGGCCAGCGGGTCCCAATGCTCTTCCGGCGGCACCTGCTCGAACTGGTCCAGCGCGGCCTCCCACTCCCCCCGGTCGTACAGGAGATGGCCAAGGTAGATACGGACGTCGTTAAGCGAGGGATCCACGCGCAGGGCCCGGCGAAGATACCGTGCCGCACGCACTTCGTCCCCCATCCGGTGCAGGCAGTACGCCGCTCCGGCCATGGCGTCGCCCACGTCGGGCCGCGAGGCCGCCAGACGGAGGAAAACATCCAGCGCATAGGCCAGCAGCCCCTCGCGATACAGGGCGCGCCCCATGGTGAGCATGAGTTCCACGTCGCCCTGGAACCCCATCTGTTGAACTGCACGGAAGAGATCCAGCGCCCCTTCCCGATCTCCGGTGCGCAGGAGCACCTCTCCCATCCCCACCATGGCGTCTTCGTGGGAGGGGTCCATGGCGAGAGCCCGTCGGAAGGCAGCTCCAGCCCAGGCCACCTCTTCCCTGGCGAGTCGAGCGTACCCCATCCCCACCATCAATTCGACGGCGTCGGGGAAGCGGGTCAAGCCCTCCCTCAGGGTTTCCAACGCGCCGTCGAAGTCACCGGCATTGTAGAGCGAATGGGCCTGCTCGTCGTACTCTTCGGAACTCCAGAACTCCTCGTGCATCCAGGGCGACATCCGCGAAGATAGGGAGGGTACCGGGCTCCAGACCTCGCATCGGGGGTGCAGCGCACACTCCCCGGCGAGTCTGTTCCATCCGGCTGGGAATGTAGAGGGCAGGCTCCCGGCGGGAAAGTGCTTCGCTACCGATGAGCCCGGGTGCCTGAGGGTGGAGGATACACTGGAGGGTACGCTAAAGGGGGCGGAGGACCCGTATGGACCCTCCGCCCCCTTCAGCTATTTCTTCCTCTTCGCCTCCGATTGAAGCCCCGGCCCAAACCGGGCCGGCCTGCGGGCGCCCGCAGGGACTGCGAAAGATTCAGGCTGCGTCCGACTCGCCGGCGGATCCGACTGCGGCCGGCTCCTGCTCGGTCTCGACGGAGTCTTCCTGGACGTCATCCTGAGCCTGGGTACCGGGACGACCGTGGGGGATCGCCGGGCGGCAGAACCGCATTCCCACCGTGTAGAGTTCCTGCAGATCGGTATCCGCAAGATCGGGATACCGCTCGGCCAGGTACTCCATGGTCTCTTCCATCCAGTGCTGCTGGTCTTCTTCAGCGGCTTGGAGGACGGCGCAACGGTTAATATGGCTGAAAAGTTCGTCGCGCGCGCGGTCCTTCAACTTGCCCTTATTGGTCATGAAACCTCCATCTGGCTTGGGTTGGTCACCTCACGAGGTGCCCTGCTGGACGAGTGGTTGCCCGGGTTGAGCCAGTGGCGCAACCCCCGCGGGCGTCATCCAACGTCTCGTTCACCGAGCCCCAAGGGGACTTCAGAGGGCGAGCGGCCTTGCCGAACGTCGAGCCCCCGGCACGGAAGTCCGAACTGGTTCCGCACCGGATGAACGGTCCGATGGCGAAGGCACGAGGGTGAGGGGGTATTTTGTAACGAATCATGATAACGGAAATGCCCCCTTGTGTGCAGACCCTGCTCAGGGTCTTTCCAAGGGAGGCATTGCCTAACGGGGGTTCTTCCCACTTCTTCCTATGCTGAACGGGCCGAACCCTCGACTTCCTCAACGCCCCAGAACCCCCGACCCACATGTATGTTCAACTTGCGCTCGTCTGCGACGACGCCCGCGTCCGGGAAGACGGAAAGATGGATATCCACGGAATCTTCAACGACCTCATCGCCCCCGGCTTCCCGGCGAAGCAGGAGCGAATGGTTCTGGTGACCACCATATCCTGGGACCGAACCGACCAGGGACGCAACAAGTTCAAGGTGGATCTGGTGGGGCCCGATGGACGTCCCTCCCTGACGGTGGATGGGCATACCGATGTGGATCCCCGCCCGGCGCATCGTCCGCCTCCCAGAACGCGGTTGGTCCTGCCCCTGGAGGAGGTGGTTTTCCCCCGGCCTGGCGAGTATCGGTTCGAGATCCGGGTCAAGGGAAAGCGCCTGCCCGGGCCATCCCTCTTCGTGATGGAGGCCGAGTCGCCGGAAGGCGAGGCTCAGGGCTGAGCCACGGGCCACGCCACCCGTCGAAGGGGCAGTAGGGTCCGGACCGTCCGCCAGGGACGGAATCGGGATTCGCGGCCTCGCTCAATCTGCCGCGGCTTCAGGGGTACCTCTTCGATCCGTCGGGCATGGGGCGACGTTCCCACCAGCAATTCGAGATTCGCCGCCCAGCCGTCGGACCGGATCAGGGGTGGCGCTCCCTGCCCCCGCCCCCGAAAGGCTTTCCGGAGAACAATGATCCGGAACGCCCGGGGGCCGGAGAGGGGTTCCGACACCGGCGCCTTCTTGAGAACCCGGCCCAGAAGAAGGCCGGCCAGCCAGCGGGAGCGCCGCTGGTCCCTGGGCAGATCCTCCCGCGGAATGCATCCGGCCACCAGATCGCTCCCGCCCTCCACCCGCTTGACCATCTCCACCAGGATCTCCGGGTCCTCGGTGAAGTCCCCTTGCAGCACCACCGCTACATCCCGCTTGGGGTAGCGCGTCCGGTCCACCGACTCCCTCAACAGGCGTTCCGTGGCCGGGCCGTATCCGAGTCGCTGGTCGGAGCGGAGGATCCGGAGCGGCAAGCGCTTCGCATAGCGCTCGAGCACCTCGCCCGTGCGATCGGTGGAGGCGTCGTCCAGGACCTGGATGCGGAAGTCCCGCCCCGATTCCAGAAGTACCTTCCGGATCTTCCAGAGAAGAACGCCGATGGTACCGGCTTCGTTGTGCACGGGAATGTTGACGTAGATCACGGGTCAGCCGTTTGGAGATGAATGGGAAATCGAGGGTGGCGGCGACGTCTTCCACCGACGGTGGACCCAGAAGTACTGTTCGGGGATCCGCCGTATCGCCGCCTCCAACTGGCTCATGTAGCGCCGGGTGAAGGCCTCGACGAATTCGTCCCGGTCGGGGTGCATGGGCAGATCCATGGGCTCGAACGTTACCCGGTATCGCCCCCGGAGTCCCGGGAGTCGCTCAGGCACCGCCAGGAACACCGGACTCCCGGTCCGCGCCGCGAAGAGCCCCGGCCCCCTGGCGGTGCTGGCCGGAACTCCGAAGAAATCCACGAAGATACCGCTGGACCGCGCATCCTGGTCCGCCACCAGGGCCACCGCTCGCCCCTTTCGCAGTGACCGGAGGACTTCCCGCGGTGCCTGGTGTCGGTGGATGACCTGCATTCCCAGAGCCTCCCGCATCCGCCGGATACGCTCTTCCACAAGGGGATTCTTCTGGATCTTCGCCACGACGTCCAGGGGCAACCCCCGAACCGCCACCGCTCCGCCTGCGATCTCCCAGTTCCCCAGATGGCCGGTGACGATAATCACCCCCTGGCCGGTGCGAGTCGCCTCCACCATCGCCTCAAGTCCATCTACTTCCGTGCGTCGGTGCAACTCTTCGGCCGACATACCGCCCAGGCGCAGGAGCATCACCGACTCCCGGGCGATATGGGGCAGCACCCGGGCGGCAACCCGCTTCCGCCACTTCGCGTCCCGTTCCGGAAAGGCCATGGCCAGATTCCGCTCCACGGTGGAGCGGCGGATCCGGAGCACGGACCCGATAAACCATCCGAGTCCCCACCCCAACGCCAGCGCCAGTGGCTCCGGAAGGGCTCGCAGCACCCGGTATAGTGTCCCCACGACGGCGTTCTCGAGCCGGTGGGCCAGGGTGGGAGACGAATCCGTGCTCATGGCAGCGTCGGGCGCCGCTCATCCCGCCCTCGAACCATGGTCCCCATCCCGGACGCTTCCGCCCCATCTCCATCCCCGCTCAACTGAAGGTCATGGAGATGCCGGTAGAGCCCGCCCTCGGCGAGAAGGTCAGCGTGGGTCCCTCGCTGGACGATCTCACCCTCGGCCATGACCAGGATCTGGTCCGCCTGTTGGACCGTGGACAGCCGGTGGGCGATGACGAAGACCGTCCGGCCCCTCAGGAGCCGCTCCATGGCCACCTGCACCAACCGCTCCGACTCCGAATCCAGGGCGGAGGTGGCCTCGTCCAGGATCAGGATGGGCGGATCCCGGAGGATGGCCCGGGCGATGGCGATGCGCTGTCGCTGCCCACCTGAGAGCTGGGTTCCCCGCTCACCCACGACGGTGTCGTACCCCCGGGGGAGCCGGTCGATGAACCCATCGGCGTGGGCCGCCCGCGCCGCCTGATGGAGATCCTCGTCCGGGACGTCGTCCAGGCCGTAGGCAATGTTTGCCCGGACGGTATCGTGGAAGAGGACCGTCTCCTGGGAAACGATCCCCAGCTTGTTCCGAAGGGAGGCCAGGGTGAACTCCCGGATGTCGACGCCGTCGATACGGATCACCCCATCGGTGGCCTCGTAGAACCGACCCAGGAGATCCACCAGTGTGGTCTTCCCGGCTCCGCTGGGTCCCACCAAGGCGGTGACACTCCCCACCGGTGCACTGAAGTTGATCTGATTCAGGACCGGCTCGCCCGGCCGGTACGCAAAGGAGACCCCATTGAACTGAATCCCCTCCCTGATCACCCCCAGGGTCCTGGCCCCGGGTTGATCCCGGATCTCCACCGGGGCATCCAGGAACTCGAACACCCGCTCCGAGGCCACCAGCCCGGGCTGGATGATGGCCGGCAGCTTCCCCAG
>REEG01000079.1 GCA_007695195.1 Gemmatimonadales bacterium | reverse complement strand
GCGAACGGGCACAGCTCAACGGCCAATGGGCACAACCCAACTGCGAATGGGCGCTGCCTCCCGCCATCCCGGGTTATGAAGATCCTGCACACCGCCGACTGGCACCTGGGCGCCTCCCTGGATTCGGTGTCGCTCCTGGAAGACCAGCGGCGCTTCCTGGACTGGCTCCTGGAGGTGATCCGGGAAGAAGGGATCGACGCCCTCCTGGTATCGGGAGACGTCTTCGACCTCCGCAATCCCTCGGCGGAGGCCCAGAGCCTGTACTACCGGTTCCTGGCGCGCCTGGCCGCCCTGGATCCGGCGCCGGTGGCGGTGATCACCGCAGGAAACCATGACTCGCCGTCTCGTCTGGGCGCTCCGTCCGAGCTCCTGGACGCCCTGCGGATCCGGGTGGTGGGCGGGGTGGGCCCCCGGGAGACGTGGGCCCGGCGCCTTCTGGTCCCCCTCCCGGACCCGGAGGCCCCCCGGGTGGTGGTGGCCGCCGTCCCCTACGTCCATGAGTACGCCCTGGGGGTGAGCCCGGTGGGGCTGGCCCCGGGCGAGCTGGGACGCGCCATGCACGATGCCTTCGCCGACCTCTACGGAACGCTGGCCGAGGAAGCGGCCCGCCGCTGGCCCGGCGCCCGCCGCATGGCCATGGGGCACCTCACGGTGGGAGGTGGGCCCGTGGACCGGGACGACTTCCCCAACGAGATCCATCAGGTGGGCACCATCGACGCCCTTCCCCCCTCCCTCTTCGGCGAGGGATGGGACTACGTGGCGCTGGGGCACATCCACCGTCCCATGGCGGCGGGCGACCCCCACTGCCGCTACTCGGGGACGCCGGTGGCCATCTCCTTCGGGGAAGGGAGTCCGGCGCGCCAGGTGCGCCTTCTGGAGATCTCCGGGGACGGCCCCGACGACGGCATCCGTCACCGAGCTCGCCCGGTTCCCAGGCACCGGAGCCTGGTGAAGCTCAGGGGAATGGAAGAAGAGGTACTGGCGGGGCTCGGGGAGGCGGAGTTCTTCGGGGAGCTGGAGCCCCTCCTCCGTGTCGAGGTCACCGTATCGAGGTGGGATCCGACGCTGGAACTCCGGATCCGGGAGGCGGTGGCGGCGCTGGGAGCGGGAGGGCCCCGCCTCCTGGCGGTGGTGCAGCGCACCGCCGGCGGCGGCGAAGATCCGGAGGCCCACGGGGAACCGGTGCAGGCGCTGGAAGACCTCCGGCCCGACGAGGTGTTCCGACGGCTGGTCCGGGCTCGCCGGGGCGGGGAGGCACCGGACGACGATGACGCCCTCATGGTGGCCTTCCGGGAGATCCTGTCGGCGCCGGAGACCACGGACGCGGAGGGCGGCCCATGAGGCTCCACCGGCTGGAGATGGAGAACCTCAACTCGCTCCGGGGCCCCACGGTCATCGACTTCGACCAGGGCCCCCTGGGCGAGACTCCCCTCTTCCTCATCCACGGACCCACCGGCGCCGGGAAGTCCACCCTCATGGATGCCGTCTCCCTGGCCCTCTTCGCCGCCACGGCGCGGCTGGGGAGGACCGCCCTGACCCGCCAGGAGACCATCGACGCCGAAGACCCCCGGAATGTCATGACCCGGGGGACCGGCTCGTGCCTGGTCCGACTGGTCTTCAGCCGTCTCGACGGAACCCGGCGTCGCTGGTTCCGGGCCGGATGGTCGGTGCACCGGGCCCGGGGCGCTCCCGACGGCGCCTTCCAGAACGTCAAGCGGGAGTTGGTGGAGTTGAGCGGTCCGGACCCCGACGCACTTCTCCCCGGCGGGCTCCACGGTGCCGGGCACAAGAAGGCCGACTTCGAGGAGGCCTTCGCCCAGGCGCTGGCGGGCATGACCCGGGAAGACTTCCAGCGCACCATGCTCCTGGCCCAGGGTGAGTTTACCGCCTTCCTCAAGGCCGGTCGGGACGATCGGAGCGCCATCCTCAAGCGGGTGGTGGACACGGAGCACTACCGGGAACTGGGCGCCCGGGCCGCCGCCCGGTGGCGGGCCGAGAAGGAGCGGCTGCATGAGCGCGAGGCTCGCCTGCAGGGGATCGAACTCCTGAACGACGAGGAGCGGGCCCGACTGGACGCAGAGAATTCCGACGCCCGGTCCGCCGTGGTGGCGCTGGAGACGGAGATGCAGCCCCTGGAAGTGGGGCGCCGGTGGGTGGAGGGAGCCGTGGAGCGCTGGAGCCGGCTCGGGACCCTGCGCCGGGAGTTGGAGGCGGCTCGGGAGGCGCGGACACGGCGGGAGGGGGACGCCAAACGCCTCCATGCACACAGGGCCGTCCAACCTGCGCTCCGGGCGCTGGACCATCGGGATGGACTGAGGGGGAAGCTGGACGCGCTCAGCTCCTCGATCGAGGAGCTCACCTCCCACCTCCACCAGGCCCAGGAACTCCTGGAAGCGCGCCGGACGGCGGAGAGCCAGGCCCAGGAGGCCCGGGACCGCGCCCGGGAGGCCCGAGCCGAAGCCCAACCCCACCTGGCCGAGGCGCGGGAGGTGGCGCAACGGCGGGCCGTCCTCCAGGCGCAGAAGACCGACGCAGAGGCAGCGCTGACCTCCGCCCATCGGGCTCTGGAAACCGCCCGCGGCGCCCGGGAGACGCAGGAGCGGTTGGTGGCCGAACTCCGGGGACGGGTGGCGTCCACCCGGGAGCGCTGGGACGCTGCGTCCGACTGGCACGAGTTGGCGGAGAAGGAGGACGCCCTGGCCCCGGTCCAGAGCCAGGTGGAAACCTTCCAGGGGGCACTCCGGGCGCTGGCTGATGGGCGGGACATCCTGGACCGGGCCCAGGGAAAGGCGAGGGATAGAGCCAGGGAACTGAACCAGGCCCGATCCCAGCTCCGCCCTCTGGACGAGGCCGTGGCTCGAGCCCGGGAGCCACTTCCCCCCGGCATCGAGCCTCAGGAGGCACCGAGGCGACTACAGGAGCTCAGGGCCCAGCGGGACAGCTTGGCTGATGGAATCCGCCTTCTGGAAGATCTGCTGGAGAGCGTGGCATCGGCCGGCCGGACCGAGGAGCGTATCCGGGACCTGGACCGGGAGGTGGAGGCGCTGCGAAGTGCGCTGGGGACCCAGCACGAGAAGATGGCGGCGGCGGAGCGGGTGATCCAGGAGATCAAGGCCCACCTGGAGACGGCGCGGCGAAGCGCCCGGCGAGAAGCTGAGGTGCTGGCCCATCTGGCCTACCACGTGAAGCTCCAGAGCGAGCTCCGTGAAGGGGAACCATGCGCCGTCTGCGGAAGCACGGCGCACCCGGTCCGCCTAGAGGGGCCACCGCCGGAGCTGGCCGAGGCCCGGGAACAGGCCAGGGAAGGCCAGGCCCGCGCCGAGGAGGAGGTGGTCAGGGTGGAGGCCCGCCTCAAGGAGGCCGAGAAGGTGCGGACCGAGGCGGGGGCGGAGGAGGCCCGGACCCGGACCCTTCTTGCAGGTAAGGTGGAGGAGTTGGCCGAGCGCCGGAGCGAGCTGGACCAGCTGCGCGAGTCCACCGCCCAGGGGTGGCGAGCCGCCGGGGGGGAGGGCGCCCCGATCCTGGAGGCGGTGAACGCTGCCCTCAAGCGGCTTCGGACGGACCGGGAGGCCGCCGGGGTGGAGGAGGCCCGGTGGTCCGATCTGGATGAGGCCCATCGAGCCTGGACCGAGGCCCGCGCCGGCATCGCCTCTCAGGAGGCCAAGTATCAGGCGGCGCAGGAGGCGGTCCAGACCGCCCAGGAGGGGGTGGAGGCAGCTCGCTCCAAGGTCGGCGAGGCGCGCGAGGCGCTGGCCGGCGCCCACGCCTCCCTCCCCGTCCAGGATGGGGCGCCGGATCTCCCGGTACCGGATCTCCCGGTAGAGGTGTGGACCGGGGACGACGCCCGAGCGTGGCTCAGCGGACTTCGTTCCGCGGTTCGGGCGACCCGGGAGCTGCGGCAGAAGCTCGATCAGGCTCAGATGGCGCTGAGCTCCGGGGAACAGGCACTGGAACACCGCCGGGAAGTGGAGGAGAAGGCGGCCCGGGAGGCTGAGGCGTACCAGGGAGCACTTGGCGCAGCGGAGAAACGCCTCACCGCCGTGCTGCAGGAGCAGTCCCGGTACTTCGATGGCAGGGACCCGGATGCGGTGGCGGGGCGGCTGGACCGGCAGGTGGCCGACGCGCAGGTCGCCGTGGACGAGACCGCCCGTGGACGATCCCAGGCGGAATCGACCTGGAAGACGCTGGAGGTGACGCTTCGGGAGCGCACCGGACAGCGGGCCGAGGTGAAGCCCCAGATCGACGAAGCAACCCGGAAGAGTGAGGATCTCCTTGAGGCGGCAGGCCGAAGTGAGGAGGAAGCTCGCGCCGCTCGCCTTCCGGACCTGGAGGCATCACGGTTGGAGCAGGAAGTATCGAAGCTGGACGACGCCCTCAAGGACACCCGGAGCCGACATGGGGAGGCGGCGGAGCGGTGGCGACTCCATGGGGAGGCCCGTCCCGACACGGAGCCCCTGCCGGAATGGGAAGGGGACGCTCCGGTGGAGGAGTCGAAGGGGAACTGGGGGCCGGTCCTGGAAGCTCGGCGGCGGGAGCTGAACCGGAGGATGGACGAGGTGAATGGCCGGCTGTCAGACGCCCGGGACAGGGTCACCCGCCTGGACGAACGCCGGAGACGGGACGACGACCTGCGGGCGCGTCGGGAGCGGGAGCTGGCCGAACTGGACGAGGCCCGCCGGGAGGCCGCCGTGTGGGAAGAACTCTCGGTCCTCATCGGGACGCGGGAGGGAGCAGCCTTCGAGGAGTTCGCCCAGAGCCTGGTGCTGGACCGGATCCTGGCCGGAGCCAACGAGCATCTGAAGCGGCTCCGGCCGCGCTACCGCTTCGTGCGCCCGGAGGGCAGCGAGGGCACCTTCGACTTCGTGGTCCGGGATGCCCATCTGGCCGGCCAGGAGCGTCCCCTCACCACCCTCTCCGGAGGCGAGACCTTCCTGGCCTCCCTGGCGCTGGCGCTGGGGTTGGCCGGGGTGAGCACCCAGGAGCTACCCATGGAGACCCTCCTCCTGGACGAGGGCTTCGGCACCCTGGATCCGGCGTCCCTGGAAGACGCCATCAACGTGCTGGAAAGCCTCCACGAGCGGGGATACCGGGTCGGTCTCATCAGCCATGTGGAGGCGCTCAGGGAGCGGATCGGCCTGGGTATCCAGGTGCGCCCCACAGGCGGGGGCTTCAGCGAGGTGGTGGTGCACGGGGGGTGAGGGGAGTGGAACGGCCATCACCTTTCGCCGACCGCCGCTTCCTGACAAATTGGATACATGTGTGCCGGGCCCCCTCCGGCGTTGGTTCCGGCAGGGCGATTCCGGCACGAGCCCCTCTGGAACAGGAGAGATCCATCATGAAGATCCAACAGATCCTGGATGAGAAGGGGGCCCATGTGGTGAATGTCTCCCCCGGCGCCACCGCCATGGACGCACTCCAGCTCCTGGTGGCCCACAAAATCGGTTCCGTCGTGGTCCTGGACGGTACGGAGATCGTCGGGATCCTGACGGAACGGCACCTGCTCCGTCTCGCCAGTCGCGGTCCGGAGCTGCTCCGGACCCACTGCGTCTCGGACATCATGACCGAGAACCCGCTGGTGGGCATTCCCTCCAACGACGTCGACTACGTCATGGACATCATGACGCAGAATCGGGTCCGGCACCTCCCCGTGGTGGATGCCGGGATGCTGGTGGGCATCATCTCCATCGGCGATGTGGTGAATGCCGTCCGGCAGGATACGGAAGCGGAGAACCACCACCTCCGGCGCTACCTCCAGGGCCAGGTGCGCTGACTACTCCTCGCCCTCCAGACGGAACAGCTCCACCTCTGCGGCGATGCGGCCGAAGCCGGGCCACCACTCGTCGTCCATGAGGACCTGGAGGATCTCCACCGCGCCCACCGTATCGCCCTGGGCCAACCGCCGGTTCGCCACCCCGAAGCCCACCGTCTCCAGCCGGACCGGGCCGTCCTCCTCGGGATTCAGGAGGGCTTCCTCTTCCATGAGGCCCTTGTGGAGGAGGAGGTTGTGCCAATAGGCCACGTTGGTCTCGATGGATAGATCGTCGGGGATCCCGGCCAGCACCGCCGCGGCCTCGTCGTCCCGCCCGGACCGCATAAGGGCCCGGACCGTCCACTCCGCCATGGCCACCAGCGACTCCGGATCGTCGGCGTTGGCGGCGCAGCTCCGGAATCCGGCCCGGTCCGCGGCCCGGGCGTCCGGATCGTCGCTGAGTGCCAGGCAGCGCAGGTACTCATCGGCGGCCGTGTCCATCCGGCCGGCCAGGAAGTACGCCAGCGCCAGGTGATACGCCACGTCCCAGTTCAGGGGTTCCAGCTCCCGAGCTTCCTCCAGATCGGCGATGGCCGCCGGAAAGTCGCGGAGGGAAAGGTGACGGTGCCCCCGAAAGCGCCACGCCCGCCAATCCTCAGGCGCGGCCTCGATGGCGCGGGTGTAGAACTCAATGGCCTGCCGGTACTGCCACGCGTGCCGCCGCTCACGCCCGGCCGCCACCAGGAGATCCACGTTATGGGGATCCCGCGCCAGCGCCTCGTCCGCTTCTGCCACCCGACCCTCCTCATCCACCTGTGCCCAGAGGGGGTCGCCGAAGAGAGATCGGGCCTGCGGCTCGGCGAGGGGGTCGGCCGTGGCCAGGGTGACGAGCCACTCCGGCGTATCGGGCGGCAGGTCGGGGAGAGGTTGACCGGAGGGAGTGACGGGCGCCCCCACCGCCTCCCTGGACGCAGTGTCGGGGATGGCCCCGTCGCCCTCGGGATCGTCCGCACAGCCCAGGAGGACACCGCAGAGGGCCAGGGATAACAGACCGGTGATTGGCCGCACGGCGCAGGGACGGTGGCGTTCATGGGAAGACGACATGGGATTCTCCGGGTCGGGAAGGCGAAGGTCGATGGATGCGGCATCCGTCAAGATCGGGTCCCCCACCCTCAAGCGCCACCAAGATCCCAACGGTCATCCGGTGCAGGTACTGCAAGCCCCCCACCAAGAAAGGGCCCGACCGGAACAACGACAAGCGCCGGAGGTCTATATGTAGTCGGTAGTTGCGAACGAGTGCCCCCTGAGCCCGGACACCTTACGCCTCCATGTCCCTGCGCCCCATCCTCTGGATCCTGGCCTTCGCGACCCTCTGGGTGGCGCTGGTGGGCCCGACCCTGGATGGATGGTACGCGGCCCTCATCGGTGTGGGCGGGGCGGTGGGAATCATGGCGGCCCTCCAGCGAAACGCGTCCCCGGACCGGCCCATCCTCCGTCCGTTGGCCGTCCTCCGTTCCCTCCCCTACGCCGCCTCCCAGGCCATCGGTGGAGGGATCGATGTGGCCCGGCGGGCCTTTTCGCCCTCCCTGCCGGTGGCGCCGGAGATGATCCGGTATCGCCTTCGACTCCCCCCCGGTCCGGCCCGTATCCTCTTCGTCAACATCACAAGCCTCCTGCCGGGGACGTTCAGCGCCCAACTCGAGGACGATGAGGTGACGGTTCACCTCCTGGCCGACACCGGAGATACCGAAGAGCGACTGCGTGAACTGGAGCGCAGGGTGGCCATGTCCTTCGGCCTCTCCCTCCCGTCATGACCGCCTTCCTGCTGGGCGTGGCCATCTTCCTCCTGGCCAATGTGGCCGCCGGGCTGGTCCGGGTGATCCGGGGCCCGACCCAGGCGGACCGGGTGGTGGCCGCCCAACTCTTCGGCACCACCGGTGTGGCCATCCTCCTGGTGCTCTCGGTGGCCATGGATGCGCGGCCCCTGCGGGATGTGGCGCTCATCTTCGCGCTCCTGGCCGTGGTGATCTCGGTGGCCTTCGTGAAGCGGGGGTGGGTCCGGGCGCCCGGGCAGCCCTCCAGGGCGGAACCCTCCCTCCCCAGGGAGGAGCCATGAGTGTGGAGTTGATGGTGAACGGGCTCACCGTGGTCCTTCTGGTTATCGGGTGCTTTTTCTTCCTGGCGGGGACCGTGGGGCTCCTCCGCTTCCCCGATCTCTACTGCCGCCTCCACGCCCTCACCAAGGCTGACGCCCTGGGGCTCGGGTTCGTGACGGCAGGGGTGGCCCTTCAACTGGGGGCCTGGCACGAGATCCTCCTCCTGGCGGCCCTCTGGCTCCTCGTGCTCAGCGCCGCTGCCACGGTCTGTCACATCCTGGCCTCGGAAGCGTTGGCCCAGGGCGTTGAACCCATCCAGGCCGGGGCCGGCCGGGCCGGATCCATGGACTCCGAGGTCGATGCATCCAGTGCCGAGGATGGATCCGAGGGCGGGGATGGAGCCAGGGCCCGGCGAGGGGTGTCCCCATGACCGAGCCCCTTACCGTGGGTTTCGTCCTGGACGGCCTCGTGGCCCTTCTCCTGGTGGGGCTGGTGTTCCGCCTCCTGCGTACGCGGCATCTCTTCGAGGCCATCATGCTGTACGTGGCCTATGGCCTCACCCTGGCCCTGGCCTGGGTTCGCCTGGGCGCGCCGGACATCGCCCTGGCGGAGGCGGCCCTGGGCGCTGGGGTCACCGGAGCCCTCTTCCTGAATGCCTGGCATCGGATGGCGGTTCGGGCCGGCGCCGACGAACGGCTTCCCATGGAGTCCGATCCATGAGCGGCCCGACGGACCCCCAGGCCAACAATGCCACCGGCGCCGCCTCGGAGACGGGCACCGGCGTGGATCACGCCCATGTCCGTCCCCTCCTGGAAGACGACGGAAGCCGGGACGGCCCCGCCATCCTCACATGGATGGTGGGGCTGCTGTTGGTCCCGGCAGGTGTGCTCCTGGCCCTGGGACTCCGGGGCGCCGCCGACTCCCGGGATCCGCGGATCCCGGATCTCATTGCCGAGCACCTCCCCGAAACCGGCGTCTCGAACCCCGTCACAGGCGTGCTCCTGAACTTCCGGGGCTACGACACCCTCCTGGAGGTGGCGGTGCTGGTGGCGGCCATGGTGGCGGTGTGGTCGCTGGACCGGGGTCAACGGGTCTTCGGACTCCCGGCGGGACGGGCCCGAGATGAGCCGGTTCTGGCGGCGGTCCTCCGCCTGGCGGTGCCCACGGCATTTCTTACCGCCGTCTACCTGACCTGGCTGGGCTCCAGTGAACCGGCAGGGGCGTTCCAGGCCGGGGCCCTCCTGGCCGGCGCCGGGGTGCTCCTCACCGTGGCCAGGGTCATGCGCCCCCCCACCGCCGCAGCCCTCCCGGTGCGGATCATTGCCGCCGGCGGGGTGGCCGGTTTCGTGGTGGTGGGCATTGCGGTGCTCCCCTTCACCGGGGCATTCCTGGCCTACCCCGAGGGGTGGGCCTACCCCCTGATCCTGGGGCTTGAGGCGGCGCTGGCTGTGGCCGTGGCGGTGATCCTGGTGGAGTTGTTCGTGGACGTCCCCTCCATCCCGGCCCCTGATTCGACGTTGGACACAGTGGATCCCACCGGCGATCCGCTGGGTCGTGCCCTGGCCCCGGACGCCACCCCTCCGGACCCGGGGGCGCCATGACGCCCCTCGACCTCTACGCCTGGGCAGGGGTCGCCGTCTTCCTCCTGGCCCTCCACGCCGTGGTGACCCGGGCCCACCTCATCTGGAAGGTCCTGGGCATCAACCTCATGGGCACCGGGGTCTTTCTCATCCTGCTGGCGGCGCCGGCCCGCCGAGACCCCCTGGTGGCCGATCCTCTCCCGCAGGGCATGGTCCTGACGGGAATCGTGGTGGCGGTGGCGGCAACTGCGCTGGCTCTGGGGATGGCGCTCCGGGTCATGTCCCGCACCGGATCCCCCTTCCTCACGGTGGATCCCGAAAGCGCCGACCCGGACCCCGACGCGCCGGAGCCGCCGAGTTGACGGGGGCCGAACTCTGGACCACAGCGGCGGTCTTCGGTCCCCTTCTGGCCGCCCTCGTCGCCCTGGGTGGCCGACCCTGGACCCTCAAGGCCGGGCTGGCGCTGGGTTCGGGCACCGCTCTGGCGGGGAGCCTGGGGCTCTGGGTGGAGGTGACCCGCCAGGGACCGGTCCGCCACCTCCTGGGCGGATGGGGAGCGCCCCTGGGGATCGAACTCTGGGCCGACGGTTTCAGCGTGGCCATGCTGACCGTCACCGCCGTGGTGGGCGCGGCGGTGAGCCTCTATTCCCTCTCCTACTTCGGGGATCTGTCTGAACTGGACGCCGGGGCCTCTCCCGCCGGACGCGCCGCCCGCTACTTCGCCCCTCTCTGGCTCCTCCTGTGGGCGGCCCTGAACGGGATCTACCTCTCCGCCGACCTCTTCAACCTCTACGTGAGCTTGGAGATCCTGGGTCTGGCAGCCGCCGCCTTGGTGACGCTGGCGGTCACCCCCAAGGCCACAGTGGCGGGGATGCGGTACCTCATCGTCTCCCTGGTGGGCTCCATGCTCTTTCTCCTGGGCGTGGCCCTCCTCTACACCGAGTTCGGGACCCTCTCCCTGGAAGAGCTCGCCGCCGCCGCCCCCGCGGGCCCCATGGCCGCTGCGAGCCTGGCCCTCATGACGGTGGGGATGGCGGCCAAGACGGCGCTCTTCCCCCTCCACGCCTGGCTTCCCCCGGCCCACGCCGGGGCCCCTGCACCGGCCAGCGCCCTCCTGTCGGCGGTGGTGGTGAAGGGCTCCTTCTTCATCCTGGTGCGGCTCTGGTTCGCCGTGTACGGAGGCGCGAGTGACGGCGGGCTTCTGCTCATGGGCGGGCTCGGCGCCGCCGCCATCCTGTGGGGCTCGGTGCTGGCCCTCCGCCAGCGAAGCCTGAAGCGGGTCATCGCCTACTCCACCGTGGCTCAACTGGGCTACCTCTTCATCATGTTCCCCCTCCTGGCGCCTGAGGGGCTGGGGGCCGGCGGAGCGTCGGGGCCGGCGTCACCGGAATGGAGCGACGACGCCTGGACCGGCGGCATCCTCCTGGCGCTGTCCCACGCCCTGGCCAAGGCCGCCATGTTCATGGCCGCCGGGAACATGACCTACGCCGTGGCCAGGGACGCCCTCCGGGACATCTCCGGTGTGGCGCATCGCCTGCCCATGTCCTTCCTGGCCTTCGGGCTCGGCGGGCTCTCCCTGGCCGGGCTCCCCCCTTCGGCGGGATTCGTGGGGAAGTGGCTCCTCCTCCGGGAGGCGATCTCGGCGGGAGGATGGTTCTGGGTGGCCATCATCACCATCGGGGGGCTCCTCACCATCGCCTACGTCCTCATGGTGCTCCGCCACGCCCTGGACCTGAAGGCCTCCAGCGGTGACTTCCGCCCCGTACCCAAACGGATGGAGTGGGCGGCGCTCCTCCTGGCGCTGGCGGCGGCGACGCTGGGGGTCCGGGCCACCGAGACCTTCCAGATCCTCCTTCAGGGAGGGGTGACGCCATGGAGCTGACCCCCCTCCTCACGTGGAGCGCCCTTCCGCTGGCGGTGGTGCTGAGCTCCTTCGTGCCCGGCATCGCCATCATGTTCCTGAGGGAAGAGCAGACGCGCCTCCGGAACACCCTGAACATGGCCGGCGCCGTGGCCAAGGTGGCCCTGGTGGGTCTCATGCTGCAGGGGGTGGCGGCCGGCGCCTCGTACGAATGGGCGCTGGAGGTGATCCCGGAGCTGAGCCTCACCCTCCGGGGCGATGCCCTGGCTCTCCTCTTCGTGACCCTCTCGGCCGTCCTCTGGCTCGTCACCACCCTCTACGCCATCGCGTACCTGGAAGAGTCGGAGAACCGGACCCGCTTCTTCGCCTTCTTCAGCCTGTGCGTCACCGCCACCACCGGCCTGGCCATGGCCGGGGACCTCTTCACCTTCGTCTTCTTCTACGAGGCGCTCACCTGGGCCACCTATCCCCTGGTGGTGCACAAGGGGACACCCGAGGCCATCCGGGCCGGGCGCACCTACCTCTTCTATACCCTGGGGGCCGGGGCCATCCTGGTGGTGGGGGCGGTCTGGTTCCAGGTGGAGGCGGGCACGGTGCAGTTCGCCGCCGGGGGCGTGGTGGACGGGGCGGCGGTGGCGGCCGAGCCGGTGACATGGGCCTTCATCTTCGCCTTCCTCCTCATCGGGATGGGGGTGAAGTCGGCCCTCTTCCCCATCCATGGATGGCTCCCCACCGCCATGGTGGCACCGGCTCCGGTGAGCGCCCTCCTCCACGCCGTGGCGGTGGTGAAGGCCGGGGCGTTCGGGGTCACTCGCCTCCTCCACTCCCTCTTCGGGATCGAGGTGGCGTGGGAGATGGGCGCCGCCATGGTGGTGGCCGGCCTGGCGGCCTTCACCATCGTCTACGCCTCCATCCGGGCCCTGGCCCAGGACGACCTGAAGAAGGTCCTGGCCTTCAGCACCGTGAGTCAGCTCTCGTACATCGCCCTGGGGGTGGCCCTTCTGGACCCCCTGGCCCACGCCGGCGGGCTCGTGCACCTGGTGCACCAGGGGATCATGAAGATCACCCTCTTCTTCTGCGCCGGGCTGGTGGCCCAGACGCTGGGGGTGAAGAAGATCAGCCAGATGGGTGGGGTGGCCCGGCGCATGCCCCTCACCATGGCGGCCTTCACCATCGGGGCGCTGGGGATGATCGGTCTTCCCCCGGTGGCCGGCTTCCTCTCCAAGTGGTATCTGGGGCTGGGGGCGCTGGGGGCGGGGCAGTCGTGGGTCATCGCGGTGCTCCTGGCCAGCAGCCTCCTGAACGCCGCCTACTTCCTCCCCATTCTCAAGACCGCCTACTTCGACGAGCCGGATCCGTCGTGGGCCGAAGGGGAGAAGGCGCCCCGACCCCGGTGGGAGGCGGACTGGCGCATGGTGGTGCCGGCGCTCACCACCGCCGGGTTCTCCCTGGCGGCGGGGCTTCTGGCGGCCTCGTCGTGGAGCCCGCTGGGGTGGGCGCTCTTCATCATCGAGCGGGGGGTGCTGTAGATGGACGCCCTCCTCACCTCGCTCCTGATCGTCTCTTGGGTATTCCCCCTCGCCTTGTCGCTCTTCTGGATGTCGGCCCGGCTCCGGGGCATCGGGATCCAGCTCGCTCCCCTGGGGGCGCTTCCGGCCCTCCTTCTGGCGGTCCTGTCCCTTGTGGGCGCCCCTGGACCGGCACCGCCGGAGACGGGGGCGCCGGCGCTCGGGGTATCCGTCTCCCTCCTCTTCACCGGGATCGACCTGATCCTGGACGGGACCGGGCAGGCCTTCCTCCTCTTCACTGCCATCCTCTGGCTGGCGGGCGGACTCTTCGCCCGGGGGTACCACGCCACCGACGGCCGACGAGGGCGGTTCTTCCTCTTCTTCTCCCTCACCCTCGCCGGGAA
>REEG01000001.1 GCA_007695195.1 Gemmatimonadales bacterium | reverse complement strand
GCCTCCATCTTCCTGGTGGTGGCGGTGCTGGGGCTCACCGGGTGGATGGGGGTGGCGCGGATCGTCCGCGGCGAGGTGCTCTCCATCCGGGAGCGGGAGTTCGTCCAGGCAGCGGTGGCGCTGGGGATGCGGGAACATCGGATCATCTTCCGCCACGTCATCCCCAACGTCCTGGCCCCGGTCATCGTCTTCGCCACCCTGGGGATCGGAAGCACCATCCTGGTGGAGGCCGGGCTCTCCTTCCTGGGGCTGGGGGTGCCGCCACCGACGCCCAGCTGGGGAAGCATCATCAGCGAGGGGAGGGACTCCCTTCTCACCGCATGGTGGATCTCCACCTTCCCGGGGCTCGCCATCGTCTTCACGGTGGTGGCCTTCAACCTCCTGGGGGACGGCCTCCGGGACGCCCTCGACCCCCGCCAGCGGAGCTGAATCCCACGCCATGGACCCCCTCCTCCAGGTAGATAACCTCCGGACCTGGTTCCACACCCAGGACGGCGTCGTCCGTGCCGTGGACGGTGTCTCTTTCCACGTGCGCCCCGGCGAGACCCTGGGCATCGTGGGGGAGTCAGGGTGCGGAAAGTCGGTGACGGCCCTCTCCATCATGGGGCTCATCCCACGGCCTCCGGGACGGATCGAGGAGGGGTCACGGATTGCCTTCCGCACCGGGAGCGGCATGGAGGACCTCACCCAGGTGAGTGATGGTCGCATGCGGGAGCTCCGGGGCAATGAGATCGGGATGATCTTCCAGGAGCCCATGACCTCGCTGAACCCCGTCTTCCGGGTGGGGGACCAGATCGGCGAGGCCCTTCGGAAGCACCGGGGGATGGGCCCCAAGGAGGCCCGGGAGCATGCCCTTGGCCTCCTCCACCTGGTGGGAATCCCGGCCCCCCGGCAGCGGGTGGACGAGTATCCCCATCAGCTCTCCGGTGGCATGCGGCAGCGGATCATGATCGCCATGGCCCTGGCCTGCGATCCCCGGCTCCTCATCGCCGACGAGCCCACCACTGCGCTGGACGTGACCATCCAGGCCCAGATCCTGGAGCTCCTCAAGCGGCTCCAGGAGGAGCTGGAGATGGCGCTCATCCTCATCACCCATGACATGGGGGTGGTGGCGGAGATGTGCGACCGGGTGGCGGTCATGTACGCGGGACAGATCGTGGAGGAGGGGCCGGTGGACGACCTCTTCCACGATCCCCGGAACCCCTACACCGAGGGGCTCCTCCGGTCCATCCCCCACCTGGGGCGAAGGGATGCGCGGCTGGCGGTGATTCCGGGGCTCGTCCCGTCTCCCACGGCGTGGCCCGACGGGTGCCGCTTCCAGGCCCGCTGCCCCTATGCCTGGGAGAAGCGATGCGGCCAGGCGCCGGCCCTCTTTCCCATCGCTCCAGGGCGGGCCACCCGCTGCTGGCTCGTGGAGGAGCCGGAGCGGCGGGAAGCGGCGCTGGCGGAGGGGCGTGGATTCCAGGGGGCGACGGTGGGTACGGTGGGGACGGAGCCCGGGGCCGGCGGGGCCGGGGCTTCCCCCAATGGTAGGGAGCCCCTCATGGAGGTCCGGGGTCTCCGGACCCACTTCCCCGTCCGGAAGGGGGCGTTCGTCGGGCGTTCCGTCGGGGTGGTTCGGGCCGTGGACGGAGTCTCTTTCGACCTCCTGGAGGGCGAGACGCTGGGGCTCGTGGGAGAGTCGGGGTGTGGCAAGACCACCGCCGGGCGCTCCGTCCTGCGATTGGTGCAGCCCACGGAAGGGACCGTGCGCTTCGCCGGCCGTCCCCTTCTGGAGATGGGGCGGGGCGAGCTCCGGGCGTTCCGGCGTCGAGCCCAGATCATCTTCCAGGACCCCTTCTCCTCCCTGAACCCCCGGATGACCGTGGGTGACGCCCTCCGGGAGGTGCTGGGGATCCATGGCCTGGCGAAGGGCCCGGCCGCCACCGCCAGGATCGCGGAGCTCCTGGACCGAGTGGGGCTCCGGCCCGAGCAGGCGGTGCGCTATCCCCACGAGTTCTCTGGCGGGCAGCGCCAGCGGATCGGCATCGCCCGGGCGCTGGCGGTGGAGCCGGACCTCATCGTCTGCGACGAGCCCGTGTCCGCCCTGGACGTGTCGGTGCAGGCCCAGGTCATCAACCTCCTGAAGGAGCTCCAGGCCGATCTGGGCCTCACCTACCTCTTCATCGCCCACGACCTGTCGGTGGTGCGGCACATCTCGGATCGGGTGGCGGTGATGTACCTGGGGCGGATCGTGGAGCTGGCGGAGGTGGAGACGCTCTTCCGGAACCCCCTCATGCCCTACACCCAGGCCCTCCTCTCGGCGGTCCCGGTGCCCGACCCCCGGACCTCCCCCCAACGGATCCTCCTCCACGGGGACGTCCCCTCTCCCACCCACCCCCCGTCCGGGTGTCCCTTCCACCCCCGCTGCCCGAGCCTCCTCAGGGACGAGGAATGCGCCCGGGTCGTTCCTCCCCTGGAGGACAAGGGCGGGGGGCAGTGGGTGGCGTGCCTCAAGGTGCCGGTGGGGAG
>REEG01000012.1 GCA_007695195.1 Gemmatimonadales bacterium | reverse complement strand
CTGAAGAGGCCCAGGATCCGGCTCTCCAGCCCCGGTGTCCGTCCCTCCAGCATCCGGGCCGCCGCCAGCGTCTCGGTGAAGGGAATGAGCTGGTCGGACCGAGCGTGGAGGAGGCGAACCGGCACCGGCACGTCGGCGATGAGGGGAAGGGGATCCAGGAGGGGGACGTGTATCTCTGCCGCTTCCACCAGCCGCCGGGTCATCTCGGCCGCCTCGTCCCTCGGGGGGATTCGCCCCGCCCGGGGCGCGAAGAGATCGAAGAGGGGGCGCAGGGGCCGGGGAAGGCCCACCCGAAGCTGCATCTTCACGCTGTCGAAGCTGGGAGACGAGCCGGCCATCTGCAGGTCGCTGGACCGAATGGCCAGCCTCCGGAGCGCTTCCGCCACCGGCCGACTCCCGGTCAGGCCCGGGACCAGGGGGAGGATGTTGGCGCCCACCACCCAGCGGCCATAGGGATCCGGCGTCACCCGGTAGCGTTCATCGCCCCACCCATGCTCCCCCGTGAACTGGAAGTGCACGGTCCGACCGAGGTCCGCGTAGCCCCCCCACCCCGCCACCCCTCGCACAGGAGCGGGCTCACCCCGGGCCGCCCGGTCCGACAGGTGGTACAGGGCCTGGGCCGACCCGAAGGAGAACCCCAGGAGCACCACGCCCCCCGGAGCCGTCTCCGGGTCCGAAGCCAGCCGGTCCACCGCCAGGCCGATGATCTCTTGGGCCCGGAGGGGGGCCAGATCCATCCGCCGCCACTCGGGGATCTCGGGGATGAGTACCCGGACCCCGGTTGAGGCCAGTGCACCGGCGAAGTGGAGTAGGGCCGGGTGGCGGGGCCCGGGTCGGGTGATGCCGTGGAGGACAACCCACCCCGGGCGCGGGCCGTCACCGTCACCCCGCTCCAGGAGTAGTCCGGTGGCGGGTCCCCGGTCGGCGGCAGGCACGGGGTAGCTGGTGGCCGCCGTGCCCGCTGCGCCGCGACCAGGACCAAGCGTGAGAGTGCGGGTGCGCAGGTCCGACGCCGGGCGGATCCAGCCGGCGGCGAAGCGGAGGGTGTGGCGGAGCGGAGTGGTCATGGGTAGATCCTAATCGCTCGGTGGGAGTAGAACTACATCCGGCCTTCCGGAGCGGATATCCACGGGCCGTCCGTCGCTCGCCACAACCTTCGACGCCCGTATCGGCCCTTCCCCCGGAGATGACTCGAGCTTAAACATAGGGGCTTGACCGGTTCGGGAAGGGGCTCGAACCGGCCCACCGTAGCACCCGCATCACATCCATCCCCATAGCCACCCGCACCCGACCGTCATGACGCCGTCCCCGCCACCGTACGCCCACGCCGCCGGAGCCGCGCTGGCCGCACTGGCGCTCTATGTGCTGACGCTGGCGCCCTCGCCCTGGTTCTGGGACACCCCCCAGTACATCACGGTGGCCCATATCATGGGGCTCGCCCATCCGCCGGGGAATCCGCTTTTCGTCACCATCGGCCGGGCGTGGGACCTCTTCCTGTCGCCGCTGGGGCTTCCGGTGGCGGTGCGGATCAACCTCCTGGCGGCGGTGAGCTCGGCGTTGGGCACCGGATTCTTCTTCCTGGTGACCCACCGTGTGCTGCAGCGCTGGATCGGGGAGGGGCACGACGACGTGTGGCTCCGCCGCATGCCCCTCATCGGGGCGTGGCTCGGGGCGCTCATGGCGGCCACCGCCTACACGGTCTGGAACCAGTCCAATGTGAACGAGAAGGTCTACACCCTGAGCCTCCTGGGCATCGCGGTGGTGGCGTGGCTCGTCATGCGCTGGATCGACCGGAAGGATGAGCCCGGGGCCGGGTGGCTCCTGGTCCTGGCGGTGTACATCATGTTCCTGGGCTCCACCAACCACCTCATGGCGCTCCTTGTGGCGCCGGCCTTTGCCGCCACGGTGCTGGTGGTGAAGCCCGCCGTCCTGAAGGACCCCAACCTCTGGACCCGGGGCGTCCTGGCGGTGGTGCTGGCCCTGTCCTTCAACTTCTTCCTCCCCATCCGCGCCGATCAGCAGCCCATCATCAACCAGGGCGAGCCGGTGTGCGAGAGCCTGACGGGCGCCGCCCTGGCCATCTACTCAAACGGCAATCTGGGCTGCGCCGCACTGGGCGCGAACCTGACCCGGGAACAATACGGCAAGCCGCCGTTGAGCGACCGGCAGGCCCCCATCGGCCACCAACTCGCCAACTGGTTCCAGTATTTCGATTGGCAGTGGGCCCGGGGGCTCTCGCCGTCGGAGACGCCGGGGAACTCGCGCCTTCCCGTGACCCTCCTCTTCCTCGGTCTCGGGCTGGGCGGACTCGTGGTGGCGTTCGGCGCCGGACGGGGCGAAGGGACCTTTCTGGCCGTCCTGGCCGTGACCCTCTCCCTTGCCCTGGTCTACTATCTGAATTTCCGGTACGGCTATTCCCTCGCCGACGATAGCATCGACCGGCTCCAACGGGAGGTCCGCGAGCGGGACTACTTCTTCACCGCCGGCTTCCACCTCTGGGGATTCCTGGCGGCGC
>REEG01000002.1 GCA_007695195.1 Gemmatimonadales bacterium | reverse complement strand
CTGAACTTGTGGATGGGGTGCGTACGTGTCAAGGGCCCGGGCTGCGGCCGGATTGGGCTCCCTGCAGGACGGTCTTCGGGTCATCTTCCAGGGCGAGATTGATGGTTTCCATGAACTGGCTTACGGAGAACGGCTTCTCCAGGAAGAGCACCGAGCCGCCGATGAGGGGGTGGGCCGGGGTCTCCGCCACCGACATCCCACTCACGAAGACGAACGGTGTCTGGATGCCCAGCTGCTGCGTTCGCTCGTAGAAGACCGAGCCGTTCATCCCCGGCATGACGATATCGCTGACGATGAGATCCGGGACCCAGCCTTCCTCCATTCGCTCCAGGGCCTCGGTGGCCCGACGGAGGGCGGTCACCTGGTGCCCCATTCGTTCCAGGGAACGCTGGAGCACCCGGCGGAGCCCGTCGTCGTCGTCCACCACCAGGACATCCCGGGCGGTTCCGGTTTCGGAGGCCGGATTGTTGGACACATTCCCAAATGCCGGGTCTCCATCGCCCTCGCACGGCCCTGCGTCAGCCCCGCCGCCGGCCCCCGGTTGCGGAAGGAAGGGCGGGTCGTGGGGAGAAGCGGCCGGGAGGATCAGCTCCGCTTCGCACCCCCTCCCCGGTGACGAGTCCAGGAGGATGCGTCCCCCGAGGCGCTCGGTGAGGAGCCGGACCATGGGCAGGCCGAGCCCGGTGCCTCCCTTCCCGGAGCGGGTGGTGAAGAAGGGCTCCCAGATGCGGGATAGCACCTCCGGAGCCATCCCCAAGCCCGAATCGGTGACGGTGATCCGGGTCCATAGGGGCGTGTCGCCCGGCTGCATCGGCGCGTCATCGTCACCGTGAGCCGGCTCCACGCGGATTTCGAGACGTCCCCCCTCCGGCATGGCATGGCCTCCGTTGGCGGCCAGGTTGAGGAGGATCTGTTCCACGGCTCCCCGGTCGGCCATGAGGGCGGGGGTGGCCGGTTCGATCCGGACCACCAGTTCCACCGTGGGAGGCAGGATGGTGCGAATGGAGGCCGTCACCGAGTCCATGAACTGGCGGGCCTCGATGGCTTCCACCGTCAGTTCGGCAGCCGCACCCATGGAGAGGAGGCGCGTCACCAGACGTTCGCCCCGGTGGGTGGCCGTCATGACCTCGTCCAGCGCTTGCCGGAGGGCCGGGGTTCCGGTCACGACGCCCTGGGCGCCGGCCAACTCGGCGTTCAGGCGGATGATCCCCAGGAGGTTCTTGAAGTCGTGGGCGGCACCGGCTGCCATCTGCCCCACCAACTCGACCCGCTGGGCGTACTCCAACTGGCTCCGCAGGGCCTCTTCGATGCTCACGTCCCGACCGACGGCCACATAGGACCGGATCTCGTCCGAGTCGTCCAGTACGGGGGTGATGGTGGTGTCCTGGGTATAGATCGTCCCGTCCTTCCTCCGGTTCCGGAGTCGTCCCCGCCAACTCCGGCCCCTGGCCAGAAGGGTCCACATCTGTCGAAAGAGGGACTCTGGGTGATGGTCGCTCCGGAGGATCCGGGCATTCCGGCCCACGAGTTCGTCCCGAGGGTATCCGGTAAGGTTCGAGGCGCCCTGGTTGGCGTAGAGGATGATCCCTTCCGGATCGGTGATGAGGATGGACTCGGCCACCTCCTCCACCGCTTGCCGGAGTCGTCGCTTCTCGTCTTCGGTGCGGCGCCGCTCCGTGATGTCGCGAGCCGAGCCCTCCATGATTCGGTGCCCTCGGTCATCGATCCGGATCCGGTTGTTCTGCTCGACCCAGAGCACCGAGCCATCGGCACGGACCCATCGGAGTTCGACGGGTCCTTCCGGCCGTCCCCGACCCGAGACCATCTGCTCCAGAAGGGGGCGGTCGTCGGGGTGCACCACCTTCATTCCCAGGTGGGGGTCATCGTAGTGCTGCTCCGGTGTGTACCCGGTCACCTCGGTGACGGAGGGACTCACATACTCGAAGGCCGGCTCCGGGTCGAGGCGATACCGGTACATGACGTCCGGACTGTGGTCCAGGTAGAGTCGGTACTGGTTGGAGAGTTCCTCGCGCCGCCGTAACTCCCGACGGATGAGATCGAAGAGGAGGAAGGCGGTGAAGATCACGAAGCCGATCCCCTTGGCCACGTTGGCTGCCAATGGGGGTTCGCGCCCCATGGCCCACACCAGAAGGGTGTCGGAGAAGGCGATCCAGACCGACGCCACCACCAGGTAGATGAGCGCCAGCCGCAGCGCGCCCGAGACCGGCGACGGGACCGAGGGAGCAGGGGTCACGGATCAGTGGGATCGGAGGAGTTCGGGCATCATGAGCGACGTAGCATCAGCTCAAGGTCCCTGGGATTCGCCGAGGGTCGAGCCCGACCCGAGTGTCTACCAAGGAGTCCCAACTCTGACGATGCACACCGATATCGTCAAGTTTCTCCGGTATCCCCGGAGGGATCGGCGCTACCTGAAGGTAGCGGATGCGGAACCTGGGCAGGTTTCACCGGATCCGTCCACGAAGCTTCCGTACCCACCGACGTACCAGGCCGGGGGC
>REEG01000003.1 GCA_007695195.1 Gemmatimonadales bacterium | reverse complement strand
GCGGTGCGGTGCCGGTCCCCTTCCTCCCTTCCTCCGAACACGTGATCGTGCCGCTGCTCCATGATGGAGCCCCGGACCTCGGTGGCCAGGGCGTCGCCCAGCGGGCGCCGGACGGTATAGCCCAGGTCGGTGCGCCGGGTGTCCAGCGTCTCCGGGAAGGGGGTTCCGTCGGGGAGAAGGGCGCCGGAGGCCGTGCCGCCCTCCCGGGCTTCCGTCATGAACCCGGCGGTGAGATAGCCCGACGCGCCGCCGGGGCCGGCCCAGAAGAGGCGGGGTCGGACCACGGCGCGGCGGTGGCCGGGGATGTCGATCCAGCCGCCGCCGTCCACGTCACGAGGGGTCTGGCGGTGGACGCCGGCCAGGAGGGAGTAGCCCCACGCCTCATTCACCCAGGCGTCGCGGTAGCCCACCACATCCTGTCCGCCCCGATGGGTGGCGTTCAGGAGAAGCTCCGAGGCCGGGTCCTCGCCGGGACGCCGCGAGATGAGGTTCACCACCCCCCCCAGCGCCGAGCCCCCGTAGAGGGCCGAGGCGGCGCCCTTGATGACCTCCACCTGCCCCAGGTCGGCGGGGGGAATCTGGAGGAGGCCGATGGAGCCGGCCTGCCCGCCGTAGAGGGGGAGCCCGTCGGCCAGGAGCTGGGTGTAGCGGCCGCGCATGCCGTGGATGCGTACGTTGGCCGAGCCCAGGGAGGGGGAGGTGGTCTGGACCCGCACGCCCCCCGTCTCCGCCAGGAGCATGGCGATGTGGCCCGGGGCCATGAGGACCTTCTCCTCGATCTCTTCCCGGTCCAGGACCTCGACCCGGAGCGGCTCGTCCTGTACCCGGCGCCCGGTGCGGGTGGAGGTGACCACCAGCCCCTCGGCCACCAGCACCTCGCGAGTGAGCTCGATCTGGAGCGTCAATTCCTGGTCCGGGGCCAGGCTGACCTCACGGGTCTCGGCTTGGAAGCCCAGGCGGGTGATGCGGAGGGTGTGGTCGCCGGCGGGGAGCTGGAGGCGGGCCTGCCCCCGGGCGTCGGTGGCGGCCCGGAGGCCCGAGGGCTCGGCCCGGATCTCGGCGCCTTCCACCGGGGCGCCCTCGCCTGTGACCTCCAGGAGGAGGACGGCGGTGGGCGCCGGGGAGGGCCCGGCAACGGCCGGAAGGGGCTCGGCCGCCAGGGTCAAGGGGAGAGCCGCCAGGGTCAGGGTCAGCGTCGCCAGCGCCAGGAGAGCCAGAAGGGCAGGGGACCGGACGGCACGGGCGTTGGGGACCATGGTCAGGGCGAGGAGAGGGGGTCAAGGGGTCAGGGAGTCGGCTTCGTTCCCATGTCCCCGGCCTTGCGCCGGGAGGGTGGAAGTCCGCCCTTCCAGTATAGCCGGGTTGGTGGATCGCAGAAGGCTGGGAATGTCCGGAGAGGAGGCGGGAGGATGGAGCTTTACGAGGTGGTCGTTGCCGGGGTGATCGCGGCCCGGTTCCTCGTGCCCCTCCTCATCCCCGTCTATCCCCTCCCCGGGATCCTGGCCGCCCTGGTGCTCGACGCGTCGGACCGGGCCATCTTCGCCCAGTTCGTGGAGGTGGATGTGGAGCGCTACCAGACCTACGACAAGGCTCTGGACATCTACTACCTGAGCCTGGCCTTCGTGGCCACCCTCAGGAACTGGTCCTGCCCAACGGCCCGTCGGGTGGCGGCCGGGCTCTGGTACATCCGCCTGGTGGGGGTGGCCCTCTTCGAGGTCACCGGGGTGCGCTGGCTCCTCTTCATCTTCCCCAACACCTTCGAGTACTTCTTCATCGCCTACGAAACGGTGCGCCTCCGTTGGGATGCGTCCCGGCTCCGGCTCCGGCACCTCCTGGCCATGGCCGCGGGCATCTGGGTGTTCCTGAAGATGCCCCAGGAGTACTGGGTCCACATCGCCCAGCGTGACACCACCGACTTCATCAAGGTGGAGATCGTCGGGGCACCGCTGGAGATGCCGTGGATCCGGGTGCCGGCCGAGTACCCCTGGGTTCCGGCGGTGGGGGTGGGCCTCCTGGTTCTCCTGTGGTTGGGAGGAAGGGCGCTGCTCCGTGTCCTGCCGCCTCCCCATCGATCCGCCTCCTTCCACGCCGACGCCCACCCGGACCCGTCTCCCGCACGGGGGCTCGAGGGGAGGCCCCGGCCTGCCCTGACCCCGGGGTGGCTCGGAGCCGCCGAGCAGGTGGCCCTCGTCGCCCTCATGACCACCATCTTCGCGGGGCTTCTTCCGGCGTGGGAGGTCCGGCCTTTCGCCGTGGGCCTCGGCGCCGCGGTGTTCGTGGCCGTGAACGCCGGGGTCAGTATTTCACTGGGCCGCCGGGGCGTACGATGGCGAGGTGCCGCCCTGGAGTTGGCCTTCATGGGGGCGGTGAACCTGGCTCTGGTGCTGGGCTTCGCCCTCCTTTCCAGGCGCATCACCGTGGAGTTCGACCTGGGGATGGGCCTCTTCTTCGCGGCGCTCTTCACCCTCATCATCACCCTCCACGATCGGTATCGGGGGCTGCGGGGGTGGTGGGAGG
>REEG01000081.1 GCA_007695195.1 Gemmatimonadales bacterium | reverse complement strand
ACGAAGTGAATGGGCGCATCCGACGGGGTGACCCGCCGCGCGTGGGCCAGTTGGGCCCCGGACAGGGTGATGGCAGTAACCCGAACACCCCGATCCCGCGCCAGTTGACGGGCCGTGGCCCCATATCCGCACCCCACGTCGCACACATGGTCACCGGGCTCCAGCGCCGCCAATGCCGCAACCCGATCCACGAGGCGGGCTGCGGCCACCTGGGGGTCCTCGCCGGGGTCCTGGAAAAGCCCATGGTGGAGATGCTCGCCCCACAGACTCCGGTAGAACCGGTCCAGCTCGTCGTAATGACGAGCGACGTCATCGGGCGAGGCGGGGCGAGGCGCGGAGATCATGGGTTGGCTGGGGTGAGGGACGCGGGACGGAAGCCGCACCAGGCTCACCGGAAGGCCGGGAGGTCTGGACACGCCTCCCGGAGGAGGGCCAGGTCGGCGGCGGTGAGCCGGAGCTGCGCTTCCTCCAGCGATACGCCGGGCCCGGTCACATGGAGCTCGTGCATGAGTGATCCCGGTTCGTCGGTGTGCTCGAGGCCCAGGGCATGGCCCAGTTCGTGGGCCAGGATCTTCTCCAGATGAGGCAGGTCGTCGAACTGGTAGATGAAGATCTCCCGGGTGACCGAAAGGCTCCACCTTCCCAGGGTCCGATGGGTCTCGCGGTAGAAGCCGGACCGGATGCTCCCCAGGGGAGAATCCCGCTCCACCTCGGCCCGGCTGCGATTCAGCGCCTCGATCCGGTGGTTGAGGGCGGCGGTCTCCCGGTTTACCAGGGCAACCTGATCGTTCAGGCGCTGGGCGTCCCGATTGAGGCTCTGGCGCTCGCGCTCCAGCTCCTCGGCCTCCGAGTCCAATTGCCTCTGCACATCTGCCGGGATGGGGCGGCGCTCTTCCCAGTGAGCCAGCCGCTCGGCGTGGGCATCCCAGCGTCGGTCCAGCGTCTCGAGACGGCGCTCGTGCTCGACCTGGAAGAGGTTCAGATCGGCCCGAAGCTCTTCCAGTCCGGCCCGGTCCCGGCCCAGCGCCTCCACCTCGGCGTCCAGCGCCCGGCGTCGGGGGAGCCAGTCCTGGATCCGGGCGTGTCGCTCATCCCAGTGGAAGACGATGTCGAACCCGTCGTCGGGATCATGGACGAAGAGTTCCTGGCCCGCTGCCTCGTTCCAGAGACGCGCCGCGGCCTGCACCGCCGCCTCTGCCTCCGCCGCATCGAGTCCGAAACGCGGATCTACCTCCGCCACCCTCCACCCCAGGGGCTCCGTGCAGGGATCGGGTGGGGCTCCCGTGTCCGGGGCTTCGACGGCGGGTGCCGCGCAGAGTGTCAGGGAGAGGAGAAGGGCGATCATGTTGGGAGATCAGGGGTCGGGGATAAGACAAACCTGAATCCTGAGGTACCCCACATCCGTAGGGGAAGGTGCAGGGCGGGACCAGCGAATCGCGAACGTCGGCCCCGGGGGTCCCTGAACACCCCGCCACCCCTGAGAGTTTACAATAGATACATGCGCACCGACGCCCATCACCAGAGCCCCGGCATCGTCCGTCGTCCCCCCCTCACCCCATGAGGCGGGTCGGCACGGCGATCCGGGGCCGCTTTCTGCGCTTTCGCCGGGAAATCCTGGTGGTGGGCTATGCGGTGCGAAGCGGAGACACACCGCTCCGGTGGCGTCTCGCCGGCACCCTTCTCATCCTCTACCTCCTCAGCCCGGTGGACCTCATCCCGGTGGTGGTCCCGGTGCTGGGGGTGCTGGATGACCTCATCATCGTCCCCCTGGGGCTCAGCCTCGTGGTGGGACGTCTCCCGGAGGAAGTGCGCCGGGAGGGAGAGGCGTCGGCGGCGCGAATCATCCACCGGTGGGTGGCCCGCCCCCTGCGCTTCCTGGTGGTGCTGGTGACGATCCTCCTGGTTTCGTGGAGTCTCATCCTCGCCCTTGTCTGGTGGCTCCTGGTCCGTTGAGGGCCGCCACCACCCGGGGGAGGAGGCGCCCCACCCGGTCCTCCACCTTCAGTTCGGCCGCATCGTCGCTCAGGGTCGGGCCCAGATTGACGATGGCCACCGGACGCCCTTCCGCCAGTGCCTTCCGCACGAATCGCCGTCCTGAGAAGACGGTGAGCGACGATCCCACCACCAGAAGGCCCCGCCCCTGGCCGTAGAGGCCCCAGGCGTCTTCGAGCCGGGATCGGGGCACGCTCTCGCCGAAGAAGACCACGTCGGGCTTCAGGATCCCCCCGCAGCGCAGGCATGGAGCCGGCTGGAATCCCCGATGGGCGTCCTCGGGCAAGGCCGCGTCGCCGTCGGCCAGAAGGTGCGCGTCGGCGCCGAAGAGGGGGAAGTGGGGATTCAGCGTACGGAGGCGATGGTGGAGGTCTTCCCGGGTCTCGTCTCCGCCGCAGCCCAGGCACCGAACCCGGGCCAGCGATCCGTGGAGTTCCAGCACCCGGCGGCTGCCCGCCGCCTGATGGAGGCCGTCCACATTCTGGGAGATGATTCCGGGGATGGCCCCGCTCCCCTCCAGGTCGGCCAGGGCTCCATGGGCCGGATTCGGACGGGATTCCCGGAAGCGCACCCACCCCACCGAACTCCGCGCCCAGTAGCGGGAGCGGGCCTCGGGGCTGCGGGTGAACTCCTGGTACAGCATGGGCTGCCGGTCCCGATTCCGGGCTGCGGGACCGCGGTAATCGGGGATCCCCGATTCGGTGCTGCACCCGGCACCTGTGAGCACCACCGGGCGCCGATGACGGATGAAACGGGCCAACGCCTCGATCTGGGAGGGATCTGCGGTGGGTGCCGCCTCCGGGGCCGGGCCCGGGGGCGGGCCCTCCGGCATCCGAAGGCGAAACGGGGTCGCTGAACGAGTGGAATCCATGGGGTCGGGGCTGAACGTGTGACGCCAAACGGCCCTTCAATAGTAACTTGCCGGGGTGGGGTGGAGCGTCGTAACCTCATGCTCAGACGACGGACCAAGGGCGTCCCCGGATGCTCGGACGGCGGGTATCCCCGGCCGTGTCCCCTACCCCCCAACCGCACTGGAGGTATACGTATGTTCCGGAAGATCCCCATGGCAGCCCTCACCGGGGCCCTGGCCCTGTCGGTGGCCGCAGCCGGTCTGGCCGCTGCCGACTCCCTCGCTTCCACCCCGGCCATGACCCCCGGCGCCACCCACATCCTGGAGCGCATGGCGGCGGATCCGGAAGTGGAGGCCATCGTGGATCACCGGAAGGGCGTCATGCGGGCGGTGGGCGGGCACATGGCCTCGGTGGCCGCCATCCTCCTGGACGGAGCCCCCTATGACGCCATGCTCCCGGTGCATGGCGCCGCCCTGCAGGGGTTGCTGGCCGACATCCCCGGGCTCTTCCCCGAGGGCACCGAGCACGAGGATAGCGGGGCCGACCCCGCGGTCTGGTCGGACTGGGACACCTTCACCTCCCGGTCCCAGACCAGCACCGATCGGGCCGCCGCCTTCCGGGAAGCCACCGAGGGAGGGAATCGCCAGGCCATGGTCCAGGCCTTCTCGGCGCTGGGTCAGTCGTGCGGAGCGTGCCACGAGGACTTCCGGAACTGACGGGGCCTACGGACCGGACTAGCGGGACATAAGGACCGGATTGGCCTTGGAAACTGACGGGCCTTCGGTCATCAACCAGGATGGAGCGGGAGGGGATTCATGGACAGCCGACGAGAGGCGAAGAAGGAGCGAGGATGGTTCCGGCCCCGACTCCTTCTCGCCGTCACCTCGGGGGGACTGATCGGAGCCGCCATCCTCGTCCCCGGCAGTGATCCAGGCCTGGAGGGCGCCGAGTCCCGGAGCTCGATGCACGAGGTTGCCGGGGTCCACGCAATTCCCGGGGGCCACCTGGTTCCCGGGGTGAACCCAGCCCCCGACACCCTCGCGGTGTGGGACCTGCGGGGAGATCCCGACTCGGACGATCCGGTTGAGCGGGGCGCCTACCTGGCGCGCCTCGGCAACTGTGTGGCGTGCCACACCGAGGACCCGGAGTCCCGGACCGGGTTCATGGCCGGGGGGAAGGAGATCGAGAGCCCCTTCGGCACCTTCTACGGCACCAACATCACCCCGCACCCCGACGACGGGATCGGCGGGTGGACCGAAGCAGACCTGCGGCGCTCACTCCGGGAAGGCCGGGGCCCCGACGGCACCCACTACTACCCTTCCTTCCCGTACACGGCCTTCACCGGCATGACCGATGGGGACATCGCCGACCTCTACGCCTTCCTGCAGGCCATCCCGCCCGTGGCCCGGGAGAACCGGCCCCACGATCTCTCTTTCCTGGCCGGGATCAGAACGGGGGTGGCGGCCTGGAAGGCGCTGAACTTCCGGGAGTGGAGCTTCGAGCCGGACCCGGCGCAGGACGAGGTGTGGAATCGGGGCGCCTACCTCTCCCAGGCCGTGGCCCACTGCGCCGAGTGCCACTCCCCCCGCACCCGCACCGGCGCCGTGGTTGAAGACCTCCGCTACGCCGGAGCCACCGAGGGGGCGGACGGAAACCGGGTCCCCAACATCACCCCGGACGAGACCGGCGTGGCGGGGTGGACGGAGCGGCACATGAGCCGGTACCTGCAGTTCGGCATGACGCCGGACGGAGACTTCGCCGGAGGCTCCATGGCCGAGGTCATCAACGAGGGAACGAGCTTCCTCACCGACGACGACCTCCGGGCCCTGGCGCGCTACATCCTCTCCCTGGAGCCCATCCGGAACGAGATCAACTGAGCCAAAGCGCCGCGACCGGGCCGGACCGGAACGGGCCCGGTCGCGGCCGGTGGCAACGCTTCCCGCCGGCCGAGGGAAGCGTCCACCCCGCCGGCGCCCCACCCCGTCAGAGAGCGGCGGACCCGTCGGGCTCGGCGTCTTCCCGGAACGACTCGGTGATGATGCGGGCCGTGGTCTCCAGCAGCTTCTCGCCCACGGCGGCGTCCATCCCCCTGGGATCGCCCAGGATCCCATTGGTGGTGACTGCCTGGAGTCCCTTCTGGAAGATGCGGTCCACCAGCTCCTGGTCCAGCTCGCCCATGCGCCCCGCCTCGGCCCGATCCACGCGCACCAGCTCCGGGAGGATGTGAAGCATTTCCGACGCCTCGGCGATGTCGGCGTGGCCCCCGACGCGGTCGCCCATCCCCAGCTCCTCTTCCACCACCAGGCGCCAGAGCCCCACCAGTCCGAGCAGGTCCGTATACGCCCCCACCCAGCAGGCGCCATTCACCTCTTCCACCGCCGCCTGCAGGCGGGGCACCATGTCGCGGATGGGCGCGAAGTTTCCTCCGTGGGACGGGATCAGGCAGATGTCGGTGAACCCATGCCTCGCCAGGCTCAGGCAGTAGTCACGGCACACGGCTTCCAGCGTCTCCGGAGACACGGAGATGGTTCCGGCAAACCCCATGTGGTGTTCCGAACACCCCACCCGGATGGTGGGCGCCACCAGGGCATCGCCCAGGTTCCGAGCCACGCGCCAGGCGAGGGCCGTGCCCAGCTCGGCGTCGACGCAGAGGGGGAGATGGGGGCCGTGCTGCTCCGTGGCGCCCACCGCCACCACGGCGGTGGTTTTCCCACTGGTGAGGGCCAGCTCCACCTCGGGCCAGGTGAGATGATCGAGGAAGAGGGACTCGTAGCCATCCCGGTCGGCAGCCATGGCGGCAACTCCTGGTGGTCTGGGGTTGGGTGGAAGGGAATTGGGCTCGGACGGGACCAAGGGCGGACCGCAGACGACGGACCAAGGGCGGACCGCGGACGACGGTACCGAGCGTCCCGGTGGAAGGAGTATGGCCAATTCCCCCGGTCCCGGTCCAGGGATGGCCTGTCCACGTACCGGGTGGCCGCGGGTCGCCCGCGCGGCGGAGGTCGACTTTCCGCCGCGCACCGCCGACCCCGGAATGCGGGCTCGCCACCAGTCCTGCCGTTCCCCTCGCCCTGCCGTTCCCCTCGCCCTGGTCCGCATCCTGGTCCGCGCGTTTCCCCAGTGCCTTCTTCAGGAAATGCACCCCTGGGCGTTTGTTCTTGGATCTTGTTGGGGGCGGTCCCAATAGACCTTCACGTTGGGGAAGGTGCCCGCGTGGCCAACAGCATCCCACAACAAACGCTGAGGGGCGGCCACAAGCAGCACCAGGCACCCATCGCCCGTCTGGAGATGCGGACCCCTGGCGCGGCGTACCGGGGTACGCTACCGATGCACCCTCACCTGAACCCCACGCTCCCCTCCATGTCCGGACTTCGCCGCCCACCGGCTCGAATGCCTGCGCCCTACTGTGGGACCCATGCAGCCCCCCGGACCGGCCCCTCGCCCCGCCGGGTGGCCAGGGGCCCGATCCTGCTCGTGGTCGCCCTGGCCGCCCTCCTGGTAGTGCCAGGCTGCTACCTCGGGGACGAGGCCATGGAACGGGGGAAGGGCGAAACGGGCGTGCAGGTCGACGGAGGGCCCGACGGCGGATGGGAGCGGCACGGGCCAGGTGGCGAGGGTCAGGATCATGAGTCGCTGGAGGGCGCCGGGGACGTGGCGGTAGCCGTCCCCCTCCTGGACCGCCGGAACGAACGTGCGGGCCGAGGAATGGACAGCATCCTCCTCCAGGAGGCGGTGGAGGCCGCCGGTCGCCAGTCCCGGCTCCACAACCTCCTGGTGGCGCGGCACGGAGAGGTGGTGGTGGAGCGACACTTCCGCGGTCCGGCCCCGGACCGCCCCGCCAATGTGAAGTCGGTCTCCAAGAGTCTCCTCTCGGCGGTGGTGGGTGGTGCGATCCAGGAGGGGTACCTGGAGGGGGTGGACATCCCCATGGCGCCCTTCTTCCCGGAGTTCGTTCCCACGGCGGTGGGTGACGGCGGGACCAACGGCAGTGACGGGACCAGCCGCGGTGAAGGGGCCGATGGTGATGGCGCGGAGGGTGCTGGCGATGAGGGTGCTGGCGATCAGGGTGCTGGGCGCGATGACCATGGGGGCCCTGATCCCAGGGGGGCCATCACGGTGGGGCACCTCCTCTCCATGAGTTCCGGCCTCCAGTCCACCTCCTTCGGGAACTACGGTCGGTGGGTCGCCAGCTCCAACTGGACCCGCTGGGTGCTGGAACGGCCCATGATCCACGAGCCCGGCGACCGCATGGTGTACAGTACCGGCAACTCCCATCTGGTGTCGGCCCTCCTGGTCCGGGCCTCGGGGATGAGCACCCACGCCCTGGCCCAACGGACCCTGGCCGAGCCGGCGGGCATCCGCCTCCCCCCCTGGCCCACCGATCCGCAGGGCATCCACTTCGGCGGCAACGACATGCTCATCAGCCCCCGGGACCTCCTCCGCTTTGGCGAACTCTACCGTCATGGCGGAGCCCTCAACGGCGAGCAGATCCTGGACCGGGAGTGGATTGAGGAGTCGTGGCGCCCCCGGGTGCGTTCCCGTCGGGATGGGAACGGCTACGGATTGGGGTGGTGGGCCCGGACCGCCGGCGGGCATGAGGTGCGGTTCGCCTGGGGATACGGGGGGCAGTTCCTCTTCATCATCCCGGAGTTGGAGCTCACCGTGGTCTTCACCTCGGACCCATGGAGTGCCCGGGAGGGTGGACACAACCAGGTGCTCCATCGGATTGTGGATGATCTCCTCGTCCCCGCGGCCGTGGCCGGCGCCGCACCTTCCACACCGAATCCACCCACCCCCGAATCCACATGAGCCTCGTCACCCGATGAACTTCGGCAGCATTACCAACACCCTGGCCACCCTCTCCCTCCTCTGTGGTGGTCTGGGGATCCTGCTCCTGATCCTCCTGCTGATCCCCGGGGCACGGGCCCGGATCCGGGAGGAGGTGGCCGGCCAGACCGCTCTCCTGCTGGGGCTGGCCTGGCTGGTGGCGGCAGGGGCCACGGGAGGCAGCCTCTACTACTCGGAGGCGGTGGGCTTCGTCCCCTGCGAGCTCTGCTGGTGGCAGCGCATCGCCATGTACCCGCTGGTATTGATCCTGGGTGTGGCGGCGCTCCGTAGCGACCGGAAGGTGGCGTGGTATGGCCTGCCTCTCTCAGTGGTGGGCCTCGGGATCGCCCTCTACCATGTGCTCATCCAGTTCCAGCCCACCCTGGATGTGGGGATGTGCGACGGAGGCGTGCCATGCACCGCCCGGTACCTCTCGGTCTTCGGCTTCGTCTCCATCCCGGTCATGGCGGCGGGTGGATTCCTGCTGATCACGGGTCTTCTGGCGGCGGCGCTCCTGGATCGTACGGGGTCGAAGCCTTAGACCCCGTACCGCCGGTCACTCGTCGGTCACACCTTCCGCCAGCCCCCGGTACCCGCGCTGATGGTAGAGAAGGGGCCGCCTGCCCTCTCCCGCCTGGGTCCCCACCACCAGCCCCACCACGATGCGGGACGGCCCCACCGGGACAAACCCATCCACCCGGCAGATCAGGCGCTGGTGCGACCCGGCGATGGTGGGATCGCCCTCCGGCGGAAAGGCCGGCACGCCCACCGGGAATGGATCGGTGAAGCGATCAGCCAACTCGTCCTGCTCTTCGGCCAGGATGTTCACCACAAAGCGCCGTCCCGGCTTGAGGAAGGGAAGAACCTGGGCCCCGGGCCCCAGAGAGAAGGCGATGCGAGGGGGCGTGGCCGACACCGACACCAGCGAACTCACCGTGGTGCCGTAGATCTTCCCGTCGTCCGGATCCCGTACGGTGACCACCGTCACGCCGGAAGCCCAGTGGGCGAGCGCCTCCCGAAACACGTCGGCCTCCACGCCCTGGGGCTCGACGCCCGGGAGCTCCACGCCCGGAGCCTCGACGCCCGGGGGCTCAGTGGGTGTAGGCTGGGCGGGGGGAGTGGCCGGCTCCGCAGGGGACGGTGCGTCCACTCCGGCGCTCCCTGGCTCCCCGGCCCCGGAGTTCTTTTCCGACCTCGTGCTCTTCTCTGGCATGGTGGTCCTCGGTCCTTACCTGGTTCTCTTCTGGTTCGCCGGCTCCCCGGCGGTGGAGGGGGGCGAGATTTGCCCTCCGCCGCGAACGACCTAGACTAGGAAACACCATAGAATACGAGAGTTCCAGCGATCCGACGCAGCTTCCCAAGCGTCCCAGATAGGAGATCATCATGAACGGAGTGTCCCGCTTCCGCGTCCCTGTCGCCTCCGCTGCCCTGGCGGCCCTCCCCCTCCTTCTCACCGGGTGCGGCGAGGCCGAGGAGGAGATCCAGGCAGCCATGGGGCTCGAGATCCACGAGGTGACGGATGTGGGGTTCCAGAACCCTTCGGCCATCCTCATGGATCTGGAAGAAGACGTCTACCTGGTAGCCAACACCAACGGCGAGCCCACCCAGGAGAACCGGAGCGGCTTCATTTCCAGGGTTTCGCCCGAGGGCGAGGTCCTGGATCTGGAGTGGATCGAATTGTCCGCCACCGCCCGGCCCCTCAACGCGCCCCGCGGCATGGCGCTCCGGGGTGACTCCCTCTTCGTGGCGGACATCGACTGCATCCGGATCTTCCACCGCACCACAGGAGAGGATCTGGGGGCCACCTGCCTGGATGGGGTCAGCTTCATCGCCGACATCGCCGTGGGAGAAGAGGGATCCCTCTTCGTGACCGATGCCGGTCTCACCTGGGGCGACGGCCGGATGCAACCCACCGGCACCGATGCGGTATACCGGGTGGTGATGGAAGAGGGGCGTCGGGGTTCCACGCTGGCACAGGGAGATGATCTGGGCCATCCCACGGGCATCGCCGTGGGGCCCCGGGGGATCTTCGTGACGGCTCCGGGAACCGGTGAACTCTTCGCCCTGTCGCCCGACGGAAGTCGGACCGATATCCTGCGGGCGTCGGATCGTGAGTTGAGCGGGCTGACCTTCCTCACCGACGGAAGCTTCGTCTTCTCGTCGCTGGCAGAGGAGTCGGTGACCATGGTGGACGCCGGGGGTCAGGTGATGGAGCTCGCCGTCGGGATTCCGGACGCCCAGGGACTGGGCTACGACGCGGCTCGACATCGGCTCCTGGTGGCCATCCCAAGCGAAAATCGCCTCCTCTTCATGGACCTTCCCTGATCCATCGACCTCCTCCTCTTCGAACTCCAACCCCGACGACCCGCAACAATATGGACGCTCCTCGATCCCACTCCTTCCGCAAGGTCGGCACCTTCACGGCCGCCGCCCTCCTGCTTTCGCTCTTCCCCACGGACGCTACCGCCGAGATTCCGGCGCCGGACAGTGCCGATGCAAGGCCGGCGCTCGGCGGGGCGGCAGCCGAGTGGGTTGGGATCCCGGTAGCGGATACCCTGGCCGTTGGGGATACGGTGATCCTGGACCCGGTGGAGGTGACGGTCCTGCGTAACCCCACCGTCCTGTCGGCATCTCCCATGGCGGTATCGGTGCTGGACGAGGAGCGTCTTCGCTCCGGTCGGAGCGGGACCTTCCTTGAAGAGGCGCTCCAGGGCCTCCCGGGTGTGCAGGTCCAGAACCGGTTCAACCCGGCGGTGGGTGAGCGGGTGGCCATCCGGGGCTTCGGTGCCCGGGCGCAGTTCGGTGTCCGGGGGGTTCGGGTCCTGGTGGACGGAATCCCCGCCACCCTCCCCGACGGGCAGTCCACTCTGGAGCACATCGACCTGGGCTCCATCGGCCGGGTGGAGGCGGTGCGCGGCCCGGCGTCGGCCCTCTTCGGGAATGCGTCGGGGGGCGTTCTGGCCTTCCACACCGCCCGGCCGGGGCTGGAGCCGGCCAGGGTAGAGGCGGAAGCGGTATTCGGGAGCCATGGTCATGAGAAGTTCCAGGCCACCGGCTCGGGAACGGTGGGGAACACCGGCTATCTCCTGTCCCTCTCCAGCGTCACCTGGGACGGCTTCCGGGAGCGCCCCAACGACCCCGGCGAGACCTACGGGGCCTCGGACCGGCTGGGGCTCAACGCCCGCCTCTTCCGTCCGCTGGCCGGCGGTGAGCTGGCGCTGACGCTGAACCTCCTGGATCTGGATGCGGAGAACCCGGGGTCGCTCCCGGCGAACCTCCGGGACGAGCCCACCCGTCCGGCCTGGAACTTCAACATCGTCCAGGGTGCCTCGAAGGAGGTCCGTCAGGGGCAGGTGGGAGCCCGGTGGCGTACCACGGGAGAAGGGCTCAACTGGGAGACCTCCCTCTTCGCCGTGCGGCGTACCGTGGTGAACCCCATCCCCTCGGCCATCATCGACCTGAGCCGGGACGGGCTGGGAGCCCGGGTCCAGGCCGGCCGGGAGGAGGCGCTGGCGTGGGGTCCCCTGCGCTGGTACGTGGGCGTCGAGTCCGAACTCCAGGATGACGACCGCCTGAACTTCGGGAATGAGCGGGGCCAGAAGGGAGAGCTCAGTCTGGACCAGGACGAGCGGGTCCGGAGCCTCGGGCTCTTCGCCCAGGCCGCCGTCCCCCTCCCCACCCGCGGTGAGGTCATGGTGGGTCTTCGCCACGACCGCCATGAGTTTCGGGCCCGGGACCGCTTCCCCCGGGAGCCGGGTGAGGCGGTAGGCACCGGAGACCGCAGCATGAGCGCCTTCAGCCCGTCGGTGGGCGTGCACTTCCCGGTGTCGCCCCGCGTCGACCTCTTCTCGTCGGTGAGCACCTTCTTCGAGACCCCTTCCACCACCGAACTGGCGAACCGGCCCGACGCGGCCGGCGGGTTCAACCCGGATCTGGATCCCCAGGACGGCGTCTCCGGAGAGCTGGGGCTGCGGGGCCGCCTGGGCGACGGCCGTTCCTCGTGGGAGGTAACGGCCTACCGCACCAACCTGGAAAACGAACTCGTCCCCTTCGAGGTGGAGGGCTCGCCGGGGCGGACCTACTTCCGGAACGCCGGCTCTTCCCGGCACCAGGGCATGGAGGCCAGCCTCTCCCTGGCTGTGCCGGGACAGCCGCTCCGGGCCGACGTCAGCTACACCTGGACCGACGCGCGCTTCCGGGACTTCCGTCTGGATGAGGCCGACTTCTCCGGAAACCGCATCCCTGGTCTCGCCCCGCATCATGGGCGGGTGGCGCTGCGGGTGGCGCCGGAGGTGTTCTTCGGGGAGATCTCCGCTCGGTACGCGCACCGGATCCCGGTGAACGACACCAACTCCGAGTACACCCGGTCCCACACCCTGGTGGAGCTCCGGGGCGGACTGCGGGGGGTGGAGGTGTCGGGTGTGACGGTTTCGCCGTGGGCGGCGGTCACCAACCTCCTGGATCGGGACTACATGGCCTCGGTGGCGGTGAACGCCTTCGGCGGGCGCTTCTACGAGCCCGGCCCGGGGCGCTCCTTCCAGGTGGGGCTCCGGGCCGGGTTCTGATCCCGGGGCTCGGACGGAGCCCCACGGGAACGGGTCGGCTCCCTTCGGGGATCCGGCCCGTCAGTCGATGATGACCCCGACCACCTCGGCCATCCCCCGCTCACCGAAGATGTGGTCGGCATTCAGGCGGTGGATGCCCCGAATGTGGCGGATGGAGCCCGACCGAGCCCGGATCACCAGACTCTCGGTGCGCACGCCCACGCGCTCGTCGTAGCGAACGCCCTCCAGGAAGGGGCCACCGGTGATGGCGGTGGCGGCGAAGAAGGCATCGTCGGACCCCAGGAGATCCGACAGGTGCAGGACCCGCTCCATCTCGTCCTGGTCGATGACCTCCGCCAGGCGCTCCCGCTCTTCCGGTAGCTGGGGCGCCCGCACCGCCTGCATGGTCCCGCCCAGTGCCTGCACGGCCACGGCGGCGATGACGCCTTCCGGCGTGCCGCCCACCCCCATGAGGAGATCGATCCCGGTACCGGGGTAGGCCGCAAGCAGGGCCCCCATGACATCGCCGTCGGTGTGGAGCGACACCCGCGCTCCCGCCGTCCGGATCTCATTCACCAGCGCCTCGTGCCGCGGCTTGTCCAGGACGAAGACAGTGAGCTGCTCCACCGGCCGGCCCGTGGCCTCGGAGACCCGCCGCAGGTTCTCGGTGGGGGTGGCCCGGATGTCGATGGCGTCACCGGCCTCGGCTCCCGCCACGATCTTGTCCATGTAGAACGAGGCCCCGGGCACCCACATGCTCCCCCGGGGCGCCGCCGCGATGACGGCGATGGCGTTGGGTCGTCCCAGGGCCAGAAGGCGGGTCCCTTCCACCGGATCCACCGCCAGATCCAGCTCCGGCGGCTCGCCCGTGCCCACCTTCTCCCCATTGTACAGCATGGGGGCATCGTCCTTCTCTCCCTCCCCGATGACCACCACGCCCTTCATGCGCACCGTGTCCAGGACGGCGCGCATGGCGCTCACCGCGGCCTGATCCCCCGCCTTCCCGTCGCCGCGCCCCATGAACGGGGCCGACGACAGCGCCGCCGCCTCGGTGACCCGCACCAGCTCCATTCCCAGGTTGCGGTCGATCTCCAGGCTCCGGTCCTCTCCTGCCCCGGTCACACCGCCTCCCCGCTCACCGCCCTGCGCACCTGCTCCACCACCCCCTTGGACTGGAGCTTGTCGCACTTGTGCTCGATGAACCGAGCGTAGGCCTCGATGAAGGCGCGCCCGGGCCCGCGGAAGTCGAACTCCTCGGGGTGATCCCGGAAGTACTCCCGGTGCACCCGGGT
>REEG01000004.1 GCA_007695195.1 Gemmatimonadales bacterium | reverse complement strand
CCGCAAAGGCCGCAGCGGAGGCCGGGGTGGGCGCTCGCGAATTCGCCGGATTCGGGCGCACAGAAACGGGAGGCGACTCGGGCCCGGGACCTGGCCATCGGGCTCAAGCATTGGCTCCGGCGCTACCGGGGGGTCTCGACCCGGTGGCTCCGGGGGTATCTGGCGCTCTTCGCCGAACTCTACGAGGGCGGGTGGGCGACGGCGACGCAACAGTTCCGGCAGCACCGGCCCGGGATGCAATGGTCCCGGTGGCAACGGTTCCGGGAGCAGCGCTGGGCTGCGCTGACGTGGCGCCTCGTGGACATCAGCGTCCGCGCCTTGGAGGGACCCGCGGCCAGGGATCGGCGTTGCTGGGTCCGGTGACGCTAGGTCCTGTGGCGCGGGGTCCCGTGACGCTGGGTCCCGTGACGCGGGGTCCGGTGGCGGCCGGTCCCTGGGAGGGTAGGCACCCGGGATGGTTGGGCACCGGAGGGGTTTGGGTTCGCGCCGTCCTGGTGGCTGGTTCCCAGGCAACGTCAGGACAGCCCGAAATTAGAATCCGGGTTCTAATTTGCGCGGATGCAGGGATGCAGGGATGCAGGGATGAAGGGATGAAGGGGTAAGGGATGACGGGTTAAGGGATGACGGGGTAAGGAGGTAGCGGGGTAGGGAGGCAATGGCGCAACGGGGGGGGGATGGGATAACGGGACACTCGCGATAGGGGATGAGTGAGAGAGGGATACGAGACAGGGGATACGAGACGGGGGATGGGTGACCGTTGACTGAGTCCCGAGGCATGGAGGTAGGGCTCCAAGCCTTGAGGGACCAGTGTCAGCGGGAACTGGAGATCGGTTCCGGTGCGTTGGGGTACCGAAGGCATATGGATGTGCTCCGGCATCGCAGGTTGGGACCTTCCCCTTATCTCCATCGCCAGGATTTCCCATGGATCCAGAACCATATCGACGCCGGGTACCGGCGGTGGCCGCCTTCCTTCCTATCCTGACGCTTCTGGTCTTCGGAGCCGTGGCCCCATCCGAATCCGAGGCATGGGCACAGGCTTCAGAAGCGTCCGATACCCGGGGGCAGATGGGGCTCCCGCCGCATGCACAGGGACATCCCTTGCCGGCGGGAAATACCGCGCCGGCGGGGCAGCCGGTTGTGCAGGGGGCTCTTCCGGCGATGTCGGTCCCCGCCGACTCCGCGGAGACCCTCGCCCGCCTCCGGGAGCGACAGGCCGGGTTTGAGAGCTTCCGGGAGAGCAGGATCCCGCCACGCACCCGCACCGGCGCATTCCGGTGTGATGTGCGCATCGGTCGGCTCTGCCACTGGTTCGGTGGGGCCGACGAGACGGATTTCCCTGCCGAGCCCATCGAGACGGGGATGGCTCGACGTGAGCTCCTGGGTGAGCTTTCCGCCGGCTACTCCCAGTCCGCCCACCCCTGGATCCTGGGCCAGCTTGTCCAGTACCTCATCGAGGACGGCCGCCCGTCCGGCGCGGTCCGGGTGGCCGAGGCGTGTGGTCTGGCAGAACCCTGGTGGTGCCATGCCCTGCAGGGGTACGCCCTCCATATCCAGGGGGATGTGACGGCGGCGGAGCGGGCCTTCGCCCGGGCGCTGGACGAACTCCCTCCCCACGAGGAGGCCCGGTGGAGGACCCCACGGTTCATCCTCTCGCCTGAGTCCAGGAGCGCCTTCGACACCGCCTCGCCCGATGAGCAGCAGCGTCTGTGGGAGCGGCTCTGGCGCTTCTCCAATCCCCTCTTCCTGGTGGAGGGGAACGACCGGTTCACCGAGCATTATGCCCGCATCGCCCTGGCCACCATCCGGGAAGATGCGGGGCACCCCTTCCAGCTCGCCTGGGAAGAGGATCTGGAGGAGTCCCTCATCCGCTATGGTCGGGAGATCGGGTGGAGTCGGACCCAGCGGCCGTCCATGGGTACCGGGCTCCAGGATCCCCGGACCATCGTGGGGCATCACCACCCGGGGAGTCGGGGATACCTCTTCCCCGAGGAGTTCCTGATCTCGCCTGCCGACGTACCCCCGGAGGCGTGGATCACCGCCCCCAGGGAGGCCCGGACCTGGTACGCAGCCCCCTACGCCCCCGATTTCCGGGGGCTCGAGACCCAGGTGGCTCGCTTCCGTCGAGGCGACTCCCTCCTGGTGGTGGGCGCCTACCGGCCGGATCCGGCCTCGTCCGTGGTGGATGTGGATCTGGTGGCCGCCGGGCGCGACGACCCCTTCGCCGGGGGTGACCCCTTCGACCGGGGCGGAGGTGGGGACCCGTTCCGCCGGGGCACCACCGAGTCGTTTCCGTCAGGGGACGAAGACGACGTGAGCGCTGAACTTGAGGGTCTTCAGGCCGGACTCTTCCTGGTCCCAGAGGACGGGGGAGAGGTTCGACGGATCGAAGGGGCAGAGCGCGAGGGCGTCCTGACGCTCCGGGCTCCGGCCGGTCGGTACGTGAGCAGCCTGGAACTCCTGGATGAGGGGGGCGGGGCGGCCTGGCGGGCTCGGCAGGGGGTGGTGCAGGTCGAGCTGGAGCCCGGTCAGGTGGGCGTCTCCGACGTCATCG
>REEG01000005.1 GCA_007695195.1 Gemmatimonadales bacterium | reverse complement strand
TCGTTTGGGATCCCAAACAGGTTGGCGGTGATGAGCGCCAGAGTGTTGCTCGTATCCACCGCCTCCAGCGCAGCCGGGTCGTAGTCGAAGGTGTCCGGGTCGATGTCTACGGGCCGTACTTTCAGACCCACCCGCACGGCCGCCGCCGCCACGGAGTAACAGGTGTAGCCCGGGAGGATCACCTCGGTCCGCTCCGGCCGGGCCTCCTTCATGGCTTGAAGGAGTACGGTGAGCACGGAGCGCCCCGAGTTCAGAAGGTGCACCTCTCGGACGCCGTAAAGCTGTTGGATCTCGTGGGCCAGCCGGGCCCGGGCGTCTCCAGGACGGAGTGCACCCAAAAGCCCCTTCAGGAGAAGAGGAAACGGAATGACCGTCCCTGCCGGGGGGAGGGTCCGGAGCGGGCTCACGGGATCAACCTCGCCACCCTTGGGCCCAGAACTCGAAGAAGAGGAAGGGGGAGCTTCTGCCAGGTCCGGATTGCCAGTTGGTAGCGGGGGTTGTCCGGATTGAGACTGGGCATCTCGCTCCCACTTCGGAGATGGTAGCTCCAGTAGAGTTGCTTGGGCTCGGCGCCCCATTTGGCCTTGAAGTCCTGCGCCCCCGAATCTACGGTGGATCGTCCCAGGTGAAAGCTCTGGTAGCCTGAGCGGCACGCCCAGGCGATCATCTCCCAGTAGAGCACGTAGTTGGGTTGAAGGGCGAGCGCGTCTGGATCGAAGGCGGCCCACATCCCCTCAAGCGTGCCCCGAAACCCGCCGTTGAAGGCGGTGGCGATGGGGGTATCCCCCGAGAACCCCACAAAGATGCGGACGTCGTCGGGGAAGGCCCGGACCACAGCCTCGAAGTAGCTCCGGTGGTACAGGGGCGTCCCCAGGGCTCTCCACCCCACCTCCATCAAGCCGATGAAGGTGTCGAGCCACTCGATCCCACCTGACTCCACCCGGATGTCGTTCTTGTAGCTCCGACGGACGTTCTTCCGGTGCTTCCGGGAGTAGGACTCGAAAAGCTCGTCCGGATCCTCCATCAGGGGGACCGTCATGCTCACCTTGTGGGTGGAGGTGGGCCAGTCGCTCATGGGCCGATCGGCCCGAACCTCCAGGTAGTCACACCCCAACTCGTCGGCCAGCTCCCGCGCCGCCGCCACCAGCTCCGCCTCCACCGCCTGGCTCGATGCGGCAGGCCCCCCGAAGTTCACGAAGGGCATGGATGAGAGGATGTCCCCGAAGAGCCGGCTCCGGACGCGCACCAGGGGGAAGACTCCCACGATGGCCCCTGCGTCTTCCGCCACCAGACCGAACACGTCGTGTCCCAGCGCGTCGCGGTTGATGCGGAGCCATTCGACTCGCTGGTAGAAGTTCGCGGAGGGACACCCGTCCAGGAACTGGTTCCATTCTTGCTCCCGACCCTCGTAGCGGCGGTGGATCTTCACGGACGAGGAACAGGAAGGTTTCATGGAGCTGGTGTTCTGGTTGGGGTTCGCAGGGGTTGCCTACAGTTATTTCGGCTACCCGCTCGTACTTCTTGTGTGGGGTCGACTCAGGCCCCGGGAGGTGGAGCGCGATCCGGGCTACCTGCCCCGGGTCTCCGTGGTTCTTCCCGTCCACAACGAGGAGAAGAACCTCCCGGGCCGGCTTTCGAATCTCCAGGCGTTGGACTACCCGCCGGAGCGTCTCGAGATCTTCGTCGTCTCCGACGCCTCCACCGATGCCACGACCGAAATCGTTCGCAAGTTCCAAGCCAACGACCCCAGGATTCACCTCATCGAACTCGAGGATCGCGGTGGGAAGGCGGGCGGACTCAACGCCGGCGTCGCAGCTGCCGGGGGAGAGGTCATCGTCTTCACCGATGCGGGAATCGAGGTGGAGCCCGAGAGCCTCCGAGCCTTGGTGGCTCCCCTCGCCGACTCCGAGGTCGGGTGCGTCTCGGCGGAGGACCGAGTGGAGGGGGGCGGCGGCGAGGCCCTCTACGGCCGATACGAGCTCTTTCTGAGGGACCGGGAGTCCCGGGTGGCGTCGGTGGTTGGGGCCAGCGGGTCCTATTACGCGCAGCGCAGGGATCTGGTCCCCCGCTTCCCAGACGGGATCGCCCCGGACTTCCTCTCGGTCCTCTACGCAGTGGATCAGGGGTACCGGGCCATCTCCGAGCCCCGCGCCAGGGGTCGGATGGGCGCCGTTCGGAGTCCTTCAGGGGAATTTCGGCGGAAGGTGCGCACGCTCCTTCGGGGAATGACGGGTCTCGTGGCCTACCGGCACCTCTTGAACCCGTTCCGAACCGGTGCCTTCGCCTTCATCCTGGCCTCGCACAAGCTGGCGCGCTGGCTCGTTCCCGGCTTCCTCGTGGTCATGCTGGTGGCGAATGTGGCACTCGCTGCCGATCCTTTCTATGGGTTGCTTCTCGTCCTCCACGTAGGCTTCTATCTGGCGGGCCTTGGTGCCCTGGCCGGTGCTCCCGGACTCAGGCGGCTCCTGGCTGCCCGGATCCCGGCCTACTTCATCAACGTGAATGCCGCCATCGCCGTGGCGTGGTGGCGTTACCTTCGAGGGGAGCGGATGGAGGT
>REEG01000284.1 GCA_007695195.1 Gemmatimonadales bacterium | reverse complement strand
TCCGTCCCTTTTGGCCCTTCCCCTTTCCGGAGGAAGCGGTGCGAGACGGGGGGCGGCGACGAGGGCTCATGGCGGACAGGCGGGTCAGGGTCGGGGTCGGGGTCGGAAAATGGGACCGGAAGGTGGCCAGGAGTGGAAGATACCACAGTCGTCGGGGCGCCCGCAGGCTGCCGGCCGGACGCCTTCCCGGATCCCGGGCCGGGGAGTCGGGTACGGGGCCGGAGTGAATCCGCCTGGCGCCTGCCCCCCATATGGGGGTGCGACCACACGGATCCCGACCACCCTTCCACGCACCCATCTGGAGCACTCGCCATGACCATGGATCTCCTCTCTCGCCACTGTGCCCCCCTCCCCGAAGGTGCCCCCACCCTGCAGGGGGATGCCCTCCAGAACTATCTGGACGCCGTTGGAGACCACTGGACGGTGGTGGATGGACACCACCTTGAAGGCACCTTCGACTTCGACGACTTCGTGGGGGCCCTGGAGTTCACGAACCGGGTGGGAGAGATCGCCGAGGCTGAGGAGCACCACCCCGAGATCACCCTGACCTGGGGGAAGGCCACGGTGCGGATCTGGACCCACTCCATCGACGGCCTGAGCGAGAACGACTTCATCCTGGCCGCTCGCATCGACGCCGCCAGGTAGGACCGATGGAGCTCGGCATCATCTCCGACACCCACGGCCGGCCCCACCCCCGCCTCTTCCAGGAGCTGGATGGGGTGGACCACATTCTCCACGCCGGAGACCTGGGCCCCCTCGACGTCCTCACCGAGCTGGAAGCAGTGGCGCCGGTCACGGTGGTCCCGGGCAATACCGACGGCTTTGATGTCCGGGACCGGTTCGAGCCGGTGGCTCGGGTCCGTCTGGCGGATCTGGAGGTGGTTGTGACCCACGGGCACCAGTTCGGCACGCCCACACCTCCGGCCCTGGCCGAGGCCTTCCCCCAGGTGGACCTGGTGGTCTTCGGCCACACCCACCGCCCCCTTCTTGAGGAGAGGGACGGGTGCTGGTTCATCAACCCCGGGAGTTGCGGGCCCCGGCGCTTCGATCTTCCCGTGAGCATGGTGAGGGCTGAGGTAAGCGACGACGGCACTCTCACGCCGCGGCTCATCCACCTCGATGGAGGGCGGTGACCCGGCGGTTTGCCAGGTGACCGTGCGCATGGCATGATGGCGGAACGATCCGGTCCACTGCCCCCCGCACCCGGAGTTCACCATGCCCGACCGTCGCCACTTCCTCTCCACCCTGGCGGGGGCGTCCCTGGCCGGGGCGGCCGGCCTCGTGCGGCCCCCTGTCCTGCCCGCCGCACCGGTGGCCTGGCTCGAACCCGCCCGATTGGAAGGCGTGGCCCATCTCTTCCGGGGAGAAGGGCGCTCCGCCGTCACCGTGGCCCGGGACGAGGACCTCTGGCGCGAGGTGCAGCAGGCCTTCACCGTGGACCGGAGCCTGGTGAACCTGAACAACGGAGGGGTGAGTCCCGCCCCGGCTGTGGTGCAGGAGGCCATGGCCCGCTACCTGGCCTACTCCAATGAGGCCCCTGTGCAAACCATGTGGCGGATCCTGGAGCCACAAAAGGAGGGGGTCCGGCAGCGGCTGGCCGCCACCTTCGGGTGTCTTCCGGAGGAGATGGCCATCACCCGGAACGCCTCGGAAGGCCTGCAGATCTGTCAGTTCGGGATGGATCTGGAGCCCGGCGACGAGGTCCTGACCACCAACCAGGACTACCCCCGCATGCTCACCACCTTCGAGCAGCGGGTGCGCCGGGAAGGAATCCAGCTCAGGACCTTCCCCATCCCGGTCCCGGCCGAGGATCCCGACGAGATCGTCCGACGGTTCGAGGCGGAGATCACCCCCCGGACCCGCCTCATCCTCATGTGCCACATGATCAACATCACCGGGCAGATCCTCCCGGTGAAGCCGGTGGTGGAGATGGCGCGGCGCCGGGGGATTCCGGTCATCGTGGACGGGGCCCACGCCTTCGCCCACTTCGACTTCACCCTGGACGACCTGGGGTGCGACTACTACGCCACCTCGCTGCACAAGTGGCTCTTCGCCCCCTTCGGTACCGGCTTCCTCTTCGTCCGCCGCGAACGGATCCCGGACCTCTGGCCCCTCATGGCCTCGCCCGAGACCATGGACGACGACATCCGGAAGTTCGAGGAGATCGGGACCCACCCCGCCCCCAACTATCTGGCCATCGGAGCGGCCCTCACCTTCCACCAGGGCATCGGAGCGGAGCGGAAGGAGGCCCGCCTGGTCCACCTCCGGAACACCTGGGCCCGGGCACTCCTGGAAGAGGATCGGGTGAGCCTGAACACCAGCCTCCGCCCCGGCTTTGCAGCGGGCATCGCCAATGTGGCCATCGAGGGGATCGAACCGGGGGATCTGGCCCGCTTCCTCTGGGACCGGCACCGCATCATCGTCACCCCCATCGGACACCCGGATTGTCGGGGGCTCCGCATCAGTCCGTCCGTCTACACCACCATGGAAGAGCTGGAGCGCTTCGTGGACGGAGTGCGCCACGCCATTCGCCACGGAGTCGCCTGATCATGACCATTCGAGCCG
>REEG01000006.1 GCA_007695195.1 Gemmatimonadales bacterium | reverse complement strand
ACGGACAACCGGTCCGTGCTGGTCAAGTATTCGCGCACGTTGAGAGTAGAGCGGTAAGCGGACCCTCCCGACCTGTCACCCACCTGCCATCTCCGTCATGCTGTTCCGATGAGGTGGACGCGATGGAGAAGAGCCGCCGGACCCGCGGCTCCTGCGCGGCGAAGGCCAGGACGGTCGAGGCACCGAAGCTGTATCCCCCCACCGATATGCGCTGGATGTCCACCCCGAAGCGATGGACGACCTCCTCCTCGTGCAGCCAGTCGAAGGCGGCCTGGTTGTCCTCGATGGCGCCGGTGGAGGTGAACGTGCCACCGCTGTCGTGCCAGCCGCGGGGAGCAAACATCGCCACATCCGTTCCCGCTGCCGAGAGGGCCGCGCCCAGGGGCCGCGGCGTTCGCCGTGGATTGATGGGAGGCACACCGCCCCACCGAGACGCCGCTCTACCCTGTGGTCCAGCATCACCTGGAGACCTTCCTTGCCAAGACGCAGGAAGCCGACCCCATGGGCTGGGGTGTGCCCCTGGCTGGGGTGTGCCCCTCGTGCAATGCCCGCCGCATGGCGGAGGTGCGTGTCCAGGCGTATCGTGTCGTGGAGGAGGTGGGGCCCCTGGGGGTCGGTGGGGCCGCCGGCCAGGTATCAAACCGCCCAACCGAAGGGGGTTGGAGTCACTATGGGACGGTTGAGCACCGTGTGGGTTCCTAACTGTGACATCGCGAGGTCCCGGGATGCACGAGTGTACGGTTTGAAACCTATACGGTTACTAACCGTGCCAGCGCGCTTGAAAGGGGCCACGAAACCGGCAAAAGGTACCTGGGGATCCGCACTGGACCGCCGCGGCGCGCCCGGATCGGCCCTGGCGGGAACCACCGACTTCAGGGAAGATCGCGCCGGACCTTCCCCAGGTAGAGTTGCACCCCCGGAAGGGCCACCGGACCCGACACGACGCCCCGCTGAAGACGGGGAATGGTGCCCCCGCTGAGACGGCGAACGAATCGATCCAGATCTTCCCGGTTGTTCCGGCGGCGGGACTCCCGGGTTCCGCCGAGGCTCACGATCTCGTGCAGCACGAAGAGGGCACACTCCATCCCGGCCTCCAGCGCCTGCGTCCGGGCCTCGCCAATCTGGCGGAGCAGTTCCCACCGGAGAGCCCCCAACGGCTCGAGTGCGGGCGTCGGGTTGGGCACGGCGGCCCCACCGACAGGCTCCTCGGGGGTCGGGGCGAGGAGCGTACGGGCGAGGTACCGGATGGTCTCCACCTTGTCCGTGTCCACGTCCCGGGCAATGGACTGCACGGCAGTTCGGAGTTCCGTCTCCACCCGCGAGCCAAAGGGCGCGTCGCCCCAGCCCAGGACGCGAACCGCCACGAGTCCCCGCTTCGACCGTGCCTCCATCCGTACCACGGCCCCGGGGGTCTCCCGGGTCAACGCCTGCGGCTCCGCACGGAGGACCTCCACGCGCCCCAACTCGCCGGGCGTCTCGATGAGAAGGGCCTCGAGTTCGGCAGGCAGGCCCGGCGCCCGCCCCTCGGGGCACCACGCCCGGGCCAGGTCATGGCCGGGGTTCCCGGGCTTCCAGCGGCCGAGGACAGGGCCCGCTACGGCCGCGGCCCAGGCCGCCATGGACTCGATGGGTATCCCGTGGTGGTGAAGGAGCATGGCACTGCCGGTCGTTCGGGAGGAGGAAGGCGACGAAGAACTCGGATGGGAGCGGGTCGGGCGCCGGAACAAGCGGGCGGAAGGTCGCTGCCCCCCTAATCCAGCGCCGGGATCTCCAGCGCTGGGCACGCGGCCAGATCCGAGTCCCCGGAAGCCCGGGTCTCCACCTTGCGGGCCAGGTCCCGGAGCGCGCTCCGAAGGCCTTCTTCCAGCACCGGGTGGTAGAAGGGCATCCCCAGCAGGTCGTGCACGGTGAGCTCCTGGTGCATCGCCAGAGCCAGGAGATGGGCCATGTGCTCGGCGTCCGGGAGGCACATTTCCGCACCCAGGAGCCGGCCGCTCCCCCGGTCGGCGTAGACGCGGAGGAGTCCCTGGGCGCGCTCCGCCATCCGGGCCCGCGCCTGCCGGCTGAAGTCGAAGCTGCCCACCACGGCGGAGTCGGCGTCCAGGTCGGCGAAGCGGGTGCCGACCCGGGCCACCCCCGGCGAGGTGAAGGCGATGACGAGGGGGACCCGGCGGCAGAACCCGGAAGAGGTGTCGGCCAGGGCGTTCCGGCCGGCAATGAAGCCGTCGTCGGCAGCCTCGTGCAGGAGGGGGAGCCGGGCGTTGGCATCTCCGGCCAGGAAGAGAGGGAGGTCCCCCACCTGGAGCGTCGTCTCATCCACCTGGGGGAGGCCCTTGTCGTTCACTTCCACCCCGTGGGCTGCCAGGTCCAGGTCGTCGAGCCCCAGCGTGTCGGCGTTCGAGGTCCGCCCGAGGGCAGCGAGGACGGCGTCGGCAACGAAGGAGCCGCCACCACCCGACACCGCGATCCGCCCATGGGCCTCGGAGAGCTCTGCCGGGTTTCCGGTGTGCACGGGGAACTCCTGGCCCAGGGCATCCCGGAGGGCGTCCACCACGGCCGGATCGGTGAGTCCGGCCAGGGTATCCAG
>REEG01000165.1 GCA_007695195.1 Gemmatimonadales bacterium | reverse complement strand
CACCGGCGGATGCCCGAGGTGGCCGGGAGCACCGCCGCCAGTTGCCGCTGGAAGGTGGGGAGGGCTTCCAGGAGTTTGAAGGGAAAGCCGGTGCCCACCAGGCCGTGGCGGAGGTCCCGGGTCGGCGATACCCGGATGCGGGAGCCGTTGCGGTGCGCTCCTTCCCCCCGCGCCGCCCACCAGCGCTCGCCGGTGATGGGAGCCACCACCGCACCCGCCACCGGGCGCCCCCCCACCACCACGCCCACCGAGGCGCAGTAGGCCGGGTGACCATGGAGGAAGTTGGTGGTCCCGTCCAGGGGATCCACCACCCAGACGGGGCCGTCACCGTTCCCCTCCACGTGCCCATCAGCGTCGCCTCCTTCCTCCGCCAGGATGCGGTGATGGGGGAAGTCGGCGCGGATCCGGGTCAGCGCCGCCTCCTGGGCCTCAAGGTCCACCCGGGTCACGAAGTCCGACGCCGCCGTCTTCTCTGCGGCCTCGTCGCTCCGGACCTTCCCTGCCCAGGCTCCATGGACTGCCGCCGCCGCTTCCGCCGCCGCCAGTGCGGTCCCGATCAGTTCGCGCATTGCATCCCTCTTCAACAGGTTGAAAGCCAGGGCTAAGTTAGCCCTTCTCCCCCGGGGTGCCGAAGCGCCCCTTGGGTGAGATCGGAAATGGCGGGGCGGGCGGGGATCCGGAGGGCCCGGGTTCCCCTTCCCCCAATCGCGGAGTCTGTGGGATGGCAGAGGGCCAGATGACGACGGAAGCGGAGACGGGCCGGGAGGTGGGCGTGTCTCCCCGGGTGTTCAGCGGAATGCAGCCCTCGGGAGAGGCGCACCTGGGGAATTACCTGGGCGCGCTCCGGCGCTGGGTCGAGCTCCAGGAGTCCCACGAGTGCTTCTTCTGCATCGTGGACCAGCATGCCATCACCGGGGACATTCCCGCCGAGGAACTGGCTACACGGATCCTGGATCTGGCCATCAGCTTCCTGGCGGTGGGGCTGGACCCGGAGCGGAGTGTGATCTTCGTCCAGTCCGACGTGCCGGAGCACACCGAGCTGGCCTGGCTCTTCAACGCCGTCACCCCGGTGGGCAGCCTGGAGCGCATGACCCAGTACAAGGACAAGACGGCGCGGATGGAGTCCATCCCGGCGGGTCTGCTGAACTACCCCATCCTGCAGGCGGCGGACATCCTCCTCTACCGGGCGGGGGCCGTGCCGGTGGGCGAGGATCAGCTCCAGCATCTGGAACTCACCCGTGAGATCGCCCGTCGCTGGAACGCTCGCTACGGCGACTTCTTCCCCGAGCCGGTGGCCATCCCCGGCGTGGGGGGGCGCATCCTCGGCCTCGACGGGAAGGCCAAGATGAGCAAGTCGGTGGGGAACACCGTCCGGATCCTGGCCGAGCCCGACGAGATCTGGGACCGGGTCCGCACCGCCGTCACCGATCCGCAGCGGGTGCGCCGAGACGACCCGGGGCGTCCCGAGGTCTGCAACGTCTTCACCCTCCATCAGCACTTCACCAACCCGGATCGCCTTGACGACATCGCCAACCAGTGTCGGGCCGGGACCCGGGGGTGCGTGGCGTGCAAGCGGATCCTGGCCGAGTCCATCGAGGAGCATTTCCGGGAAGTGCGGGAACGGGCCGCCGAACTGAAGGCCGATCCCCGGCGGGTCCGGGCTATCCTGGAGGCCGGCGCCGAGCGGGCCAGGAGCGAGGCGCGGGAAACCATCCGCCAGGTTCGGGACCGTATGGGGATGGACTGGAGGAGCGCCTGGGGGTGAGCCCGCCCCGGCGGCCCCTCAAGGTTCCCAGTCGTCCGGTCGACCACAGGGGAAGGGGGGAGCGGGCGGCTCTCGACTCCGTCGCGACCGCGCCCGGGGACCCGGGTGACACGGTGCGCCCGCCCCCCCGTCTTCTTGCCACCTCACCCACAGGGTCCCGGTCGGCACCCGGCGGTGCCCCCTCGGGAACCGCTTCCCAGGTCCATCCATGACCGAGATCTTCCGGGCCGCCATTCAGCGCGGAGCCAGCGACATCCACCTGAAGTCCGGGGATGTGGTTCGCGCCCGGATCCATGGGCAACTCGTGCCCATGACCCAGCAGCGTCTGAGCCATGAGCAGATCCGTGCCCTGGCGCTGAAGCTGATTCCCCGCGAGGCGGATCGGCAGCGCATCGACGACCTGACGGATCTGGACTGTTCCTGGGGGATGGCGGGGCTCGGGCGGTTCCGGGTGAACATCCTCCGGCAGCGGGGCTCCCTTATGATCGTCCTTCGGGTGATCCCCTTCGAGGTGCCTACCTTCGAGGATCTTCGCCTTCCGGCGGTGCTGGAGACCATCTCGTCCAACGAGCGGGGGTTGGTCCTGGTCACCGGGATCACCGGATCGGGGAAGAGTTCCACCATGGCCGCTATGGTGCAGTTCATCAACCAGAACTGGGCCCGGCACATCGTCACGCTGGAGAATCCCATCGAGTTTCTCCACCGCGACCAGAAGAGCTCCATCACCCAGCGGGATGTGGGTACGGATACCGGGGACTTCACCGAGGGGCTGCGGGCGGCCCTTCGTCAGGACCCCGACGTGATCCTCATCGGAGAGATGCGCGACGTCGAGACCATCGACATCGCCCTCAAGGCCGCGGAGACCGGACACCTTGTCATCTCGACCGTCCACACGCAGGATTCCATGCAGACCATGTCGCGGCTCATCTCGTACTTCCAGCCCAGCCAGCAGGAGATGATCCGGATCCGGATGGCCGATACGCTTCAGGCCATCATCTCCCAGCGCCTGCTGCCCCGCCGCGACCGGAGCGGGCGGGTGGTGGCGTGTGAGGTGATGGTGGTCACCGGGACCATTCGCGACTGCATCCGGGACCTGGAGCGGGCCCATGAGATCCCGGATCTCATCGCCGAGGGCACGGACCATTACGGATCCCAGACCTTCGATCAACATCTGATGGAGCTGGTGCGCGAGGAGTTGGTTACCTTCGAGGTGGCCCGCGCCGCCGCTTCGAAACCCTCCGACTTCGAGCTGAACATGAAGTTCCTGGACACCTCTTCCAACACACCGCAGACCTCCACACGTAATCTGGACCGATCCGGCTTTGGCTCCCGTGGCTGAGGGGGGCGGAGTCTCGCTGGACGGGATCCTGATCCCCGCCGCCACCCCGTTCGACCCGGTCACCGGCGATGTGGAGATCGTGAATCTCCGCACCAACGTCCGGGCCTGGCTCGAGCATCCCATCCTGGGGATCGTGTTGGGGGGATCCACGGGCGAGGCCGTCTTCCTGGAGCGCGACGAGCGCCGGGCGCTTCTGGCGGGCGTGCGCGCGGTCATTCCCGACGACCGACTCATGGTGGCCGGAACCGGGGCCGAGTCGACGCGGGGCACCGTGGCCCTGACCCGGGATGCGGCGGAAGCGGGCGCCGACGCGGTGCTGGTGCAGCCCCCGGCGTACTACCGCGGGGCCATGACGCCGGAGGTGCTTCGCCGGCACTACCACGCCGTGGCCGACGCTTCACCCATCCCCGTCATCCTCTATCAGGTCCCTCTCCGGTTCAGTACGGTGGAGTTCTCCACCGGACTCGTGGCGGAGCTGTCCGAGCATCCCAATATCATCGGGATCAAGGACTCCCGAGGTGATCTGGCGGCGCTGTCGGACCTCATCATTCACAGTCGGGACGGCTTCCAGGTCCTGGTGGGGAGCGGGGCCGCTCTCTATCCATCGCTGGAGGTGGGGGCCGCCGGTGGAATCCTGGGGGTGGCCAACCTGGTCCCCGGGTGGGCCGGGGAACTCCACGCCGCATTCCGGAGCGGTGATCACGTCCGTGCCGGAACCCTCCAGGAGCAGATGGGCCCGCTGCACAAGGAGATCGTAGCGGCGCTGGGGGTGCCCGGGGTCAAGTTCGCCCTGGACCGCCTGGGCCTGGTGGGGGGCGATCCCCGCCCCCCCCTGGCGCCCCTTCCGGAAAAGGTGCGGCCGCGGGTGCTGGCGGCGCTGGAGCGGGCCGGGCTCTGAGCCGGATCCCGCCTTCTCCGGGCATTGAGCTTCGCCAATCGGTGCCGGCTCCCGGGCTCTCCCGTGTCCGTATCGCTTGACACCCCTCTGGATCCTTCGGTAACTTCTCCCAAAGGATCCAGAGGGGAACCTCTTCTGTCCAAATTCACAGCCCTCCCCCGGGAAGGGCTTTTTTCATGTCCAGCAGGAGCGTTCGAACGGTGCACGTGCCAGCCGGATCCAGCCGCTGTGTGGTGGTCGTGGGGTGCCAGTGGGGCGACGAAGGAAAGGGAAAGATCGTGGATGTCCTCTCGGAGGACATGGATGTGGTGGCCCGGTATCAGGGGGGCGCCAACGCCGGTCACACGGTCCATGTGGGGGAGAAGGAGTTCATCCTCCACCAGATCCCTTCCGGCATCCTCCATCCTGAGAAGCGTTGTCTTCTGGGGAACGGGGTCGTTCTGGACATGATCCAGTTCTTCCAGGAGTACGACGCCCTCGTAGCCCGGGACATCCAGGTGGAAGGTCGGGTGGGGGTGAGCCTCCGGGCCCATCTCCTCCTCCCCTACCACCGGGTGCTGGACCGGGCCACGGAGGACCAGGCCGTCGACAAGATCGGCACCACCGGTCGGGGCATCGGCCCGGCCTACGAGGACAAGGCGGCGCGGCGGGGAATCCGGGTGGCCGACCTGGCCCGGGAAGACCGGTTCCGCGAGCTCATGGAGCGGGGCTTCGATCGTGCCCGGGGGCGTCTCCGGGCGCTGGGGCTGGACCCGGAGGCTGAACTCCAGGGCGCCACGGAGCAGGCCCTGGAGTTGCGGCCGCGCCTGCTGGCGCTGGCCACCGACGTGGGCCTCGAGGTGGATCAGGCGCTGGAGGCCGGCGAGCGGGTGCTTCTGGAAGGCGCCCAGGGTACGGCGCTGGATCTGGATCACGGCACCTACCCCTACGTGACCTCGTCCAACACCACCGCCGCCGCCGCCGCGGTGGGGATCGGCGTGGGACCGACCCGCCTGGACTCGGTCCTGGGTGTGGTGAAGGCCTACACCACCCGTGTGGGCAACGGCCCGCTTCCCACCGAGTTCGAGCCCGCTATGAACGAACACATGCGGACCCTGGGCGGCGAGTTCGGCGCCACCACAGGACGTCCCCGGCGGTGCGGGTGGTTCGATGCCGTCCTGGCCCGCTACGCGGCCCGGGTGAATGGGCTCACCGGTCTGGCCGTGACCAAGCTGGACGTGCTGGACTCGCTCCCGGAGATCTCGGTGGCCACCGGGTACCGGACCCCCGACGGAGAGGTCCACGAATTCCCCGCCGACACGCTGGGGCTGGACCGGGCCGAGCCCATCCTGGAGACGCACCCGGGCTGGGAGAGCTCCACCGGTGAGGCCCGGAGCCTGGACGATCTCCCCGCCAATGCGCGTCGCTACCTGGACCGCATCGAGGAGTTGACCCGGACGCCCATCGAGATGGTGTCGGTGGGAACGCGCCGGAGTCAGATCATCCGGGTGTCGTGACGGACCGGGGAACGGGAGCGAGGACGCCGGGGACAATGGGCCAGTCCACCTTCACACCGTGCCTCCGGGTCATTAACTTGAAAAGCTCTGCGCCCTACGAGGGCCGGGTGACGTGTACCATGTCGGGAGATCCGTGGGATCATGTTTGATGAATTGAGCGAGAAGCTGGACTCTGCGCTGGGCCGCTTGCGGCAGCGCGGCGTGCTCAATGAATCCATGATCAAGGAAGGGCTTCGGGAGGTCCGCCGGGTTCTCCTGGAAGCGGATGTGAACTACAAGGTCACCCGCGAGTTCCTGAAGCGGGTGGAGGCCCGGGCGCTGGGCGAAGAGGTCATCGCCGCCGTCTCGCCGGGGCAGCAGATCGTCAAGATCGTCCACGATGAACTCGCCGAGCTCATGGGCGAGGGGCGGCCCTCCATGCAGTGGGCGTCGTCCCCTCCCACCGTCATTCTGGTGGTGGGGCTTCAGGGCTCCGGTAAGACGACCACCGCGGCCAAGCTGGCCCGGCGCTTCCTTCGAGAGGGCCGCGAGCCCATGCTCGCCGCTTGCGACCTGGTTCGCCCCGCCGCCGTGGAGCAGCTCACCACCCTGGCCGGACGGATCAACGTCCCCATCCATCCGGGGAAGACGGGTGGGGATCCCGTGGCCACCGCCCGGGAGGCCGTGGCCGAGGCTCGCCGCCTGAACCGGGCCGTCCTCATTGTGGACACCGCCGGGCGCCTTCAGATCGACGAGCGCCTCATGGACGAGCTGACCCGCATCCGTGACGCGGTGAAGCCCAGTGAGATCCTCTTCGTGGCCGATGCCATGACGGGGCAGGAAGCGGTGCGCATCGCCCAGGGCTTCGACGATGCCCTGGACGTGAGTGGTGTGATCCTCACCAAGATGGACGGAGACGCCCGGGGCGGCGCGGCTCTCTCCATCCGGAGCGTGGTGGGCAAGCCCATCAAGTTCATCGGGGTGGGCGAGGGAGTCGACGATCTGGACACCGCCGACCCCCAGCGACTCGCCGGTCGCATCCTGCAGCAAGGCGACGTGGTGGGGCTCGTGGAGCGGGCCCAGCGCTCCGTGGACCACGAGGCCACCGAGCGGCTGAACCGGAAGATGGACAAGGGCCGGTTCACCCTGGAGGATTTCCTCGACGCCATGCGGCAGGTTCAGAAGATGGGGCCCCTGGAGCAGCTGGTGAAGCTCATCCCGGGCCTGGGCAAGAAGATCCCCACCGCCAATCTTGACCCCAAGCGGATCAAGCACATCGAGGCCATCATCCTCTCCATGACCCTGGAAGAGAGGCAGAAGCCCGATATCATCAATCGCTCCCGGCGTGTACGTATCGCCAACGGGAGTGGTCGATCGGTGGCAGAGGTAAACCGTCTCCTGAAGGAGTTCAAGGAGATGAAGAAGATGATGAAGCAGCTCAAGGGGATGCGGGGGATGCCGGGGCTGCCCGGGATGCCCGGGCTGCCGCCCATGGGACGCTGATCGACTCCCACCGGTTCCGTTCCCCTTCACGCCGCTCCCCGAGGGTGGCTTTCCCGGGCCCGTCCAGTGGATGGGCCGTAACGCAGTCGAAACGAGAAGACACACATGGCCGTTCGTATCCGTCTCCGGCGCATGGGCCGGAAGAAGAAGCCCCACTACCGTGTTGTGGTGGCCGACCAGCGCAAGCCCCGGGATGGGGGGTTCGTGGAGAGCCTGGGGTACTATCAGCCCCTCTCCGATCCCGCTCTCATCGTCATCGACCTGGAGCGCTTCGACTACTGGGTCGGTCAGGGCGCCAGTCCGTCCGAGACCGTCCGCTCCCTGGTGTCCAAGGCCCGGAAGGGCGGAGACGATACGGTGGCCGTGGGTGTGCGTCAGGGGGGCAAGGCGCCTGCGGACGAGTCGGAGGTCGCTGCCGGGGCGGGAGCCGAGGGGGCCGCGCCCGAGCCTGAGACCGCCGCCACGGTGGGAGAGGGAGACGCTTCCCAGGGCTGAGCCCCCGGGGCGAACACGCGTTTCTCCACGGCCGGCGCTCCTCCAGTCAGGGGGAGCGCCGGCTGTCCCTTCTCCTCTTCCGACGTCTACCGAGCATGCCGCCGAACCACCGCGCCGGAACCCGTGAACGCTCCGATCCACCGGAGTGGATGGTAGTGGGGTTCCTGAGCCGCTGTCACGGAACCCGGGGCCAGCTCATGTGCCAGTCGCTCACCGACCGCCCGGATCACGTCTTCCAGGTGGATCGGGAGTTCCGGGTGGCGGACGCCGCCGGGGAGGAGCCGGACGAGTTCTTCCCGCCGGCCATCCTCGAGGGCGCGCGTCCCCACCAGAACGGATTCATCGTGTCGCTCCGGGGGCTCGAAGATCGTTCCCAGGCCGAGTTCCTGAAGGGTCGCTATCTGCTTCTCCCCTTCGACGAGATCGCGGAACCGGAGGCCGGGGAGTTCTTCTACCACGAACTCCTGGGGATGACCGTGGCCACGGCGGCGGGACAGGAGCTGGGCGTGATTCGGGAGGTCTACCCCATGGATCCGGCGGATCTGCTCTTCGTGAGCGATGGGGAGAAGGAGACGCTCATCCCCTTCCGTCGGGAGTGGTTCGTGGAGATGGACCGAGCCGGCGGCCGTCTGGTGGTGGATCCGCCGGAGGGCCTCCTGGATCTCTGAGGAGGGCCCACCGGTGCGCATCAATATCGTTACCATCTTCCCCGACTTCTTCCGGGATCCCCTGGCCATCAGCATCCCCGGGCGGGCCAGGGAAGCGGGGCTGGTGGAGTACCGGGTGGTGGACCTGCGGGACCACACCCACGATCGCCACCGGACGGTGGATGGCCTGCCCTACGGGGGAGGGGCAGGGATGGTGATGAAGCCCGAACCCTTCTTCGAGGCGGTGGAGACGCTGAACCCGAAGGGTCCGGTGGTGCTCCTCTCTCCCCGGGGCCGGGTCTTCCGCCACGCCGACGCGGTGCGGCTCTCGCTGGAAGAGGAGGTGACCCTCCTGTGCGGGCACTACAAGGATGTGGATCAGCGGGTGGCCGATGAGCTGGCCACCGACGAGTTGTCGCTGGGTGATTTCGTCCTCTCCGGAGGCGAGGTAGCGGCGCTGGCGGTGACCGATGCCGTGGTCCGGCTCCTCCCCGGCGTCCTGGGTGACCACGACTCGGCGGCGTCCGATTCGTTCTACGAAGCGCCGCTCCTGAGCCCGCCCTCCTGGACCCGGCCGTACGAGTACCGGGGGCGAAGCGTGCCCGATGTGCTCAGAAGTGGCGATCACGCCCGGATCCAGGCGTTCCGGGAGCGGTTGGCCCGGGAGCTGACCCGGGAGAGGCGGCCCGATCTCTGGGCCGAGGCGCTCCGCCGGGGGCTGGTGGATGGGGATGAACACGAAGGCTGAACCAGGTCTTCCCGACGGGGAGACTTATCACTATCATAGAGATCTGCGCCTGCCCCACACGGGGGCGGGATTGTGCGGGTGAAAGGACTGAGGAAGGCGACCATGGCCGATCTGCTTCGCGAACTGGACAAGGCACAGTTGAAGGACGACATCCCCGAGTTCCTGCCGGGGGACACCGTTCGGGTTCTCTATCGAGTCCGGGAGGGTGAGAAGGAGCGGATCCAGGCCTTCGAGGGCGTGTGCATCGCGCGTCGGGGAAGCGGGATGGGCGAGACCTTCATGGTGCGGAAGATCTCCTCGGGGATCGGCGTGGAGCGGGTATTCCCTCTCCATTCGCCCTTCATCAAGGGGATCGAGGTGGTGCGCCGGGGCCGGGTCCGCCGGGCCAAGCTCTACTACCTGCGTGGGCTGCGCGGAAAGGCGGCCCGCATCAAGGAACGGCGTCAGCGCTGAGCCGTCCGGCGTGGACGCGCCGGGTCTGGAGTACGAAGAGGCGTTCTGGCGCCGGGGGATCACCCTGGTGGCCGGTGTGGACGAGGTGGGGCGTGGCCCGCTGGCCGGTCCGGTTGTGGCCGCCGCCGTCGTCCTGGAGCCAGGGTGCGCCATTGAGGGTGCCACCGATTCCAAGCGCCTCAGCGGACTCCGGAGGGAAGCTCTCTCCCGGGAGATCCTTGCGCGGGCGCGTTTCGTGGGGATCGGAGCCGGGTCGGTCCGGGAGATCGATGGGACCGGAATCGCCCACGCCACGGCGCTGGCCATCCATCGGGCCCTGGCGGATCTGCCCACGAGACCCGAGCATGTGGTTGTGGACGGTCGGCCCCTCTCCCGCCTCCGTTGGCCCCACGAGGCGGTGGTGAAGGGCGATGCCCGGATCCACTCCATCGCCTGCGCATCCATCGTGGCCAAGGTCTGTCGGGATCGCCTCATGCGTCGGCTGCATGGGCGCTACCCCGGCTTCGGATGGGCCCGCAACGCCGGGTACGGAACCCGTGAGCACATGGAGGCGCTTCGGGCATTTGGCCCCACGCCCCATCACCGCAGGAGCTTCGGCGGGGTTCAGCTTCCCCTGGACCTCCCCGATGCGAGCCGGTAGCTCAGCTGGTAGAGCAACGGACTTTTAATCCGTAGGTCCTGGGTTCGATCCCCAGCCGGCTCATTCATCTTGGATCCGCCGCGGTAAGGGTCCATGCCATGGCCTCTTCGACGCGTCGGAGAAGGTCTGCGCTCTCCCACGGGGCCTTCGCCTCGGGGGGCTTGGGCTTGGGCCCCAGGAGCTCCGCCACGGTGACGGCGGCCCCCGGATCGAACGACCCGGGCCTGCCGCCGGATTCCACCGCCTCCCCCAGGAACTGATTCACCGCCCGCGTCGCCTGGTGCATATCGCCGGCCACGAAGAGGGTCAGGTGCGCCAGCACGAACCCCGGTCGGACCGGATGTCCCGGTAGCCCACCGGTCCAGCGCTGACTCGTCCCCGCCAGCTTCTTCCCGGCCGCCACCAGATTGAAGCGCCCGTCGCAGAAGGAGCGGGGGACCATGCCGTACTCGCTCTCCACTCCCAGCACACCCAGCGCCTCCCGTACCGGTTCCGCCAGGAAGCGGTAGATCTCGTCGGTGCCGGGCTCCCGCCCCTGTAATCGGGGAAGGAGGAGGCTCAGGTGAAGGCTTTCCGGGAGGTGCGGAACCATGGTGCCCCCGGAGATTCGGGTGACCACGGGCCAGCCCCTGGCGGCTGAAGCCGCCGCCGCCTCCTGGAACCGAGGGAGCCGGGTCTCTCGCCGCGTCGCCACCAGACACCGACGGTTTCGCCAGATGCGGTAGACGGGCGAAGGGGTGGGACCGGAGCCGTCACCGGTTACCGTCCCGGCCTGGCGCTCATCTCCCGCCATTCCCGCTTCCGGGTCCTGGGGAAGCCCATCTTCCCGGACCACTCGCCACGCGGGGTAGAACGTTCGGAAGGTGGAGCGCCAGTGCCCCGGAAGCGGCCGGATCTCCGTCATGGGCGGGGGTCGGGACGGTGAGGGGACCAGGAGTGAGCCAGGGTCGTCATGTGCAACGGATGTGGCAGTTCAGGGTGACATCCACGGACACCAGGACGATCCTGCGTACCGCTTGGGCAGCGCTCGACGTACGCATCGTGCCCGGAGCCACCGGACTCCGCAGCGGCTCCAACCTAGCGCCGCAAAGGGGGGCATGGGACCCCGGGGGACTTGCGCAACCCCCGCTCCATGTCGGACTTTGACCCCCTGTCGAGACATGGGACGCCGGTTCGGTACATCGGAATCCAGCCGTGGACGGGAGCGGGCCCTGCCAGGGGCGCCGTCCCGTCCCATCCAAGGAGGTCACTGTGGGACGTACTGCAGGCATCATGGGTCGGGGCGCCGTGGCCGGCGTCGTCGGCGCCGCCGCTCTGGCCATGTGGTTCCTCCTGGTGGATACGGCCCAGGGTGAGCCGTTCCGGACTCCCGCCATGGTGGGCAACGCCCTGGTGGGGCTCGAGGGTGTGGAGGCCAGACCCGGACTCATCCTTCTCTTCCTGGCTCTCCACTTCGGGGCCTTCATCCTGGTGGGGATGGCCGCTGCCTGGGCGGTGTCGTTCCTGACCCGGGTCCCGAACCTGGTCTTCGGGCTGGTCCTGGGCTTCCTCATGTTCGACGTGGTCTTCTTCGGAAGCGTGGCGGTCACCGGCGTGGACGTGGTGGCGCAGCTGGGCTGGGTCGAGGTCCTGGCCGGCAACATCCTGGCCGGGGTCGCCATGATGAGCTTTCTCCAGCTCAGCGGTGCCGTGAAGGCAGTGAAGTGGTGGGAAGCCTACACGGCCAACCGGGTGCTTCGGGAAGGGGTCATCTCCGGATTCGCGTCCGGGTTCATGGTGGCCACCTGGTTCCTGGTGGTGGACACCATCCAGGGCCGTCCCTTCTTCACCCCCTCGGCGCTGGGGTCGGTCTTCTTCCTGGGCGCCACCGACCTGAACCAGGTCGACGTTTCGCTCTGGATCACCGCCGCCTACACCCCCATCCACTACGCCGTCTTCATCGCCATCGGGACGGCGGCGGCGGCGCTGGCCCACCAGGCCGAGGAGCAGCCGCCCCTCCTCATCGGGGCCCTCCTCCTCTTTGTGGCCTTCGAGGCCTTCTTCCTGGGGATCATCGCGGTGGTGGCCGAATTCCTCCTGGGTCCCCTGGCGTGGTGGAACATCGCCATCGGCAACCTGGTGGGGGTGGTGGTCATGGCCGGCTACCTCTGGAAGGCACACCCCAAGCTCCGGGAAGTCATGGCCCACGACCCCATCGAGAACCCGGCCTGAGCGGGAGGGCATCCTGGCGAACTCCCACCCCCCCGGCGACGACGAGGTCCGCTGGGCCGCCGACCAGGCACGGGCGGCCCAGCGTCTTCGCGGCCATCGCCGCGGGCTCGTGGCGGTGGTGGTGATCCTGGTGGTCGGGGCCGCCGTCTGGGCCCTGATCAGCCGGTTTTTGGGGTAGGCGCCCCGGAGAGTTCGAAGACGGAGCGCAGGGCGCCGAGAAATGAAACAGACCCCCGGATCCGGTCCCCCATCCCTCCCCCTGCGGATCCCCCGGAGTGACTGAAGAGGCCCAGGATCCGGCTCTCCAGCCCCGGTGTCCGTCCCTCCAGCATCCTGGCCGCCGCCAGCGTCTCGGTGAAGGGAATGAGCTGGTCGGACCGGGCATGGAGGAGGCGCACCGGAACCGGCACCTGGGCGATGAGGGGGAGGGGGTCCAGGAGGGGGATGTGGGTCTGTGCCGCTTCCACCAGTCGTCGGGTCATCTCGGCGGCCTCGTCCCTCGGGGGGATCCGACCCGACCGGGGCGCGAAGAGATCGAAGAGGGGGCGGAGGGGCCGGGGAAGGCCCACCCGGAGCTGCAGCTTCACGCTGTCGAAGCTGGGCGAAGAGCCGGGCATCTGCAGGTCGCTGGAGCGGATCGCCAGCCTCCGCAGCGCTTCCGCCACCGGCCGGCTGCCGGTCAGTCCGGGGACCAGGGGAAGGATGTTGGCGCCCACCACCCAGCGACCGTATGGATCCGGCGTCGCCCGGTACCGGTCGTCGCCCCACCCATGCTCGCCGGTGAATTGGAAGTGCACCGTTCGCCCGAGGTCCGCGTAGCCACCCCACCCCGCCACCCCCCGGACCGGAGCCGGCTCCCCCCGGGCGGCCCGGTCCGCCAGGTGGTACAGAGCCTGGGCCGACCCGAAGGAGAACCCCAGGAGCACCACTCCCCCCGGGGCCGTCTCCGGGTCCGAGGCGAGTCGGTCCACCGCCAACCCGATGATCTCCTGGGCCCGGCGGGGGGCCAGATCCATCCGTCGCCACTCGGGGATCTCGGGGATGAGGACCCGGACGCCTGTGGAGGCCAGGGCGCCGGCGAAGTGGAGGAGGGCCGGATGGTGGGGCCCGGGCCGGGTGATCCCGTGGAGGACGACCCATCCCGGGCGCGGGCCGTCGCCGCCCCCCGGCTCCAGGAGGAGTCCGGTGGCGGGTCCCCGGTCCCCGGCGCGCCCCCCCTCGGCGGCAGGCCCAGGGTGGCTGGTGGCCGCCGGGCCCGCTGCGCCGCGACCCGGGCTCAGCGTGAGGGTGCGGGTGCGCAGGTCCGACGCCGGGCGGATCCAGCCTCGGGCGAAACGGAGGGTGTCGCGGAACGGTGTCGTCATGGGTAGATCCTAATCTCTTGGCGGGAGTAGAACCATCTGGACGCCCCTTCCCCCATGGAGGGCTCGGGCTTATCCATAGGGGCTTCGGCGGTTCGGGAATGGGCCCGGACCGGTCCTCCGAACCGCCCGCATCCCATTCATCCCCCCCATCGCCACCCGCACCCGACCGTCATGACGCCGTCCCCGCCACCGTACGCCCACGCCGC
>REEG01000085.1 GCA_007695195.1 Gemmatimonadales bacterium | reverse complement strand
CCGTCACCGCCCGGCTGCGAACCCCGTCCGGCGAGCATCGGCGACCCCGGTGAGAACTCCGGTCACCGGATCGATGGCCACCCCGTGCATGGATCCCATGGACTGGTCGTAGCCGCCCACCAGTCGGTAGCGGATGTTCCAGGCCCGAAGTTCGTCCAGGGCCGCCTGGCTGAACCGGGACTCGGCCACCACCTCGTCAGACGGTCCGTAGCCCTGGAAGCGGGGCGCGTGGATGGCGCTGTGCAGGCTCATCTCGTAGCCCAGGAGGTTGATGAGCGTCATGGCCACGGCGCGGGATGACATCCCCGGCGAGCCCAGGGCGACGCGGGGCCTCCCGTCTTCGCCCAGAACCATGGTGGCGGGGAAGGGGGTGATGACCCGCCGCCCTTCCCCGACCCTGACCCCGGAAAACCCGTTTCCGCTGTTCACCCCCACCCCACCCACGGTGAGACCGCTGGCGAAGGTGCTCCCGTAGACCGTGTGGGTCATGGAGACCCAGTTCCCCTCCTCATCCACGATGACCAGGTGATTGGTGTCCGTCTCCTGGAAATCGTTTTCCCCGGATGGGCGCTGTGCCGGGGCGGCGGCTGCCGAAGCCATGGGCTCCCCACTCCGGAGATCCACCCGCTGCCGGCTCCCGTCGATGAGGGCCGCCAGGTGGGCGGCGTACTCCTTCGAGAGGAGGGTCTCCACCGGAACGTCCATGCTCCGCGGGTCGCCGACGAAGCGGGAGATATGGGTCTGGGCCTGGTCGTAGGCCTGCCGGATCAGGAGGAGAGCCTCCGGCGACTCGGTGTAGTGCCCCAGCGCCGGAAGGTCGAAGGATTCCAGGATATTGAGGATCATCCCGATCATGATCCCGGCATTGGAGGCCGGGGGAGCGCTCACGATGGGGTGACCCTGGTACTGGAACCGGACCGGCTCGATCCAGCGCACCTCGTACTCGTCCAACTCTTCCAGGGTGAGGTTGCCGCCTGTCTCATTCACACTCTCCACGAAACGCTCCGCCCAGGCGCCGGTGTAGAAGTAGTCCGGTCCCTCCTGCGCCAGGCGACGGAGGGTCGCGCCGAGCTGGGGTTGGCGCAGGATCTCACCCACCTCCGGGACCACGCCCTGGGGGAGGAAGATCTCTCGGGAGACGGCGTGGGCCGAGAGCCGTTCCCGCCCTTCCACCAGGTAGTAGTAGAGGACGCTGTACATGGGGAAGCCTTCCTCGGCCACCCGGATGGCCGGGGCCAGGTAGTCCGCCCACGGCATCGTCCCGTACCGCTCCGCTGCCTCGGCCAGCCCGCGCACCGTCCCCGGGACCCCGACGCGGCCGCCGGAGGTGATCCCCGGGGCCCCGCCTGAGCGGGAGAGGTTGAGTTCAGCGTCCAGGTAGATGAGCTCGTCCGTGGCCGCCATGTAGATAAGCCCGCCGGTGCCACCGGCGATGGTGGACATATGGGGCTCCACTACAGGTTGTAGGAAGACGGCGGTGATCATGGCATCCACCGCGTTGCCGCCATTTTCCAGCACTTCCACCATGGCCTCGTTCACCAGGGGGTGGGATGAGGAGACCATGTACCGCTCCCCGGTGACGGCGGGCTTCTCGCCCTGGCGCGGGACCTCTCCACCACCGGGAGGGGTCTGGGCCGAGAGGGGTGAAGGGGAAGCACCGGTGGCCAGGCCGCCGAGGGCGAGGGCGAGGGCGAGGGCAGTGGCGAGGGTGATGGCCGGGGTCCGTGATCGACCCCGGGACGAAGCCGGGGCGGGGTGTGACGGGGGAGGAAGCGGGGCAGAAGCGGGGGCGGGGCGCGGGGGCATGGTGACCTCTCTGCGAGGGATGACCGGTTGGAAGGCGGACCACGGCGGGGCGCACCTCCCGAGTTCCATGGCGGCGCCCTTCCGCTCAGAACTCATCATACACGGGTTCAGCCTTTCACGAGAGCCACCCCCGCGGACTCAGCCGCCCGGGAAAGGGCCATGTCCATGGTTGCCAGGGGGATCCCGCGGCGGAGGGCTACGTCCAGATACGAAGCATCATAGGACGAAAGGTCGTGGTCCTGCGCCAGCCGACGCAGGTCCACCAGGGAAGCCCGGCGTTCCACGGGCTCTACCACGATGGGGAGTACCAGGAGGTGGGATGCGAAGCGGGCGGCGTCGGCGGGGTCGATCCGGCCCCGACGCTGCGCAGCCAGGAGCGCATTGGATACTTCCAGGGGCCAGATGGAGGAGGTGACCGCCTCCGATTCCCGGAGTCGCTCCAGCACTCTCAGGGCCGACGCGTCCCGCTCATCCTCGAAGGCCCAGGACAGGACCACCGAGGCGTCCAGGACGAAGTTCACCTTCTGCGCCCCTCGTCGATCAACTCCCTCAGGCTCAGGTCGGGCCCGAGCCGGCGTCCGTTCCCGAAGGTTCGAAGCGACTGAATGGTCCGGTCCAGCTCCGGCCTGCCCTGGGAAGCGGGAGGGACAAGCTCGGCCACGGGGCGACCGTGGCGGGTGATCACAATCCGTTCTCCCGCTTCAACGCGCCGCAGGAGGGCCGGAAGGTGAGTCTTGGCCTCATACGATCCCACCTCAGCCATTCCGTATCTCCGGTCGAAGGGCAAACCTGACACA
>REEG01000016.1 GCA_007695195.1 Gemmatimonadales bacterium | reverse complement strand
CACGACGAGTTCAGGGATGACGCCGTGGTCCTGTGGGTCCGGTTCCAGCTCATCTTCTGACGGCCAGCTCATCTTCTGACGGCCGGCTCATCTCCACCTTATCTTTTGACGGGAGGGGCGCCGCCCGGGGGGCGGTTCGACTCCGCTCCGGCAGCCGACAGGATGTGGGCGATCCATTCGGCTTCCGCCACGGCGATCCCGGCTGTAGCGGACCCGGCCTCCTGAAGCGCGGAAAGGGCCTCCGACGCCCGCTCGGCGGCCTCAGCGGGCCGGCCTTCCAGGGCGAGGATGGCAGCCTCGGCACGCAGGCGGGTATCGCGCTCCAGCCAGGAGTCACCCACCCCCATCATGTTCTGCCGCGCGGTGTCGATGTCGCCCCGATGGCGGGCCGCGAAGAAGGCCGCTTCCGCCGCCAGGGAGCGCGCCAGGATGGGGACATCCGACGCCGCCGCAGCCGCCCGCCGGAGGTAGTTCTCGGCCTCGTCGATCTCGCCCCGATCGAGGGCCCAGTAGTAGGCGAGGGCACAGGCACTGGCCTCGTCCGGAGAACCATCCTGGAGGGCTGTCGCCGCATCGATCCACTCGCGCCGCCAATCTCGTGGACGAACACCGCCGCCCACCGCACCGGCCAGAAAGAGCGCCGCCATCATGCGGTCGGCCTCCGGTCCGCCTCGCCCGAGCATCCGGATACGGCCCCCGTCGCTCAGGATCCCCGAGTCCGTCAGGGGAACGGCGTTCACGACAGTACCGATGAGGGAGAAGGCTCCGAGCTGGAAGGCCAGAATCGTCAGATACCAGGGGAGGACCGGGTCGCCACCCACAACACCCTCCAGGGAGTACTGGCGAAGATCGAAAGACCAGTACGCCGCAACAATGAGCAGGAGCGTCAACAGGTTGGCGGCAGGGCCGGCGGCGAAGGCGAACATGAGTCGTCGCCGGAGGTTACCATCATCCTTTGGAAGGCTGACCTCCATGGCCAGGAGCCGCCAGTCATCGTTGAGTCCGAAGCGGAGGCCTGCCGAGGTTCGCCGGAGCTGGAACGGCCCCACCGACAGCAGAACCAGGCGGAAGCCCACGAGACGCCCCCCTACGGCGTGGCCCATCTCATGGATGGCCACAGATGCCAGCAGCCCGAAGAACACGGCGAAGAGGAGGCCGCTCACGCGCCCAGCCCCCGCGTCCGGCCCGTCGAGGACGGCATGGCCGAGGAGGATCAGGGGCACGGTGGTGAGGGCCACGCCCGGTCCGGTGAGCCGCGGCAGGCGATGGGATCGGCTCGGCCCTGTCATCGTCTCGTCTTCTCTCTCCGGAGGGCTCGGCCATGGCCTGAACGCCCCGCTCGGAGCGTCGGCCTACTCTGACCCCTCGTAATCGCTCCGCTCACCAACTGACGCAAGCCGGGCCGGTCCAACCCCCGCTCGCCGCCAACGCCTGCCCCCTGGTTTCTTGCGTATTCGTAAGGAGATCTGTCAGTTTCCCAGGGTCGGTCCCTCTTCGGGGCACCGCAGTGGATAGCCGTGGCGCCCCACACCCTTCAATGTCCGGTTCCCGGTGGAACCAACATTGGCACCCCGCGGCACGGAAGCCTGCGAATGCCCCCCCTCCGGTCCGAGACCATCGACGCAGAACCCGGGGACGGCAAGGCTCGCCGGGGACCCCCACTACCGTGGCGCTTCGTCATTCTGGAAGGGGGCCTGGTCACCATCTGGTTCTACCTGGTGGGGTCGCTGGTGCGCTGGGACGCGGCGTCCTGGATGGATGCTCTCGTCCTCGGTGTCCTCTGGGCGCTCTATCGTGGATGGGGGTCGCGGGGGAAGACCGTCGACCTACAGGGCAGTTCCGCCGGCGAGGCAGACGTCGATCCGGTCAACGGGGACGCCGATCCCGCACCCCTCTGGTCCCACTACGCCTCCCTCGCCGTCCCGTGGAGCGTCACCTTCCGGAAGGCCCTCTGGATCGCCATTGCCATGTTCCCGGTTCTTCTGGTCTACGACCGGTTCTTCGGGATATGGAGGCCCATGACCCACGTGGCGCTGGCCGCCGTCGGAATCGGGGTGCTCTGGATGGCCGCCGGCCTCATCCCCCGACTGTGGCTGGGAGCGCGGCCTTATGGACGTGTACGGTGATGTACCGATAGGCGCCGGAAGATGGAGACCTGCCGGCCCTCAATACCCCGGGTTCTGCGGGTAGTCATTGGTGGTCCGATCGATCTGGCTCTGAGGAATAGGTCGGAGCACGTGGTGGTCCTGAATGTGCGGGGCCGCCAGCGGGTTGTGGGCCCGTACACGCTGGACCAGAGTCCCGGTTCTCTTGAGGTCGATCCATCGGTGACCTTCCCCGACCAGTTCCCGGGCCCGCTCGTCCAGGATCGCATCCAGGTCCAGTTCCTCCGGAGTGATGAGGGGAATCTCCTGGCCCGGGTACGCCGCTCTGGCGCGCACGGCGTTGAAGTACTCGGCGGCCTCGGAGTTCCGGCCCAGCATCATCAACGCCTCGGCCGCGATGAGGTAGGTCTCGGCCAGTCGCATCACAAAGTGGTCCCGAGTCATCTCCTGCACGTAGGGATCGGTGGTGAACCAGGCGGCGGTGTCGCCCACCGCGGCACC
>REEG01000043.1 GCA_007695195.1 Gemmatimonadales bacterium | reverse complement strand
CCGCCGGCGGATCGGCCATTGGCCACCACCAGATTCAGGGCCTGGAAACGACCGCCTCCCTCCGGCGCCTCCACCTCCACATTCCAGGTGGAACGGTCTCCCCAGAGTTCCATGCCGCTACGCAGGTACGAGAGGGGACCCCAGGCCTCCTTCACCTGGTCGGTCAGCGACTCGGTCAACTCTCCGGCGAAGCCTCCGGTGACGGCGTTGAGGACGAAGCGCGGGGCTTCGTCGTCCAGGCGAACCTCCAGGACGTCCAGGTCGCGCTCCCGTCCGTGCCTCTCCAGGAGAGCCAGGGCCTGGTGGAGATCCAGGGGGATCTCCAGGGTCCGCGCCAGGTCATTCCCGGTCCCCAGGGGGAGGATGCCCAGGTGACTCCGTCGCGGCTCCGCCTCGAGAATTCCCACTGCCACCTCGTTCACCGTGCCGTCTCCGCCCGCCGCCGCGATGAGTCCCATCCCCTGGGTTGCAGCCTCCCGGGCCAGGCGCCGGGCGTCACCGGGGCCTCGTGTTCGCTGAAGCCCGACGTGGGGATGGGTCCGAGCCCAGTCTTCTACAAGGTCCGGGTGCGCCTTGTCCCCAGCGGCCGGATTCAGGATGATGAGGGTCTCGGAGGGCGGCATGTGGAGGCGGGTACGCCGGATTGCACCGGTGGGAGGGTTGGGGCGCAGGCTACGACCCGGGGGCGCTTGGTGCGAGTGTAGCCCCTCCTTCTCCTTCCCTCAATCCCTTTCCCTCATCCCATCGTTCTCCCATGCATATCCTTCCCCTCGGTGGTGCCGGCACGGTCACGGGCTCCCGGTTCCTGGTGGATGCTGGGCGAACCCGTGTCCTGGTGGACTGCGGGCTCTTCCAGGGCCTCAAGAACCTGCGTCTGCGCAACTGGCGTCCCTTCCCCATGGACCCGGCCGATCTGGATGCCGTGGTGCTCACCCACGCCCATCTGGATCACTCCGGCTATCTCCCGGTGCTGGTGCGGGAGGGGTTCCGGGGCCCGGTGCATGTGACCCCTCCCACGGAGGGGCTCCTCCCCATCCTCCTGGCGGACGCCGGCCGCCTGCAGGAAGAGGATGCCTCCTTCGCGCGGCGGAAGGGCTTCTCCCGTCACGACCCCCCTCGGCCCCTGTTCACCGCCCGGGATGCGTGGCGAGCCGTGGAGCAGGTGGAGCCCATTCCCTTCGGCGATTCCTTCCAGATCGGATCGCTGAGCCTGGAGTTCCATCGGGCGGGGCACATCCTGGGAGCCGGCTCGGTTCGGGTGGTGCATCGGTCCAGGGGAAGCGTGCTCTTCTCCGGTGATCTGGGCCGTCCCAACGACCTGCTCCTCCCGGCACCGGCGGCCCGTCCTGAGGCCGACCGGATCGTCATGGAGAGCACCTATGGAGACCGGGAGCATGAGGAGGTGGATTCTCTCTCGCACCTGGCCGGAGTGGTGAATCGGGTGGCGGCCCGGGGCGGCGTCATCCTCATCCCCACCTTCGCCCTGGGGCGGGCCCAGACGCTGGCGGTTGCCCTTTGGCGACTACGGCAGGAGGGCCGGATCCCCCACCTCCCCATGTTCCTGGATTCGCCCATGGCCGTGGAGGTGAGCGGGGTCCATCAGGAGCATGTCACGGAACTCCGGGTGCCGGGTCCGGAGTTGGCGGCGGCGTTGGAGGCGGTGCAACCGGTGGTTTCGGTGGAGGACTCCAAGGCCATCCACGGGATGAACGGACCTCGCATCATCCTGGCCGGGGCCGGCATGCTCACCGGGGGAAGGATCCTCCATCATCTGGTGCATTTCGGGGATGAGCCGCGCCATGCCCTCCTCCTGGCGGGGTTCCAGGCGGAAGGCACCCGGGGTCGGGCACTGGTTCGGGGTGACCGGACCCTGCGGATCCACGGCACCGATGTGCCCATCCGACTGGAGGTGGAACGCATCGAGGCATTCAGTGGCCACGCGGGCCGATCCGAACTCCTGGCCTGGCTGCGAACCGGACCCCCTGCCGCCGTATCGCTGGTGCACGGCGAGCCCGGGCCTGCCGATACTCTCCGGAGGACCATCGGGACCGAGTTGGGGTGGGAGGCGGAAGTTGCCGAAGAGGGGCAGCCGCTGGGAGAGGCCTTCCTCAAGACCTTTCAGTAGGGCCGGACCCTGCGCTTCGGGCGGGCCCCTACAGTCCCATGGATCCGGCTCGGAAGTTGCGCCGGTCCTGTTGCCTGGAATTTACTGGATCAATCCCTCATGACGTTGTAACGTCAAAGCTTCCCGAGCCTCGAGCCTCGAGCCCTGCAGAGATCATGACCGAACCCGCCGTCGAGACCCCACTTCCGGATCTCCCCTTCCTTCGACAGGAGGGGGCACGAGCCCACCGGGCCTTCCGTCCGGGACGATGGAGCCGGGCCGTGGATGTCCGGGACTTCATCCAGAAGAACTACACCCCCTGGACCGGGGATGCCGGGTTCCTTGAGGGTCCGACCCAGGCCACCCGCACCCTCTGGGCTCGGGTTCTCGAGCTCAAGAGGGAGGAGCAGCGAAAGGGCGTCCTGGACGCCGACACTGAGACGGTGTCGGGGATCACCTCCCATGAGCCCGGCTATATCCAGCGGGAGTTGGAGCGGATCGTGG